>JBBSQW010000001.1:0-285440 GCA_038243635.1 Sphingobacteriales bacterium
AGGTGCCTATATCGGCGGTGTCCACCTCTTCCCATTCCGAACAGAGAAGTTAAGCCCGCCAGAGCCGATGGTACTGCGGTAACACGTGGGAGAGTAGGTCGGTGCCGATTTTTACAAACGCTTGAAAGACAGCGACTAAAAAAAAGCCCCTCATCTAAACGATGAGGGGCTTTTTTTGTGCGATGAGCTTTTTTGATGAAGCTAAAAACTTTAAGTTTGGTTGTAGCGAGATTTTTCGCGTCAAGCGAAAAAGTTATTGGATTTAGATTTCAAGCATAGGTTTTTGAAATTTTGAATTGGAAAAACGGGGTCAGTCGTAAAAACTGGGGAGTAATAAAAAAATATTTAACTTTCGGGACAGTAAACCGAAAGACTATTACACATAATTTTATAGAGAACGTATTTCCATCAGAGCTGATGGAGTACTTTCAGGTATCTGGTGTTCAAGAGCTATTCTCTGTAAAAGATAAACTGGAATATTGCCTAATAGATTTCGAAGAAAAGAACGAGCTTCCTAATGAATATCTACAGTCAGAGTATGAATCAAAATGCTTCATGGGAAGTAAACTGATACAGGATTTCCCTATTCGCAGCAAAGGGGACTATCTGCGCATTAAAAAGCGGAGGTGGCGGCATAAAAAGAACGGAAAGCAGTTCAGAGTGATTTTCTTTTATAGCTGATCGTTCGAAGTTCACCCAAGAACTATCGAATTTTTTAAAAGGTGCAAATGGATACGCGACCAGATACCATGACCAATATAGCCAGTTACTTCCAGGCGAGTAGCGATAAGCTGCAGCGGCACTATAAACATCGGGTGGGTGCTATAAAGAGTGGGATCAATTATTTCACGCTGTTGATTATTTGACTTTCCCTGAAGACTTCATAGACAGGCGGAGCATTCATAAGGTTAGTTTATCCAACGGCGAGCTCTATACTGTTATCATCAACAAGAATTTGGAATTGCAATAGTTTACTAAAGGATATTTTATAGACATTTATCTTTTTGAGACGCATTAATTAGATTTTCAGACCTAGGCTACCTTTTTACGATTTAGAACTATTTCTTCAAATTCTACGAGGGTTAGATGACCTAGGCTAGACGTCTTCTTTTTCAATTATACCAGACCTTGATAAATTCAAATATGGCAAGTTTTGCTTTTTGTTTGAAAGTTCTCGTGATATACCATCTCTGTTTTCATTGTTTTAAAAAAACTTGCTGCAACCGCGTTATCCCAGCAATTTCCTTTTCCGCTCATACTTTAAGCAACACATGAATCGTTCAAGTTCTTTCTGAGTTCGTTGCAAGCATATTGAACGCGTCTATTGGAGTGAAAAATTAGGGAATCGGTAATAACTCTATTTTTCACAGCCATCTTCCATGCTGGTATAGTCGTTTGAGTAGCTTCCGTTGTCTCACTCAAGGCCCAGCCTACTACTTTCCTTTCAGTCAAATCCAATAATATAATCAAATACAGCCAACCCTGTTCTGTTCGTATATAGGTCAAATCTGAAACCCATTTATGACCAATATCTTCTGCATAGAAATCTCGGTTAAGCAAATTTTGTACTATAGAATACACGTTCGAATTTGTTGTTCGTACACGGTGTTTCTTGCGTATAATACTCTTTATAATTACGCTCTGCATTAATGTAACTACTCGTTGTCTAGAAATGTGTCTGATTTTTAGCTCTGCTGCAATTCTAGTGCTGCCATAACGACTAGTATCAAGTGCTGGTTATGAAAGAATGGTTTCATCGATGGAAATACATTTTTATAAGTTTTCACGGAACAGTAACCAATTTTTGGTCTTTCATCGCTGTTCTAAAGATGCTCAGATGACCTGAATATACTCTAAAAAGGTTTGTCATCAATGCTGAAAATGTCTTATAGCTTACCAAGGTTGAGTTTAGTTAGCTTTCGGCAAAAATTGCAAATTCCCTTGTCATTTCTGTCGCCTGGACAACCGAGTTCCAGTCTCGAAATACAATATTGCCAATAGTTGCATCCATCAATACTTACCAACTAAGCGTTTGACCGAAAGAGGGAAATATGCTGTATGTTCTAAAACAGGTTCCTCTAAGGTAGCCGCTGTTTTTTCAACTTTTTAAAGCAATATTCTTTTCGATATGGTGGATATATTGGGAACCGCTTATAGTCTCATAGATGATCACTCTGGATTGAATTCCCAAATTTTCACAAATTTATCATCGCCGACGGATAAAAGATGTTTTCCGTCATTGCTCCATGCGATATCGTTTACAGATAAGATATGACCTTCTTTAGCTTTATCAATGCTTAAAACTTTAAAAAGGGAGTAATCTTCTAATCGCCAGATTTTTATAGACTTATCTCTGCTAGCCGTAGCAAAGAATGGTTCTGTTGGATGAAATACAATTTGATAGATAGCGAATAGGTGGGCTGGGAATTTTTGTATTAACGAGCAATCAAATGTATTATAGATATTTAGATGTGCATCGCGTCCTCCAGTAATGATTTTAGACCCATCGAGAGAGAATTTTACTGAGCCAACGCCATTTTCGTGGGCGAGAAATTCTTGTATTAATGTGAAATCGTCTAAGTTGTAAATTCGAACCTTTTCATCGTTAGAAACAGTGGTTAAAAGGTTTGATTTTTCGTGTATCGAAGCTGATCTGACCTTTGCATTACCAGACTGAAATTGATGTACTAATTTGTTTTCTGTGGTAGAAAGAATGAAAACTATTCCTTTTTCGGTTGTACAGATCAGTTCTTCTTTGTGCGCAACGTATTTTAACGAAAATATAGGCGAACCTAGGCTAAGTGTTGTTTTTAAAACTGTAGTTTCTAAATCAAAAATCAGCAGATTTCCGTCATTACAACCAGCATAAAGGTTATTCAGTTTTGGAATGATTTCTAAAGCATAAACCGTACGCTTCACATTTTTGAATACTCTTTTATGCGTTTTGGTATTTAAATCCCATTCTACAATTCCTTTGTCATTACCGGCTGTATAAAAAAGAGATTCGGTTGGGTGACTAATTACAGCATATATTGGATTGCTGTGTCCGGATAGGGTAGTGGCTTTCATCTTTTATGTTTTTTGCGTTAGGGATTGCAGTGTAAATCCTTTATCAGTTTTTTTGCTGATAAAGATTGAAACGTAAAGCCCGCCCGAACGCCCAAAATTAGAGATTATTGATGACGAGATTCTAAGTTTTTTGCAATGTTATCTAAAGAAATGTTTTTCTCCTTAAGTAATACCAAAAGATGGAACACTAAATCGGAAGCTTCGTTGATTAAATCAATTTCTGTCTCTGCTAAAGCTGCGATAACGGTTTCTACTCCTTCTTCCCCGACTTTTTGAGCTATCTTATTTAGTCCTTTTTGTCTTAAGCTGTTCACGTAAGATTTGGTAGTTGGATTTTCGTAGCGGTCTGTAATTATATTCTCTAACTCGAAAATAAAGTTTTGATTGTAAGGAGTGTTAAAGCAACTTCTGGAACCGGTATGGCAGGTTGGCCCGACTGGTTTTGCTTTAATTAACAAGGTGTCATTATCGCAATCTATACTAATGGATTTTACATGTAGAAAATTACCGCTTTCTTCGCCCTTAGTCCATAATCGGTTTTTGGTACGAGAAAAAAATGTAACTTTTTGTTCTTTTTCCGTTTTTAAATAGGCTTCTTCGTTCATGTAGCCTAACATTAAAACTTCTAAGGTTTGTTCATCTTGAATGATAACCGGCACTAATCCTTCGCTTTTTGTAAAATCTATTTTCATCAGATTCTTATTTCTATATTTTGATCTCTTAATAACTGTTTCAATTCTGGAATCAGAATTTCACCATAATGGAACACTGAAGCTGCTAACGCTGCATCTACATTTGTTTTTTTGAATACGTCAATGAAATCCTGGCTTGAACCCGCACCACCGGAAGCTATTACGGGTATCGAAATCATATCGTTAATTTGTTTCAGTAAGACATTATCAAAACCTGATTTCGTACCATCTTTATCCATTGATGTCAATAAAATTTCTCCGGCACCGCGTTCTTGTGCATTTCTAACCCAATCTTGAGTTTGCAGTTCGGTTGCGATTCTTCCGCCATTCAAATGAACGAAATCGCCGTCAACTAAATGTTTAGTATCAACGGCTAAAACAACAAATTGAACACCGAAAGCTTTCGCTAAATCGTCTATGAGTTGTGGGTTTCTTACGGCTGCGGAGTTAATAGATATTTTATCAGCACCGGCATTTAATAAAGCTTCGGCATCTTTTAACTCGCTAATTCCACCTCCAATAGTAAAAGGGATATTGATTTGACGAGCTACGGATTTAACCATTTCAATAGTGGTTTTTCGTTTTTCGTGGGTAGCGGTGATGTCTAAAAAAACGAGTTCATCTGCACCTTGGTTTGAGTATTGCCAAGCTAACTCAACCGGATCGCCCGCATCACGTAAATCAACAAAATTGATGCCTTTTACGGTTCTTCCGTCTTTGACATCCAAACAAGGAATAATTCTCTTACTCAACACAATTGCTAATTATATGGATGATAATTTGTGTAGGTTCCAGTTTTTGATTTCTTCAATCGAAATTCTTTTTTCATAAATGGCTTTGCCAACTACGCAAGACTCGATCTTATGTTTATTCAACTCTTCTATATCTGCCATTGAACTCACACCACCAGATGCAATTAATTTGATAAATGGAGAATGAGCTAAAAGTTTTTCGTATAATTCTACTCCTGCACCGCCTAATTTTCCGTCTTTATTGATATCTGTACACAGAAAACGGAAAAAGCCCAATTGTAAACACTTGTCTACATAATCCATTAGTTTAATTGGTGAGCTTTCCATCCAACCAGAATATTTAATTACTTCGTCTAATACATCAATTGCTACAACAACTTGGTCTGAGCATTGTGTTTTATTACACATTTCTTGACTTAACTCTTCTAAAAAAGTTGGGTTTGTAATGGCTTGTGTACCTACAATTACGCGGTGTATACCAGAGTCAATTAATTCTTTAACCTTGTCAATACTTCTCACTCCACCACCGTATTGCACCTTCATATCAGTTTTTTTAATGATATCTGCTAAGTATTTTTGATTACTAAAATCACCTTTGGCACCATTTAAATCTATGATATGAACAATCTCAGTCCCGTTAGACTGGTACATGTCAATTTGTTCTTCTAAAGCAACCTCATAACGAGTAACTTGGTTATAGTCGCCTTCAACTAAACGAACGATTTTTTGGTCTAATACGTCAACAGCAGGAATAATATACATTTCTTGATTTTATAAGTTAGCGAAATTTTTAAGGAGTAATTCACCAGCTTCACCAGACTTTTCTGGATGGAACTGTACTCCGTAAAAGTTGTCTTTCTGAATACTTGCGGAAAACTTAATTCCGTAGTTGCAGGAAGCGATTGTAAAATTAGGATTAAATTCTATATAATAGGAGTGAACGAAATAAAAATACGCTTGGTCAACTATTCCTTTGAAGAGTGAGTTCTCGATTTTCGGAGAAATTCGATTCCAACCCATGTGCGGAACTTTTTTTGATTCGGTTTCTTTAAAGCGTATTGTTTTTATTGGTATAATTTCAAGTAGCTTGTAGTTTCCTTCTTCAGAAAAATTTGTAAGCAATTGCATTCCAACACATATACCTAAAACTGGCTTTGTTAAACTTTTGATTTTTGGAACCAAGCCCGTATCGTTAAGCTTTTGCATAGCAGTACCAGCATGACCAACTCCTGGGATAATTATTTTATCGTATAAATTAAACTCAGTTTCGGAATTAATCATTCCATATTGTAGGTTTAATCTATCCAAGGCAGCGGTTAAAGAGAAAATGTTCCCAGCGCCGTAATTTACTATACCAATCATTTATTAAGTATTGCGTATTGAGTAGCAAGTACCAAGATGATTTGCTTTGTTGAGGAAATTTTCATTTGAATGTTCATATTGTCTTTCTACTTCCTACTAAGATCTTAAGCCTATAGTAGTCCCTTTGTGCTTGGCAATCTCATATTATTGATGTCACGTTTCACGGCGATTTTAATTGCTTTTGCAAAAGCTTTAAATATCGCTTCGATTTTGTGATGTTCGTTATCACCTTCAACTTTAATGTTGAGGTTGGATTTAGATGCATCAGAAAAAGATTTGAAAAAATGATAGAACATTTCAGTCGGCATGTCTCCAACTTTTTCTCGTTTAAATTCAGCTTCCCAAACAATCCAGTTTCTGCCACCAAAGTCAATAGCTACTTGGGCTAAACAATCGTCCATTGGTAAGCAGAAACCGTAACGCTCAATACCTTTTTTATCGGCTAATGCCAAAGCGAAAGCTTCTCCTAAAGCAATTCCGGTATCTTCAATGGTGTGGTGCTCATCAATATGTAAATCGCCTTTGGTGTGAATTGTCAAATCTATCCCACCGTGACGGGCAATTTGATCTAACATGTGATCAAAGAAATTTAAACCCGTTTTCACATCTGAATTCCCTTTTCCATCTAAATTTATTTTAATAATAATATCCGTTTCGTTGGTTTTTCTGATGTGCTCAATTTTACGATCCCCTACCTTTAAAAAGCGGTAGATTTCGTCCCAGTCAGAAGTCTCAATTGCTAAAACCTCCGCTAGGTTATCAATTTTATTTTGAGCTTCTGTGGCACCTAAATCTGGATTATTGTTTAGCCAAATGGCTTTTGCACCTAAATTTTTTGCTAAAACAACATCGTTAATTCTATCACCAATTACAAAAGAATTTGCCAAATCATATTTTTCCTTATCGAAAAAATGAGTTAACAAAGCGGTTTCTGGTTTGCGGGTTGGCGCATTGTCTTTGGCAAAAGTTCTGTCGATAATGACTTCACTAAAGTTGATGCCTTCGTTTTTTAGCGTTTGGATGATAAAGTTTTGTACTGGCCAAAAGTTTTCTTCTGGATGCGCAGATGTTCCTAAACCATCCTGATTGGTTACCATTATCAGCTCAAAATCTGATTCCTTAGCTATTTTTGCCAAGTTGCTTATTGCGTTTGGATAAAAAACGAGTTTTTCAAAAGAATCTATTTGTTCATCTGCTGGTTCTAAAATTAGCGTTCCGTCTCTGTCTATAAAAAGTAATTTAGTCATCTTTTAATTTTTTTAGGCTATTGATAATTGCCTGATTTTCTCCATTTGTACCGATGGTAATGCGTAAGCAGCCTTCGCAAAGCTCCACCTTAGTACGATTCCTAACAATAATTCCGTCTTCGGTTAAATAGTTGTAAATTTTATCTGCATCAGCAGTCTTCACTAAAATAAAATTGGCGTCAGAAGGGTATATGTCTATCACAAAATCGAAATTCTTTAAAGCTAATACTAAAGCATCACGTTCTTTTAAGATTTCTTTGATCCAGCCATTTACTTGGTCAACATTTTCTAAAGCTTGTAGCGCTAATTGCTGTGATGCTTCATTAATGTTATAGGGCGGTTTTACCCGATTAAAAACTTCGATAATTTCCTCGCTAGCGAAAGCCATTCCTACTCGTAAAGCGGCTAAACCCCAAGCTTTTGATAAGGTTTGTAAAACGACTAAGTTGGAATACTCTGTTAATTCCTGAATGAATGTTTTTTGACGGGAGAAATTGATATACGCTTCGTCAACCACAACAATACCGTCGAAATTCGTCAATAAGGTTTCAATGTCTTCTCGGTTGATGGAGTTGCCAGTGGGGTTGTTGGGTGAGCAGATAAAAATGAGTTTAGTACGCTCATCTATTGCTTCGGCAATTTCATCTAAGTTTAACTGAAACTCTTCGGTAAGATTTACACGCTTAATTTCTACATCGTTAATGTTTGCAGAAACTTCGTACATGCCATAAGTAGGAGGTACGATAATTACGTTGTCGATTCCCGGATTACAGAAACTTCTGAACAAAATATCAATCGCCTCATCACTTCCGTTTCCCAAAAAGATGTTTCTACCTGGAACTCCTTTTATTGCACTCAAACGCATTTTAACTGCGTAAGCCATTGGGTCTGGGTACCGATGGTAGCTTTGAGGAAGTGGAGAGCCAAAGGCATTTTCGTTCGCATCTAAATATACGGAAGCTTCACCCTTAAATTCGTCTCTTGCAGAAGAGTAAGGTTTTAAAGTTTTGATGTTTGGTCGGATGATTGTGTTTATGTCAAACATTATTTGGAGTTCATTAAGTTCAGTAGTTAAATTAGTTCATTAGACTAAGTCGCTCTATGAGTCTTTAATCTTTGCTCTTTATTCTTTTATCGCTTTCAGTCTCACACTCACGGCATTTTTATGTGCTTGCAATCCTTCAATCTCAGCTAAAATTTCAATAGTTGGTCCTAAATTTTTGATGCCCCTTTCGCTGATGTGCTGAAAGGTTATTTTCTTTACAAAAGAATCTAAAGACACGCCAGAATAAGAACGGGCATAAGCACTTGTAGGCAAAGTATGGTTTGTGCCACTTGCGTAATCTCCTGCACTTTCCGGTGTTAAATTACCAGCAAAAACAGATCCCGCGTTAATGATTTTATCAGAAATCTGTTCCCAGCTATCTGTAGCCAAAATTAAATGTTCTGGTGCGTATTCATTACTGAAAGTCATTGCTTCGCTTAAATCTTTTACCAAAACCGCATAAGAATTGGCAATTGATTTGGATGCTATTTCTTTCCGAGGAAGAACTTCTAGTTGCTTTTCCACTTCAATTAAAGTTTCTTTAATTATTGATTCAGAAGTAGATAATAAAACACCTTGACTATCAACTCCATGTTCGCACTGCGCTAATAAATCAGCAGCTACAAAAACTGGGTTTGCAGTTTCATCAGCAATTACCAAAACTTCTGAAGGACCAGCGGGCATATCAATTGCAGTATTGGTAGTAGATTGTATCAATGTTTTTGCCATGGTAACAAACTGATTTCCTGGTCCAAAAATCTTATCCACTTTTGGAATGCTTTCTGTTCCGTATGCCATTGCAGCCACTGCTTGTGCTCCACCAGCCAAATATATTTTTTCGACTCCTAAAAGTTGCGCTACATAAGCGATGTAACCGTTGATTGTTCCCGATTTTTGTGGAGGAGAACAAACCACAATTTCTTTACAACCCGCAATTTTAGCAGGAATGCCTAACATTAAAAAAGTACTCGGTAAAACGGCACTTCCGCCTGGTACGTATAAGCCAACTCTTTCAATCGCTCTAACTTCTCGCCAACAAGTTACTCCAGTAGTCGTTTCTATCTTTTCTTCTTTGGAAATCTGTGTTTCGTGGAATTTTTTAATGTTTTGATAAGCAATATCAATGGCTTGTTTAACTTCAACAGAAATCTCACTTGCTAAAATTGCTATTTCTTCTTGTTCTATAAATAAGCTCGGCAGTTCAACCTTATCAAATTGTAAGGCAAGTGCTTTTAAAGCTTTATCGCCATAAGTTTTCACTTCTGCAATGATTTGCTCAACCTTAGCTCTTATTTCGTGTCCAGCATCAGCGTTACGTGATATAAGTTGCTGAATATCGGCTTTGCTTAAATCTTGATAATTATATATTCTCATTTTTAGTTTGTTAGGTGCTAGTTTGCTAGTTTGTTAGCGCTTGGTCGTTTACTAACCACCTAACAAACTAAAAATCTAACCATCTACAAAATTATTTTCTCAATTGGCATCACTACAATTCCTTGTGCGCCTGCGGCTTTCAATTCGTTGATGTGGTTCCAGAAATCTGTTTCGGGAATTACAGTATGCACAGCTATCCAACCTTCTTCTGCCAATGGCAAAACAGATGGGCTTTTAACACCAGGAAGTAAGGCTAAAATTTTATTAAGATTTACTTTTTCAACGTTTAATACCACGTATTTAGTCTCTTTTGCTCGCATTACAGATTGTATGCGTTGCAAAAGTTCTGCAACTAAAGCATCAGTTTTAATTCCTTTTCTGCCGATTAAAATCGCTTCCGAAGACATTACATCTGCAAAAGGTTTTAATCCGTTACTGCGTAAAGTACCACCAGTGGAAACAATGTCAAAAATGGCATCGGCTAAACCTAAACCTGGAGAAATTTCAACTGAACCGGAAATCATTTTGATCTCTGATTTTACACCTTGTTTGGCTAAAAACTTTTCTAAAATAACAGGGTAGGAGGTTGCAATAGATTTTCCGTTTAAGTCTGCAATAGTTTGAATGTCGCTTTCATTTGGAACAGCCAATTTCAATTTACATTTACCAAATCCTAAACGTTGTAAGTATTCAACGTCAACATCAGTTTCGGCAATTCCGTTTTCACCTACAATACCGATATCAGCGATACCGTCTTGAACATATTCTGGAATATCATCATCCCTTAAAAAAAGTATTTCTAAAGGGAAGTTTGATACTTGGGTAATTAACGAGCTTTTATAGTTTTCGAAAGATAGTCCACAGTTTTTCAACAGTTCTACAGATTTTTCGTTTAATCTGCCAGATTTCTGGATAGCGATTTTTAAAGTTTTCAAGATTTTAATGTATTAATAAAAGACTAAAGAATGAGAATAAAAAAGTTTTGAAATACAAAACATACAAAGTATAACATCGCCCTAGCGATGATGTAAATGATGTGTTGGTGTCAAAATTAGTTTCATGTCTTTTTTAATATTTCTACGGAGAGATATTATTTATATAGCACAAATATAGTAAGCTTAGGGGGATAATCAAGTTTTATAAGTATTAAAAAAAGTTATTTCTTACGTAAATAAAAAACCCAAAACCTTTTTCAGAGATTTTGGGTTTTGATATTGGTAAGGAGCAACGCTTAAATGTTCCCTATTACCATTAATTTTTCAAGTGTTGGGCTTATGCTTCCACCGCGTGGTTCTAAGGTGACTGCAAATGTTTGCGCTGTACCAATTGGCTTCATGTCTTTAAGTCCAATTTCTCCGTCTTCCATATCAAACACACCTAAATCTACAGGTTTGCCGTCAACTAAAGCCCAAAGTTGGTATTGGTGTTGCTCGTCGTTTTTCGGAATCTTCATGCTGGTAAAATCAAGCATTACCTTTTGTTCTTTGGAGTTAAAGGCCACCATAATGTTTGAACTTGGCGAATTATCGGTTCCCTTTAGTTTCACCATCTTAACATCAGGACTTGCAAGCATCTGTATAGATTTGGTAGAAGTATTCACTCTCTTATCCAAATAATTAACCTGGTTCGCAAACGTCTGGTTGCTACTTTGTAGTTGCGCAATTTGCTGTCTGCTATTTTTTAGATTGCTTGACAGATTAACAATCGCAACAATACTCACAACTAGTAGCGCCAAACAAGCCGCAAAAGAGTACTTGTAGAAGTTTACTATTTTATGGTTCAACGGTACAACTTTAGCCTCGTTTGCAGACGGTGCAAACACTGGCTTCACAACATGTTCTTCATCAGAAAATGTAATTTGATTAAAGAAATGCTCTTTTACTTTTACTGATGGCTGAGCCGCTAATTCGAGCGATACGTTCATCATTACGTTCTCTATCTCCTCCAATTCGGTTTTTACCTCAGGATGGAGCTTAGACATCGCCTCAACTGCTGATTTCTCCTCAGCATTAAGGTCTCCCAGAACATACAGTTCTAAAATGCCCGATTCGATATATGTTTTAATGTCTTCCACCTATTTAAAATATTTTCTCAATTCTGTAATTCCCATTCTTAATCTCGTTTTTACAGTGCCTAACGGCATTGATAATTCCTCCGCGACTTCTACATGCGTATAACCTTGAAAATAAATCATCTCAACAATAATTTTTTGTTCTGGCTTGAGCTTCTGTAAAAGATCTTTGACACCTATGAGTTCTGGTTTGTTTTCAGAGTTTCTTTGAATGTCAATTGAATTTACGTGGTTTTCTAAGTCTTGGTTTTTAGAATGATTTCGATAATCTTTAGATCTAACTTTATCAATAGATAAGTTACGTACAACATTTACCATCCAAGTAAAAAGTCGCCCTTTAGCAGGGTCATAATGTTGAATGGAATTCCAGATTTTAACCAACCCTTCCTGCAACACATCTTCTGCAATTTCGTTATCGGATATCACTCTTTGTATAATACCCATTAAAGATGCTGAGTACATACTATAAAGTGCTTCCGCTCCGATTTTTTTTTGCTGCTTTAAGGCGATAACCAGTTCAGGTTCTTCTAAAAATAATTTGTTGGCTTTTATCACAATTGGCGTAAGATAAAGATGATTTATTGAAAATCAAATAGGTGTTTCTCTGCATGGTACGAAGATCGTACCAAAGGGCCACTTTCTACGTACTTGAATCCCATTTCTCTACCTTTTTCTTTATAAAATGCAAATTGATCGGGGTGAATCCAATCTAAGACCGGATGATGGTTTTTTGTAGGTTGTAAATACTGACCTATAGTAAGTACATGTACGCCAGCTGATTTTAAATCCTGCATGGTTTCTAAAACGTCAGCTTCTTTTTCTCCTAAACCTAACATGATTCCCGATTTTGTACGTAAACCAAACTCAGAAATACGTTGCAAACACTCCATACTACGGTCGTATTTGGCTTGTACACGCACTTCTTTGGTTAACCTTCTAACAGTTTCAATATTATGCGAAACTACTTCTGGTTTTTCTTCACATACTCTGTATAAATTATCCCAAACACCTTTAAAATCGGGAATTAAAGTTTCCATAGTTGTTTGCGGACTTTCCCTGCGAATAGCTCTAATGGTTTCTGCCCAAATAATGGAACCCCCATCTTTTAAATCATCACGATCTACGGAAGTGATCACTGCGTGTTTAACCGTCATTAACTTGATGGAGTTTGCCACACGATTTGGCTCATCCAAATCAACAGCTAAAGGCCTACCAGTGGTAACCGCACAAAAAGAACATGAACGCGTACAGATATTGCCTAAAATCATAAACGTAGCTGTTCCTGCACCCCAACATTCGCCCATGTTTGGGCAATTACCGCTTTCGCAAATGGTGTGCAGTTTATGTTCATCTACAATTCCTCTTACTTTGGCGTATTCTTTGCCTACAGGTAATCTTACTCTTAACCAATCTGGTTTGCGTAGTGCTTGATTTGCTGGAATTACAGGAAGTTCAATCATAGCGCAAAAGTAAGGATTGTTTAAAACATAAACTGATGTTTTGGATAATTATTTAATAAAGGATAGCGCTTTTTTAGCTAACCCGGAGGGAATTTTACAGTAAATACAGAAAGCGCTAACTGCTAACAGCTGCTAAGTTTTTTAAATAGATCTTAAGCGTCGGCGGTTTCAAATTTATAACCCACACCTTTAACTGTGGTTACATAATCGTTTCCTAGCTTTTCGCGAAGTTTTCTAATATGTACATCAATTGTTCTGTTGGTGACAACCACGGAATCTTCCCAAATACTGGTTAAAATGGCTTCTCTGGTGTAAACCTTACCAGGTTTTGAAGCTAAAAGGTAAAGCAACTCGAACTCTTTTTTTGCGAGCACAACTTTGTTGCCGTTTTGAAAAACCAAAAATGCTTCTCTATCAATCACTAAATCAGAAATCTCTAATTTGGTTTCAGTAATCTCTTCTGCCTGTAAATTACGTCTTAATATGGCATTGATTCTGCTCAGCAAAGCTCTTGGTTTTATTGGCTTGGCGATGTAATCATCTGCTCCAACGTTAAATCCTGCAATTTCAGAATACTCCTCACTTCGAGCCGTTAAAAATACCATAAATGTATTTTTAAACTCAGGCATGCCTCTTAAAACTCGACAAGTTTCAATACCATCCATCTTAGGCATCATTACATCTAAAATAATTAAATCTGGCAGGCATTTTTTTGCTTCTTGAACTGCTTCTTTTCCGTTTTTAGCGGTAAAGATAGTATAACCTGCTTTTTTGAGACTATAAGCTATTAACTCCAGAATATCTGGCTCGTCATCAACAATAAGGATTTTTTGTTTATTAGTAATCATAAAATCTATTTGTCACGAATCTACAAGCTTTTTTCGCGGGTATTGTTAACTTAATATTAACAGATGGTTAAGGTTATGCGTTTCTAAAAATAAAAGTTTAAGATGTACTTGTTAATAAATGCTTTAATGATGTTCCGATAGCTTTCGGGACACCATTAAAGCGAATCGTAATTCCAATCAAATTATTTCAACTATTTTAAAAAAGGACTAAAATCAAACTCAGTTCAATTTTAAACCAACATTCGTTTTAAAGCGTTTTTTCTAAAAATTGATTTAGCGCATCACCTCTTAAATTTTTAGCTACAATTTTTCCGGTAGGATCAATCACAAAAGAAGCTGGAATTGCACTCACATTGTACGATAACGCAGTAGGAGAGTCCCATTGTCTGAGTTCAGATACTTGTGCCCAATCTAACTTATCCGTAATAATGGCTTTTTTCCAAGCGTCTTCGTTATCATCCAAAGAAAAACCTAATACTGTAAAGTTTCTGTCTTTAAAACGATGATATGTTGCTACTAAATTTGGATTTTCTTGGCGACATGGTGCGCACCAAGAAGCCCAAAAATCTACTAAAACATATTTGCCTTTAAAATCAGCTAACTTGATGATTTTGCCGTCAGGACTTAATGCGGATATTGTTGGCGCCAAACTACCTATAGCTACTCTTTTAGCACCTTCCATTTGTTTAGCAAACGATTTTATCGCGTTATTTTTCGGAAACGTTTCTGAAGCATCTTTACTGTAGGCAATCAGTTTGCCTTCATAATCATCATGCTGCATACCCATCATAATGTTTGCTGCGAAAAATGCAGTCATCGATTTTTTGTTTTTCTCGATGAATTCCATGGATTGTTCTAAGAAAGGTTTTGCCACAGCTCCAGCTTTTACGTTATATTCTGCAATAATCTGGTCCTTATTGTCTTGATTAGCAGTAATCATTTTACTGTATTGTTCTGCCAGTTCCCCATTTTTTTGACTGTAAACCGCAGTAATTTTATTGTATTCGGTAATTTTATCAGCTTCGTCAGAACCTTTAATCTCATAACTTCCGGTTGGGTTAGTTAAATCGGCTTTAAGCTCAATTTCATCGCCATTTTCTGCAATTACAAAAAATGCTCTTTGTCCAACTGCTACTTGATAAAATTCTGGATCTGCGCTTTTAGACTTTAAAGTAAAAGCTTTATCTTCATTTAAAAAAGTAGAATCAATTGGAGTCATTTGTCCAGAAGTATCTAACTCTAATAAATAAACCTTTTTGGCGTCGCCAATGTTTGTAAATGAACCTTTAATGCTAAACTCACTTTTATTTGAACATGAAATTGCGAACAGCGCTAATCCAAATAATCCTACAACAAAATGCTTCTTCATTTAATGCTTTCTAATTTTTTAATAATTAACTGATTTGTTTCTTTAGGGTCTAGCTTTCCATGAGATAATTTCATTACTTCGCCCATAAACAATCCTATAACTCCTTTTTTGCCGTTGTGGTATTCTTTAACCTTCTCTGGAAATTTTTCTAACGCTTTGGTGATAAATCCGTCTAAATCGTTATCCGATTTTTTATGAATCAGATTTAACTCTTCTACCAAGTCGGCAACCTTAGCATCGGGGCGGACAATTAGCTCAGCAAATAGCTTGTGCTTTGCTTGGCTGTTATTAATTTCTTTTTGTTCTACCAGGTTAATAATTGCGGCAATTTCTATAGCTGGAATTTTGAGATCACTAAAACCTTGTTGTTTCTCGTTTAAAAGTGACTTAAGGGCACCCATCACCCAGTTAGATGCCATTTTATAATTAGTAGTGTGGCGTGTTATCTCTAAGAAATAATCGGCCATTGCTTTATCAGCGGTAAGTACCAACGCATCGTAACTTGGTAAGCCCATTTCTTTGGTAAATTTCTGATAAAGTTCTTCGGGTAAAGCTGGTAATCCTGCCTTTATTGCTTCCAAAAACTCATCAGAAATTACCATTGGCAACAAATCTGGCTCTGGGAAATAACGGTAATCATTTGCCATTTCCTTAGATCGTAATGGTGTGGTTTTTCCCGTTGCTGCATCAAAGTTTAGCGTGTTTTGATCAATAGTTTTACCTTTATTAATTAAGCCAATTTGACGTTTAGTTTCATGCTCAATTGCTCGCTGGACGTTTTTAATGGAGTTTAAGTTCTTCACTTCGCAACGGTTGCCTAATTTAGTTTCGCCTTTTAAACGAACAGAAACGTTAGCATCACAACGCATAGAGCCTTCCTCCATATTGCCATCGCAAATATCAAGGTAACGAACTAGTTTACGTAATTCTGTTAAGTAAGCAGCTGCTTCATCTCCAGAGCTAAGCATAGGTTCGGTTACCACCTCTAATAAAGCTACCCCAGCTCGGTTTAAATCGATGTAAGAATAGTCGGCGTCTAAATCATGGATGCTTTTACCAGCATCTTCCTCCATGTGGATACGATTTAGGATAATATCTTTCTCTTTCCCACTCTCTAATCTTATTTTAAGTTTTCCACCTAAACAAATAGGTTCGTTATCTTGCGTAATTTGGTAACCCTTAGGCAAATCCGCATAGAAATAATTTTTACGGTCGAAGAAATTATATTGATTGATTTTGCTGCCGATAGCTAAACCTAATTTTGCAGCGTACGTAACCGCTTTTTCATTAGTTAGAGGCAAAGCGCCGGGTAAGCCTAAAGAAACCGGACTTATATTTTGATTTGGTAAATTACCGAAAGTAGCCGAATCTGAACAAAATGCTTTTGATGCTGTGGATAATTGAACATGAACTTCTAATCCGATAACGGCTTCAAATTGTTCAAAATTGTTGATGATTTGATTCATTCTGTATTAAATATTTACCAAAAGGCTCGTTTTATTGTGATTTTCAAATATAATTTAAATAGTCACAAATAGTCAAAGAAAAATAATAATATTGGCTTTTGGGTTATGTTTAAAGATTAAATAAGTAATGTTTTATAGCTGTAGAAAAGTGATTTGGATAGCTTGAAGATTGCATAGTACACTTCCGTTATTCACTCAGAAATTATTACTGAAGCATTATAAGAAGTTATGTTAGCAATTGATCATGGGATTTCTATTCGTAAATCAAATGAACTTATTGGCTTTTGCTGCCGATAGGAATAACATCGGCTTTAATGAGCCCTTTATCCAGTAATTCAATGATATATTTTTGTCTTAAGAAAACCTACGGGATAACAGGTTTTTAGCTTAAAATCTTTGGTTAATTTATATCGCGTTAATTTTAGTATCAATTAACGTTAAATCTTTATGTTTTGCACTAAAAAATCCAATCTCTTTTTGATTTTGGCAAAATCTTTTTTAACCTTTAGCAATATTTAACTTTGCATGGCATTAAATTACGTTTGGGTTGCCTTTTTTATTGTTTCTTTTGGGGTTGCTTTATTTAGGCTTATATTTTTTCAGGATTACCAGATTTTTCAGGAGATTGTAAATAGCACCTTTGACATGTCCAAAACCGGCGCCGAAATTTCCTTAGGCCTAATTGGTTTAATGACATTTTGGTTGGGTATTATGAAGGTTGGCGAAAAAGGAGGAATGATTAACATTTTCGCTAAAATTGTTGGTCCGTTTTTTAGTAAAATATTTCCAGAAATACCAAAAGATCACCCGGCAATGGGTTCAATTCTAATGAATTTTTCTGCCAATATGTTAGGGTTGGATAATGCCGCAACCCCTTTAGGATTAAAAGCCATGAAGGAATTGCAGGAAATTAATCCGCAGAAAGACACCGCTTCAAACGCTCAAATTATGTTTTTGGTGCTCAATGCTTCCAGCTTGGTGTTAATCCCGACTAGTATTATGGCTTTTCGTAAAGCGGCAGGGGCGGTAGATCCTTCGGATGTTTTTGTTCCTTGTTTGCTGGCTACTTTTTTTTCCACCTTGGTGGGACTAGTGGTTACGGCGACCTATCAAAAAATTAACCTTTTCCAAAAAACAATTCTAATTTATTTAGGATCCGCAGCAGCGGTTATTGGCGGAACTTTATACTATTTCACCACGCTTTCGCAAGATCAGATTGGCACTGTTTCTAGCGTCGTAGGCAACGTATTACTGTTCAGTATCATTTTATCGTTTATTGTTTTAGCACTTTTTAGGAAGATTAACGTATTTGAAACTTTTATTGAAGGTGCAAAAGAAGGCTTTGAGATTGCCGTAAAAATTATTCCATATTTGGTAGCTATTTTGGTTGCAGTTGGTGTTTTTAGAGGTTCTGGCGCTTTAGATTTTTTAGTAGAAGCCATAAAGCATTTGGTGGCTTTCGGCGGATTAGATACTGGCTTTGTGCCAGCTTTACCAGTTGCGTTTATGAAACCGTTAAGTGGGAGTGGAGCCCGCGGGTTGATGGTGGAGTTGATGAATACCACAGGAGCGGATAGTTTCCCATCTCGCGTTGCATGCGTGATACAAGGCTCTACCGAAACAACTTTTTATGTGTTAGCGATTTATTTTGGTTCGGTTTCTATTAAAAAAACCAGACATGCCTTACCTGCTGCGCTTTTGGCGGAGCTTGCAGGAATTTTAGCAGCAATAGTTATCGCCTATATATTTTTTAAATAATGAAACCATCGCGGTTCTGCCTAAGCGTATTTGGTATATGATTGCTTCATTACAATTAAAAAAACAATAAACAAACAAATGAAAAAGAGAATTGCATTAATAGCCCACGACGGGAAAAAAGCAGAAATGGTTGGTTTTGTAAAAGATCATTTAGATATTCTAGCGAGAATGGATTTGACAGCTACTGGGACTACAGGCGGCTACATAGAACAAACGGGCTTAATCGTTAATAAAAAACTGAGTGGTCCAAAAGGTGGAGATGCACAAATTGCTGCAATGGCGGCGGAAGATTTGTTAGATGGTATTCTATTTTTTAGAGATCCGTTAGGAAAACATCCTCATGAACCTGATGTACAGATGTTGATGCGTATTTGTGATGTTCATAATGTACCCATTGCGACAAATCCGGCTACGGCTAGGTTGATATTGGAAGCCTTGGCCGATGATTAACGTATGGGATTTTAAGTTATTCCTTATTGTAATGAGATCGGGACGTATATAAAAACAGAGAATGATAAGCAATTTACCTACATTTATTTCACTGACTTTTGGATTTACAACCTTAGCAACATTGCTTCTTTTTATTTGGACAGTTAGAAACTCTAATTCCAAAACTACAAGGAATAAAACAACACCGTTATTAGTAGGTTTGGCAATTTGGCTGATAATCCAAGCTGTTTTGACGATGAAGGGTATTTATATAAATGACACCAATTCAAATCCACCAACAATATTTCTATTTGGAATTTTGCCTACAATCTTGATATTACTTTTTTTATTTCTATCAAAAAAAGGACGACGGTTTATTGATAGTTTACCATTAAAAAACTTAACCTATTTGAATGTAATAAGAATTCCTGTTGAACTCGTTTTATTTTGGCTTTTCCTAAACAAAACAGTTCCAGAATTGATGACATTTGAAGGAAGAAACTTTGACATATTTGCAGGAGTTACTGCACCAATTATTGCTTATTTTGGATTTACAAAAAACAAACTAAATCGGCATATAGTTCTAATTTGGAACTTTATTTGCCTTGGACTTTTAATCAATATCGTTGTTAGTGCATTTTTTTCTGCACCTTCCCCCATGCAGAAATTCGCTTTTGAACAACCAAATATTGCAATTTTAAATTTTCCATTTAGTTGGTTGCCCACATTTATAGTTCCAATCGTATTATTGGGACATTTAATTTCAATTAGGCAATTATTAAAGCAAATAAACCGAAAAAGAAATCAAAATAATACTTTAGGCATAGTCTAACTAAGAAAGTGGATTCGGTTTGAAAGTGAAATTTATACTGTTAGTTCCGCTTGTTAGGCAGATGCCAAAATTGTTAATGAAATCCCAACAAACCAAATCTATGCAAACCAACAAGTCCAAAACTTATTTAACAATAAGTAGCATTTCAGTTTACTTAGTTTCATTAACACAAACTGCGATATCAGCGAATGCGCTTGGTGATAAAACATTATTTGGAATGGGACTCTTTTTATTGGAGGGATGGTGATTTTGGGCGGAGGTTTATATGAATGGATAATCTGGTTAGCAAATCCACTTTATTTCTACGGCATTTTCTATTTTTTCAAAAGGAAACAGATAACAGCGAAAGTATTTTGTATTATGGCTGCTATCATTGCTTTATCTTTTTCTACTTGGAAAGAAATTCTAGTTTCTGAAAGTGGAGCAATGGGGAAATTGACAGTTTGGGTTTAGGTTATTGGTGATGGGTTTTAAGCTTGAGCATTATGGCAATTGGAATATTATACATCTCTGAAAAAGAGACCAGAACTGTAGAAAAGGATTATTCAGCAACGCAGATCTAAGTTTGCAAATATCACCCGTTCCCAAAAACATCTAAAAAAAGTGGATAAACACCAATATTGTGTTTATGCGTTTTATTGTATTAACCCAATGAGTTTAAATCAGCAATAAAATCTACTTTATGGTAGCCAATTTAGTCTCGTTAGTATGCGCATTAAAAAAACCTAAAGCACCATTGCTAAAATTAGAATCAGGATTTGATGGCGCTGTAGGTGGCCCCCCGTTCCCACTGATTTGCGCTATGGCAAATAAGTAACGGTAAACGTTCATATCAACACACTGAAACTCAATTTTAATCTCGTCGCCAGACTTTAAATCAGTATCACTTGTAAACAAAGTATTGCTCACATATTTTCCATTGTTAAACCTATCAGAGTCTACAAAATATCCTTTTATTGGTTTTTGGTTTATGGTCAATAAATAACGGTATTGGTTTTCGAATTGCGCAGGATCAGCGTAGTTGACTTTAATAAACTTGTTTGTTTCTCCAAAAAATGTAACTTCTGTTACTGATATCGAATCTAGTAAAACCTTTTTTGGCATGGTTGATTTAGCCGTGTAGGTTTGGTTATTGGCTCTTACACTCAATTCGTATGTATTTCCTGGTTTTCCGCGAAAGCTTGTTGAAAGATATGTCCCTTTGCTGTCTGCTGGTCCAAAAGTATAGCTTTTGTTGTCCGTTACATCGTTTAAAGTAATCACAGCGTTTGCTATAGGTACTACTGTGTTATCGTCTGTAAAAGGCTTGGTTTGTGTTACAATAACTACTTGTTGTTCAAAATCGTCATTAACGCTGGCCTCAATCACAACAACGGGCTTCGTGTTTTTTAAATCTAACTCAATCATTTTTTCGCAGGCACTTAAAAACACGGCTGTAAAGGTTAAGAGGATAATATAGAATGTGTTTTTCATGTCTTAAAATTTAAAATTCCAGGTTACAGATGGAATAATTCCAAATAAAGAAATTTGTACCGCTTGTGTTTTAGCAGGATTATCTGGATCATCTTTAAAATCGATAGAGAATGCGTTTTTTCTATTGTAAGCATTGTAAACACCAAATGACCAGCTTGATTGGTATTTTCTGTTTGGTTTAAACTTAGGCTCCAAAGTAGCAGATAAATCTAAACGATGATAAGCAGGTGTGCGATCCGCATTCTTATTTGAATAGTAAAAAACAGTCTCCCCATTCAGCTGATATTTTCCGCTAGGATAAGTAACTGCCGTTCCGGTACCGTAAACAAATGTGGAAGAAAGTGTCCAACGTTTACTTGCTTTGTAAATACCAACGACTGATAAATCATGGGTACGGTCTTGCTTTGCATTGAACCATTTACCATTGTTGATTTGAGTAAATTGTCGTTCCGTTTTTGCTAAAGTATAACCAATCCAACCGTTAAAATCGCCAAAACGTTTCTTCAAAAACAGCTCAATTCCGTACGCTCTACCATCGCCAAATAGTAAATCACTTTCTACGTTTTGGTTTCCACGCAAATCAGTACCGTTTCTATACTCAATTTGGTTCTTCATATCCTTGTAATAAATCTCCGTAGAAAACTCGTAGGTGTCGTTTTTAAAGTTGCTAAAGTAACCTAACGCAAACTGATCGGCAATCTCAGGCTTTACGTTATTGCTGTTCATAATGTATAAATCCGTAGGCGATGTTGCTGTAGAATTAGACATTAAATGCAGGTTTTGCGTATTACGAGTGTATGATGCTTTCAGCGATTTACTTTCTGAAAGTTGGTACGCGGCTGAAACGCGAGGCTCTAAATTGAAATAATTTTTAACCAATTCGCCAGATTTGTATTGTTTGGCGCTAGTTAGGTTACCGTCCACGTCAAAAGTTTTAAACGTTCCAGCACCCAGTGCCGAAAAATTACTGAATCTTGCACCATAAGCTACATTAAGCTTCTCACTTACTTTGTATTCATCAGAAAAATAAACTGCCAATTCCAAACCTGTCCTGTTTTCAATCATACTTTCATTTACGCTTGAAGCCTGGCTTGCCGTAATTTTACCGGGAGTAATGGTGTGGTGTATGGCGTTTAAGCCAAACTTTACCTCGTGTGCATTGTTGGCAGTAAACTGAAAATCCTGCTTTAAATTAAAATCTTTAATTGATGATTTTACACTAAAGTCGTTATCCTCTAAAAGGCTCTGAATAATGTAGTTGTAATTACTGTAAATCAAAGACGTGTTAGAAAATAAGCGGTTAGAAAATAAATGGTTTAATCTGATTGTTCCTGTAGTATTACCCCAATCAAACCCGAAACTATCTTTTAAGCCCAACTTATCTCTACCAAAATATCCTGATAGGTAAAGTATGTTTTTGCTATCTAAAATAAAGTTGACTTTGGCATTTAAATCGTAAAAGTAAAGCTTACTTCCTTTTACGCTACTGTCTGACGAGAAAGCTAAAAATGTGTCAGCATAAGTCCTGCGACCGCTAATCATAAAAGAACTTTTATCTTTTTCTATCGGTCCTTCAGCTTTTAATCGGGAGGCAATTAAACCAATTCCACCTTCAACAGTATATTCTTTTTTATTACCGTCGTTCATTTTAATATCTAATACAGAGGCTAGTCTGCCGCCATATTGCGCTGGCATTCCGCCTTTATAAACGGTTACATCTTTAATAGCGTCCGAGTTAAAAGTGGAGAAGAAACCCAATAAGTGAGAGGCATTGTAAACCGGTGCTTCATCTAGCAGTATCAAGTTTTGATCGGTAGAACCGCCTCTAACATAAAAACCGCTATTACCCTCGCCAGCAGATTTGATACCGGGTAATAATTGTAAAGTTTTTAAAATATCTCTTTCGCCAAACAACACTGGAATGCTGTTGATTTCCTTCACATTTAGTTTTTGTACACCCATTAGCGGGTTTTCTACGTTGTTGTTCCGTCTTTCGGAACTTACAATTATTTCGTTTAGTTGGTTTGATGAAGAAAGAGATATGTTCTGTGTTAAGTCTACTGCAAAACTGATATTTTTTTTAACGGTTTGATAGCCTACATAACTGTAAATTACCTCATAAACACCAGGCGGAATGCTTAAAGAATAGTAACCATAAGCGTTGGTAACTGTGCCTAAAGATGAAGTGCCGTTTACATGAACAGATGCGCCAATTAGGGTTTCTCCAGTTGTTTCATCCTTAATCACGCCGTTTAGTACATTGTTTTTTTGAGCATTAGCTGTACTAATGTTGATTAAAGTGCAAGCCATGCAGAGGTAAAAGATTAGATACTTAATGTTCATTAATATTTAATAATAGATGGATGCTAATATTTTTTCAAATATAACAAAGCATAATGCTTAAATTGTATTACCATGCTTAAACATAAAGTTCCAAAAAATGTTTCGTTTGTATCTCCTGTTAAAAAACAAACACAAAGAAAATACGTTTAAACATAAATTCAATTATAACAAAAAACATATTATGAAAAAACAAATTGCAATTTTCGCCTGTTTATTTATCTTTCTTGCTGCTGTAAAAGTAAGTGCACAAACCGATAAAAGTAAGAGACCTAGTTCGCCAGATAAAGTGACAACAACAATTAAATCAGGAGCAACTGTTTCTGTAGACTATAGCCAACCATCTGTAAAAGGCAGATTAATTGGTAAAGAACTTGCGCCATTTGGTAAGGTTTGGCGTACGGGTGCTAACGAAGCTACCATTTTTGAAGTGAGTAAAGACGTTAAAATTAACGGTAAAGCTTTGCCAGCTGGTAAGTATGGTTTGTTTACTATTCCTGGAGAAACCGAGTGGACTTTGATTTTTAACAAGACTTGGGACCAGTGGGGAAACGGTAAATATGCACAAGCTGATGATGTTTTACGTGTAAGTGTAAAAGCGATGACCGCGAAAGTATCGACAGAAAAAATGACTTTTAAGATTGAAGAATCTGGTGAAGTAAAACTAATGTGGGGAAATGTGATTGTGCCGTTTACGGTTAAGTAGTCGGATATTTGGTTTATTGAGAGGCTTATGGTTTGTGAAATCATAAGCTTTTTTTGTTGAGGATCCGGGAGTTGTTGTTAGGTAAATCCGTCCTTCGTTTGGATGGAAATAGGCGCAGGGTTCTCGAAAAGAGAGACCCTGCTTGGACAGAGAGTTGCTGTCCAAGCAGGGTCTGTCGCAGACGACCCTGCGTAAATGATGATAAGAGTATAGCTTTATTCGTTAGATAATAAACGCAGGGTCCTCGAAATGAGAGACGCTGCTTGAAGGTAGCGTTTTTATATCACGCCGTCATTTCGAGATACGAGAAATCTCACCAGCAAGGTTGCCATTCAGTATGATGTTTGAAATCATTCGACATGACGGCTATCCTTAAATTAATTAAATTGGCGGGTATCCACTGCTATCCTCAAAACGCAAGAAAGATTACTTTGAAAACACACCCTTCAACGAATAAAAATTCAAAACACAAAAACCTGTAAACAGCATCAGATGGAAAGGTAATAATCCAAAATCCTGGTAATAAAATGCACCGATAACGCCCATCAAAAAGTAAAAGCACAAAAATAATTCTGCGTAAAAAGATGCTGGAAGTTTGTGCTCTACGTAAATATTGCTTTCAAAACTATCCTTTAAGGTGGTTACATTAAACTTTGGTGTACGTATAAAATCGGATTTAAAGTTAAAGATACCCTCTAAAACAGCGATGGTATTATGAAAACTTAAGGCCATTGAAACCGATAAAAACATTGGAAAAAGCTTAATAAAAGATCCGTAATTTTTGTGTTTGGATAAACTCGCAACAAGGTAGAACACAGTGATAATTAAAAACCCAGTCACATAAACAGTTAAAACTTGGAAGTAAATTGCAGGGATTTGTGTGTGGTTTTTAATTAATAATACTGGAATGCTGAGTATACTGGTCAAAAAGATAAAAAGAAAAGCGTAAGAGTTTAGCAAATGCAGACTAGCAAATATTTTACGCTTTAAACCCACATCGGCCTTCCAAACCTGCGACATCATTTTTTTAGAAGTTTCGATTGCACCTTTTGTCCAGCGATGCTGTTGAGATTTAAAAGCATTTAATTCTACCGGAAGCTCTGCCGGTGTGGTAATCTCTTCCACATATTTAAAATCCCAACCTTTAAGTTGTGCTCGGTAACTTAAATCTAAATCTTCGGTTAAGGTATCATGTTGCCAGCCACCGGCATCTTCAATACATTTTTTACGCCACATACCGGCAGTTCCGTTGAAATTGATAAACAACTGCGCCGAATTTCTTCCGGTTTGTTCTACCGTAAAATGACCGTCTAAACCGAAACCCTGCACTTGGGTTAATAAAGAATAATCTTCGTTGATATGTCCCCATCTACTTTGCACCATTCCAATTTTAGGATTGTTAAAATAGGGGATAAGCGTTGTTAAAAAATCTGATTGGGGTAAAAAGTCAGCATCAAATATTGCAATAAACTCACCTTTAGCTTGGTTCAGGCCGTTTTGCAGAGCGCCTGCTTTAAACCCAGTATTTTTAATTCTGGTGATGTGTTGGATATTGAAACCTAAGGCTGATTTTTCCGAAACAAGCTTTTTTGTCAAAGCTAGGGATTCATCATTGGAATCGTCCAAAACCTGAATCTCTAATTTATCTTTCGGATAATCTAGATTACATACGGAATTTAATAAGCGTTCGGTAACGTAAAGTTCATTAAATAGGGGGAGCTGTATAGTAATAAAGGGCGAATCACCTTTAACAGTTAATCTTTCTGGAGCTGTCTTCTTAGATTTCAGATAAAAATAAATCAAAAAACCTTGACCAACACTAAACAGCAGAATTACCGTCAGCGAAATAACGTACAAAACCAATATTACAATTTGCCAAATCATTTGTTTCTTAGAGTTACAGATTTTTAAAAATTGTCCAGATGATTTTATAGCCAGCCATAATCACGCCTTTTATCGTTCCAGAAACTTTACTTACACCAATTCGCTTTCTGTACTTCACGGGGACTTCCACGCATTTTAAGTTGAGTTTGGCTGCTTTTACTTGCATTTCAACTGTCCAACCGTAGGTTTTGTCCTGCATATTAATTTGCATTAAGTTTCCCCAACTAATTGCCCTAAATGGACCTAAATCTGTAAACTTCACTTTGTAGAACCAGTCAATTAAATGGGTAGCCAACCAATTTCCAAACTCTTGAGGCAGTGTCATGGAGCCACGTTGTTTTACACCTAAAGCTCTAGAACCAATTACCAAATCGGCTTCACCGTTATCAATGGGTGTAATTATTGTGGAAATTTCTTCGGGGTAATCAGAATAATCGCCATCTAAAAAAACGATGATATCTTGAGGATTCGCTTTTGCTTTTAAATATTCAATTCCTTTTAAACAAGCATTTCCATAACCTGCAATTGGTGCCAAAACTACGGTTGCGCCCGCTTTTTCGGCTTCGAGCTGTGTGTTATCTTTTGAATTATTGTTACCAACGATAACTTCTTTAACAATTGATTTCGGAATATCATCAATAACTTTTGCTATTGATTGTTCTTCGTTATAAGCGGGAATAATCACATAAACGTTCCTGCTTTCTAAATTTTCTCCCATTATTGCTCTTCTGGTCTGGTATAAATATCAAACCTGCCTTCTTCTGCTAAATTCTCTAATTTTAAAACGCCTCTTGGACAAACTGCAGCACAAATGCCACAACCCACACAAGATGATCTAATTATATTTTCTCCTTTTTGAGCGTAAGCTCTCACATCAATCCCCATTTCGCAATAGGTAGAACAATTTCCGCAAGATATACACTGTGCGCCGTTGGTGGTAATTCTGAATCGTGATTTAAAGCGTTGCACCATGCCTAAGTAAGCAGCAAGTGGACAACCAAACCTGCACCAAACCCGGTTTCCCATTAAAGGATAAAAGCCTGTTCCAATTGCTCCGGCAAAGATAAAACCGATAGCAAATGAGTAAACTTCTCTTATGGCGTAAGTGTTAATTCCTAAAATGGTAGAAGAACCGGTGAAGAAAGTATATAAAACTGCTAAAGTCATCACTATGGCGAAAACCAAAACGCTGTGTACTATCACGCGTTCGTATTTCCAAGCTTTTAACGATTTATCAGACAGTTGTCTAAACGGATCGCCAAAGGTTTCGGCCAAACCACCGCAACCACAAACCCAGCTACAATACCATCTTTTGCCAAAAAAGTAAACCATTACAGGCACACCAACAATAAATAAAAATATTCCCCAGCCCAACATCCAATAACCTAACGTCCCAGCAGCTAATAATTCACTTAAACGGTAATCAAAAAAGAAGGTGTAATCCAAGGGCCACATATTTTTAAAATCCATTGCCGGTAACTGCAGTTTCGTTAAAATATTGGGAATCATAAACGCAAAAGCCAACTGGAAAAATATAACCGATGTGGTACGTACCATTTGATAAGTATTGTGGCGGTACTTTACATACATTCTAATCCCCATGGTTAGCATAATGAGTGAGTAAAGGAACCCGTACAGAAACCAATGACTGGCATCGCTACCGGTAAGCGAAAAACTCAGTGGATCTACCAATAAAACCCAGTTGCTAATGTATGCTGGTGCTTTGTACAAAAACAGGTAAAATGAAATCAAAAACACACTAAAGAGTATCGCTATAATGCCACGATTAGTGATGCCTCTTTTAAAAATATCATTGTTTTTTATGCCTGGGACTGGGTGAACAAATAGATCAGCAGTCATGTAAATAGCTCCTCCTAAAGCGCTAATTATAAAACAGATATAAAATAACAGCATCTGGTTATCTTTAATAAAACCAATGGTGCTGTTTTTGGTAATCGACAGGGTGTAATCAGTGTAAATGATTTTGTCGGTTTCGTTATTGTCTTTGAATTTTTGGTTGACTTTGTCTAAAGCTTTATCATAATCGGCAATGAAATCGATTTTACTATCGTACGTTTTACCAATCATCGATTTAACGTTCGGCGCCAAAAGAGCTTGATGAGTGCTATCTGTTACGGAAGCTTTAAACGTAGTTTCAGTAAGTTGATATTTCCCTAAACCTAATAGCGACAGAAAAACTGCGAAGCAAATTAAAAAGATTCCTAAACCGATTTTTTGAATGATTTTCATGTTTTCTTTTTTATCGGATTAAAAAATTAAAAATTTCTTCTTTTTAACGATTGATGCCTGATGAGTAGGATGGGAGCTGTTGAAACGTTCAACAATTTTTTTATGATGATTTGCGCTAAACTCTGCGTCGAAAAAACCTTCGTTTAAACGAGCAATGCAATCTCCAATTTTACTTCCGTTTCTAATCCAAGTATCTGCAACGGTTTGCTTAAAGCGCATCCCGAAAAAGTTGAAGCCTTTGAGGCTTCCATCTGCTTTGCTGAAGTTTGCCCGCATACAGATTTTTCCTTTCGGATGTTCCCAGTAAAACGTTTCTTCATCTGCAAACGGTTTGTTAAACATCAACCCGTAAGTCTGATATTCGATATCTAAAAACTTGGCAGAATTAAACCAAATTCCTCTATCGTATTTTGTTCTGTTGCCACAAATGGTATTAGCCAATGCTTTTCCTTGCATTTTGCCGGTGTACCAAAGTTGTTCAACAGGTGGATGATTTTCTTTTGGATTTCTGAACTGCGCACAATCTCCAGCAGCATAAACATCGGAAATGTTGGTTTCTAAAAACTCATTGACCAATATACCTTTCTCTGTTTCTAAATTTGAGCCGTTTAAAAAATTAATGCTCGGTGTTACACCTGTTGTTAAAGCAACAAACTGGCATTCGATCGTTTTACCATCTTTGGTAATTATAGCTTTTACCCGACCGTTATCATCACCAATGATTTCGGCTAATTCTGTATTTCGAATCAAGTTGATCTGATGTTCAGCAATGTGTCTACTCACCAATTCAGCTTCTTCGGCGGGTAAAATACTGTTCCAATAATGTTGTTCTCTAATTAGGAAGGTGACCGTAATACCTCTGGTGTGCAGCATCTCAGCCATCTCAATGCCAATTAAACCGCCACCTACAATTATGGCATGCTGAACGTTTTCGGTATTGGATTCCATCAACTCCACATCCTGTTTGCTGTACAAACCTTGTACACCTTTCAAGTTTTCTCCCGGCCAACCAATTTTCCTTGGAACAGAACCTGTGGCAATCATCAACTTATCGTAAGCAATCTCTTCTCCTTCAGCAGTCGTTAATTTCTTATTCTCAAAATCAACGTTATTGATGTAAGCATTCTTCAACGTAATTCTGTTTTTCTCCCAAAACCAATCCTCGTAAGGTTTGGTATGTTCGTACTTCATGTGCCCCATGTAAATATACATGAGTGCAGTGCGAGAAAAAAAATGTTCTGATTCAGCAGAAATAACGAAAATTTCATGGTTACTTTGTTTCCTGATGTTTCTAGCAGTGGTGATGCCAGCTATTCCGTTACCAATAATTACTATTTTCATGCTGAGGTTAAAAATTTGTAAACGATTATTTACCGTTTAAACTCCAATTATAATCAAGATAGCTGATTTTGGTCTTGTCGCTGATTTTAGTTGTAGAATATTTATTGATAAACTTTACAACACTTCCTTCTGCTTTAACAAAATCTGCTTTATACCAATCAAATAGTTTTGAAATGGAAGCGGTTTTCTCCGTAATCTTATTGAACGTTGGGTTAGACAATGCTGCTTTTGTGTTTTTAGTCAGCATTTCCTCAACATTACCGCCAGTGAAAGCTTTATTTGATAAAGTTGGACATGATAAAGCTGCGCAATTTACCGCGAAGTGAATTCTTCCGTCAAATAAATCTCCACCCAACAAAATCTTTTTCTCGATATCATTTAATGTTAGGGTTTTGCCTTCGAATTTAAAGGGTAAAGGTTGATCCCAAACTTTTCCGCCGGCTATTTTAGTAATAGAAGCAACAGGATAGTTTCTTACAATTTGATCTATGGTTAATGCATTATAGGCATTTATCCAAAAAGCGGTTTGTTCATTTTTAGAAAGTTTACTGCTATTTATTTTTGTTAAACTAACAATATAGCTTTCTAAAGTTGCTTTGTCTTTTACAAACGCTTTATAGTCAACAGTTCCTTTATCAGAAACGTTTACTTTTAACAATTTATCAAATGCGGCGTGGTTTACGGTAACTGCTGCATTATTCTCGGCTGTTTCCGTCCGTACCGCTTCTTGCGTCGAATTATTTTTTGATGCTCCATTTGTGCAGGCAACTGTTGCTACCGAAAGCAGTAAAACTGCTGCTATATTTTGAAATGTTTTCATTTTTGTGTTTGTTATGTGTGTAATTATTTACGACAGAAAAACACCTGTGGTTTTTAACGCTTAATTCAGCAATTCGTTTTCCGGTTTACCGAATAAATGTGTTACAAACAAAAAACTCTCCATTTCGGAGAGTTTTTAAGATTAAATTCTTCTAATATCTGCACCTAAAGCTTTTAGCCTGGTATCAATATCCTGATAACCTCTTTCAATTTGCTCTATGTTGTGAATGATACTTCGTCCAGATGCAGATAAAGCCGCTATTAATAAAGATACGCCAGCTCGAATGTCTGGCGAAGTCATTTCAATACCTTTTAATTGGTATTTTTTATCTAACCCGATAACGGTTGCTCTGTGCGGATCGCATAGGATGATTTGTGCACCCATATCAATCAGCTTATCCACAAAAAACAATCTGCTTTCAAACATTTTTTGGTGAATCAGTACAGAGCCTTTCGCCTGTGTTGCAACCACTAAAAGTATGGATAGCAAATCGGGCGTAAATCCTGGCCACGGTGCGTCTGCTACTGTTAAAATAGAACCATCAATAAATGTATCTATTTCGTAATGTTTCTGGGATGGGATATAGATATCGTCTCCACGTAACTCGAATTGAATTCCTATTCTTCTAAAAACATCTGGGATAATGCCTAACTCTTGATAACAAACATCTTTAATGGTGATTTCAGATTCTGTCATGGCAGCTAAGCCGATGAACGAACCAATCTCAATCATATCGGGCAGTAAACGATGCTCTGTTCCGCCTAATTCTTTAACACCTTCAATAGTTAATAAATTAGAACCAATGCCAGATATTGTTGCACCCATGCGGTTAAGCATTTTGCAAAGCTGTTGCAAGTAAGGTTCGCAGGCTGCGTTGTAAATGGTGGTTGTGCCTTTGGCTAAAACCGCTGCCATTACAATATTTGCAGTGCCAGTTACAGACGCTTCATCTAATAAAATGAAAGTACCTTTTAAATGACTAGCATCAATATTAAAGAAACCAGTTTCTGCGTTGTAAATAAATTTTGCGCCTAATTTTTCGAATCCTAAAAAGTGAGTATCTAAACGACGTCTTCCAATTTTATCGCCACCTGGCTTTGGTATAGCTGCTTTTCCAAATCTGGCTAATAATGGCCCAACAATCATGATGGAACCACGCAAACTGCCACCTTTAGATTTAAAGGTTTGCGATTGGAAAAAATCAAGATTTATATTGGCTGCTTGAAATTCGTAAGTGTCTTTTGAAATTCTTTTTACATCAACACCTAAATCTTGAATCAGTTCAATTAATGTATTAACATCTTTAATGTCTGGAATATTGCTTACAGTTATTTTTTCCGGTGTTAACAGAACTGCCGAAATAATCTGTAATGCTTCATTTTTAGCTCCTTGAGGTATAATTTCACCTTTTAATGGTTTACCTCCACGAATCTCAAATGCGTTCATAAAATATGATATGTTTTAGGGGAATGATGTTAAAATAATTGAATGCTAGTTTGATCTTCTGCCACCGCCGCCACCACCGCTGTTATTGTTGCTGTAGGTTCTTTGTTGACGACCCTTGCTGCTGTTGTTATTATTGCTCTGTTGTCTACCACCGCTCGAGCTTCCGCCGCTACTTCGTCCGCCTGTTTTTTGCTGACGACTGGTATTGTTAGTAGTAGGTGGCTTAATTTCAACTTTGTTAAGCACAACGTTAGTTACATCCAACTCGCCGTTTGATAGGGTTGTTAGATCGTTTAAAATCTGCTCATCAGCAACATGGTCTTTATTCCAAACTACATAAGCCATTTTCATAAAATTGGCAATAGAATTAGTCATGTGCGCTCTTTTATCTGGCTCAGGAATTTCTAATGCCTTTTTGATCATCATTTCTACAGTATGACCGTAGTGCTTAAACTTAATGCGTTTTTGCGGATAACCTAAAGCGTCTGGCTTAAAGTTAATTGCTTCTTCAGTAGGAGCTGGATAAGGCGAATCAACATCAATTTTAAACTTTGAGATAATTTGTAAATGGTCCCATAATTTATGTTTAAAATCGGGTACATCTCTTAAATGTGGATTTAAAAAACCCATCATATCTATCACCACTTGGGCGTATCTGTTACGTTCTTCTTTAGTAGGTAGGGCTACAATATACTCTACCATGTTTTGTACATTTCGGCCGTATTCTGCTAAAATGAGTTTTTCTCTTGACGTATTGTAATCAAAAGTTTCTTCTGTTGTATTAACCATTTTTGAAATTTAGCGCTTCCGAGAAGCTTTTCCGTCTTTAAGACAAAATTTGTGCAAATCTAATGAAACCTTTGTCTTTTTAATTACTGGGCTTTATATTTTTGAGGAATATATTTATTTAAATTGCTTGCATAAATATAATACATCTTAAGCCAAAAACAAATTACACAAGATTGTAACCTTTAAGATGCTTTTTATAACGCTAGTTTTTTTCTTAAATCAGACGAGATTTGCTCGGTAATGATTAAAATGTTTTCTAGCTGATTTGTTGAATTATCAATTATACTATCACACTTGCTACGGTAAGGTAGTAAAAACTCGTTGTATGATGGCATTACGTGGTTTTGCCATTTGTACATTACATCCTCCTGAGAGTAATTGCGTTCAATTAAATCACGTTTTAACCTGCGCTCTAAAGCTATTTCTACCGCTGCATCCATAAATATGCGATAGTCAAAAATAGCGTCTATCTTTTGATAGTGATAGATAAACAAGCCTTCCAACACTAAAATAGGAGCGGGTTTGATTTCTAAAACCTGAGGCTTAAGGTGTGGATTGTTAAAGGTATATTCTTTTTTGTAAATCGTTTTATAGTTCAATAAATCAAAAACATCGTTCTCAAACTGTTCAACCTCAATACAGCTTGGCAAATCAAAATTATGAAGTTTGTTTTGTTCGGCTGTCATCTCGCCTTGCTGTATGTAATAATCGTCTTGAGAAACCAGACAAATTTCATCAGCAGCAAAGTGGTTTAAAAAGGCCTTTAAGAAAAAAGTTTTACCCGATCCACTTCCGCCTGCAACACCAAGTACATAAGGTTTTTTATTGCTCATTAGGCAAGCCAAATGTAATGTTTACTAAAAATCTTTTATCTAAAGCACCTATGGCATCTGCGCATGATTTTGTGACTACAATAATTACATCTTTGGTAGTCTCGTTTTCGGTAAACCTACCCACAACCTTTGCAAATACACTTTTATTAGTCATCGGATTGGTGATTTTTATAATAGTACCTACTGGCGCAACTCGGTGTAAAGCATAGCTTTTTGTAGCGTCTAAATTATTATCACTAATGGAAACCGCTAAACCCTTATCATTCATCTCTGTTATACCATATCTGTTTTTTGGTATGTCCATGTTATTTTGAGAATCGGTAGAGTCCAAATATTTTATTTTGTTTGGATTGGTAATCTTGTTTTCGGCCTTTTTTTCAATGACTACCGGTTTGCCTACAGCATTTTTTTCAACTGTTGGATTAATGCTTACTTCATCGCTACTGATTACTTTTAAACTTTGACCAACATTTAGGCTATTGCTTTTTAACTGATTTAAAAGTTTTAAGTCATCAACCCGCATATTGTACTGACTGGCAATTGAATAAAGTGTTTCACCCGGTGCTACTTGATGGGTTTTCTCTTTCTTTTTTGGAGATTCTTCCTTTACAGGAGATGAGAAAACAACAGGCTTATTAGTCGCTATTTTAATTAATTCTTGTTTAGCTGTTGCGGATTTAGTTGCACTTGACTTGGCAGTAGTAAAGTTCTGGGTTGTTGGAATCTTAACCACTTCACCTGGGTGCAGGGTTACGTTCCCGTTGTAATCCATAATTAAGCTAGGACTAAGATTGTACTTTCTACCTAAAGCGTAATAAGTTTCTTTAGGTTGAATCTTATGTAAAATAATTTTTTTTCCAGCTACGTTTTCAACCCCTATGGAGTCAATTAAATTACCTGCAAAAACATTTGTTGAGGTAACGAAAAACAATAAAAAAAGAATGCTTTTGTAATTCATGAAATGACAATTATTCATTTTAAAAATTTTGCAATTATACGAAATAACTCACAATTTCAGACTTGTTTCTGATATAAAACAAATGATTGTGCCACACAAAGAACGTATCAAAACTTATCTTTTGTATCTGTTCGTTCAAAATTTCGTTCAATAAAATCTCACCATTTTTTTCAACCCTAATGTATTGGTCAATTGCTTCATCTTTTTGTTGGTAGTATGACGAGATGTTTAAATTATTGAGGCTTAGCTGGTAACTGGTGTTGATGATATCTTTCGCTTCGGTCATAGTGGGTAGAACGATGGCATTGCCCAGACCTTTATAGCCAGCTAAATCTGCAATGTTTAAATCTTTAACGGGCATACCAGTTTGATAAGCTATCAAACGATATTTTCGAGGTAATATTTTTGTGTCAAAAACTATAATCCCATCATTGGTGAAAAGCTGTGCGCTGATACTGAAATTCTGCCATATAATTTCTCGAGTCTCTAAATCAAAAGAAATCAAGCCTTTTTGTACTGGCGAAAAGTCTGATTCGTGGCCGTTAAAATAAAGTATTCCTTCTTTAACCGTGTTAATACTGAGCTCCCAATCATCATCAAATTTAAAATTGTTGAGTAAAGTGCGCTGGTTTTTAATGTCATACGCGTAAAATGAAACCTTTTTGTCTTTTGTTCTACATTCCCAAACTATTATTTCTTTAATTTCGTCTAAAATAATTTTCCAAATTATGCCTTCGCATTTGGCGGAGTATGCAGGCTTTAGCGTATCTTTATTTGTAACCATTTCCATCAAAACTAACAATTATGAAATTTATTAAGTGTTTGGCTGTGTTTTTTTTACTGAGTAGCTTCAGTTTGTTGGCCATTGCACAAACAAAGGTGTATCAACTTTCCTTAAAAGACGAGATTAATCCTGCGGCTTGGCGAGCAACTCAGAAAGCTTTCGCGGAAGCAAAAACAAGCGGTGCAGAAGTTTTAATCATAGACATGAACACTTACGGTGGCATGTTAGATTATGCAGATTCTATCCGCACAAAAGTATTGAATAGTAAATTAAAAACCATTGTTTACATCGATAATAATGCAGCATCTGCCGGAGCTTTAATTTCTATTGCCTGTGATAAGATTTACATGAGTAAAGGCGCTACCATTGGTGCTGCGAGTGTAGTGAACGGACAAGGAGAGGTGTTGCCGGAGAAATACCAGTCGTACATGAGAGGTTTAATGCGCACCACAGCAGAAAGCAAAGGAAGAGATCCGAAAATTGCAGAAGCTTTTGTGGATCCTGATGTAGAAGTAGCAGGTATTAATCCAAAAGGAAAAGTGCTTACTTTAACTACTGCGGAAGCCGTTAAAAATGGTTATTGCGACGGTGAGGCCTCATCTATTGAAGATGTTTTACAACAAGAAAACATAACCAATTATACTAAGGAAGTACATGTGCCAACTTTTACCGATAATATTATAGGAATGTTAACCAACCCTGCGGTAAGTAGTGTGCTCATTTTATTGATGATTGGCGGTATATATTTTGAATTGCAAACGCCTGGAATTGGCTTTGCGTTATTAGTTGCAGTTATCGCAGGATTACTGTTTTTTGCTCCTTTATACTTAGAAGGTTTGGCTGATAATTGGGAGATTTTACTTTTTTTAGCAGGAATAGCTTTTCTGGTATTGGAAATATTTTTTATTCCAGGATTTGGAGTGTTTGGTATCGCGGGCATTATTTGTATGGTTGTAGGTTTAGCCATGAGTTTGGTGTTAAATGATTTCTTTGATTTAAGCGTAAGTGGTAGTGAACGTATTGTGCAATCCTTCCTAATTGTTTTGGGTTCCATCGTGGGATCTATATTTTTCTCGGTCATATTTGGAGGTAATATTTTACGGTCAAGAGCTTTCCAAAGACTTGTGTTACAAGACGAGCAGCAATCTAACCAAGGTTACCAAGTAACTGCACCTAAATTTGAATTGTTAGGGAAAACTGGTTTTGCAAAAACGGACTTAAGGCCATCTGGAAAAATTGAAATTGATGGAGAATGGTATCAGGCAGTTTCCAATGATGGGTATATAGAAAACGGAACAGATATTGTAGTATCTAAAATAGAAAATTATAACCTAGTTGTGAAAAGGCTAGATAGCTAAAAGCAAACTGGATTAAAATAAAAACACATTATGAAAGCGAATAAAATAGGATTAGAAGAAAAACCCGTAATTGAATTAGCAGACCATTTAAATATTTTGTTGGCAAACTATCAACTTCACTACCAAAAGGTTAGAGGATGTCACTGGAATGTTAAGGGTCATAACTTTTTTCAGTTACATGTTAAATTTGAAGAACTGTATAACAACGCCCAAGTAACTATTGATGAACTTGCCGAACGCATTTTAACATTAGGTAAAGCGCCTATGGCTACATATGCAGACTACATCAAAAATTCTGGTATTAAGGAAATTAAAACAGAAGGTTTATCAGAAGAAAAAATGGTTGAGGCTATTTTAGAAGATTTTAAACAATTAATTGATTTAGAAAGAGAAGTGATTGAAAATGCTTCTGAGAATGCGAATGACGAAGGTACAGCTGATATGATTATTGGTTTCTTAAGATTTCAAGAAAAAACCAGCTGGATGCTTAGGGCATGGACTGGTAAAAACTAACATCTACTTTATTACCTATGATAAAAAAGAGGTTTGTAAAAAGCCTCTTTTTTTGTGTCTTATAATTTGCGGTATTCAAAGTTTTAATAAAAGCTACCGTCACCTCTTCTTCTGATATTCTGCCCTTTTTTACCGATTGCACCAGTCCACTTTTGCAAATTCATACTTAAATTAATCATTACATAACGGCTATTGGGGTTTGTAACTGTTTCAGTAAAGCCATTATCAGAAGTGGTTCTATTGATAAAATTGTTTTGGTTCAATAAATCGTAAGCTCTTAATTGCAATGCGCCCTTATTTTTAAACACCTTCATTTGCAACATGGTATTAATTACAAATGGATTATTGGTCACGTTATTATTTATGCCACTTACGTAATTTTTACTTAACGCGTAACCAAACTGCATATTCTTTAAAAAGTAAATATTTCCATCCAAACTTAACGACCAAATCTTTTGTGTAATACCATCTGCAATAGAGTAGGAGGTTTTGATAAAATCATAGGATACATAAGGGTTAATCTCTAGCCAAGTAGTTGGATTAATGCGTGGACCTATGCTTTCTTTAAATCCCCAAGTATCTGAGGTGGTTTTTATGCTATTGCTCATCGCCACTCTTCTGTTTTTATCTATGCTTCCGGTCAAAGAAAGATTGTACTTGCGATCGTTTGTTTGCTTAGAGATGCTATAATCTAAACTTTGCCTGTTGTTTCCGTTGATATTTATGTAGCGAGTCTCATTTTTAAAACTTCCGTAAACATCTTTTATTGGAACGGTATTACTACTTACCTGGTTTTCTGTTATTGAGGAATTTACCCTAACGTTGTAATTTAGTTTGGAGTTGGCAATGTAATTACTGTATTGCCCTACGACCGAATGCGTAAACGCAGCTTTTAAATCGGGATTACCCACAATTGGCCTTTGCGGATTTGAAACATCACGGACAGGTTGTATTTGATCAAAGTTTGGCTCGTTTGCGTTTCCGCGATAATAAACGGCTAATTGATGGGTGCTAGACAAACGCAATTGAAAACGAGCAATTGGAATAACCTTAAAGTATTGTTGGTCGGTTTTGGTGCCTAAACTAACTTTTTGGCCAATTAGCGAAGTATTTACTCCAGTTAAGCCTAAAGAGAAACTGTACTTGGTTTGGTTAGTTCCGTATTTGTAGTTTACGGAATTTCGGTACTGTGTAAAAAAATAGTCGAAGATATTGCTTAATGAATCAATTACAAACCTATTATTCAGATTATCGATATTGCTGGTGATCTTGCTATTGTCATAACCTCGTCGTTCTACATTTGCATTAAACTCCAGCCTAGAAAGTGCGCTTAAAGGTTCGGAGTAGGTAAGGCTTGCTCTATAATTTTTTTGTAGGTTATTGGTGTTTATCGCTCGGTGAATTATTGAATCTTGTTTAACAATATCAGTTGCGCCGTCGTAATATCTAATGAAATTGTTTTGTTCCGATTCGTTATCTCTTTTCTGTTGTCCAATGGTTGCTTCTGCAGAAAACACCCTTCCAGGTTTACGAAGCCATAAGTGTTGGTAAGCCAGTGTTCCACTTATATTGGGCGTTTTTCCAATAATTTTGCTTTTATTCACTTGGTCTTGATGGATAAAGTCCGTTTGAAATGTATTCGAAGAATTGTCGGAATCGTCATTAGAAAGAGATAAAGTTGGCCTAAACTGTAAAAAGTTTGCACTGTCAATAGCATATTCTAGCTCGAAATTTATATGGTGTGTTCCGCCAAAGTTTTGATTATCTAATGATCTGTTGGTGAAAGTTTTTTGTATGTTCTTATTGGAATCGATGTTATTATATTCCGAATAACTGTCGGTTAAGGTATTGTTGTCGTTGTAACGGAAAGAATAATTTGCCAAGAAATCTACTTTTTTCCCAAACTTATCACGGTAAGTAAAAGATGGACGCGTTGATAAGCTACTACCACCAGATGCGCTTCCGCTCCCACCTCCGCCAAATCCACCACCGCTTCTTCCGCCACGGTTATTTCCAGAACCTAAACGCCCAACACTACTATTACCACCTGCAATCCCATTTGGCGTTTGCATGAAAGTGCCATTTGCGGTAAGCGTTTGGTTCATATTGATCCGGGTAACGTTGGCACTCGCTTCTAGTTGATTAAGTGTACCCACACCGAAGTTTAGTCTCGCCATATTACCTACAGATTTCTCTTTTTTGGTAGTGATATTTAGAACTTTGGTTGGATCGCCGTCTTTTATTCCAGTTCTTGCTGCGGTATTTCCGTAGTCGTCAACAATTTGTATTTTCTCTACTATTTCAGCTGGCAAATTTTGTACGGCTGTTGCAACATCGCCACCGTAAATGTCTTTTCCGTTTAACCTTGCTTTTGTAATAGCAGTTCCGTTTACGGTTAAAGATCCATCGTTTCCCACTTCCATCCCTTCCATTTTCTGTAAAAGTTCATCAACCGTTGCGCCCGCTCTCACTACATAATCGCTCGCCCTGTATTCGGTAGTGTCGGTTTTATAAACTATAGATGGAGTACCATTTACGATAACTGCATCTAGCATTCTGGAATCTGCTTTTAGAATAATGGGATCTAATGTTAGGCGAGGAGTCGCATCATTATATTTACCTGAAATTACTTTAGCGACATAGCCTAGTGATTTTACTTCTAAACTAAAAACCCAGGATTTAACGTTTCTAAAAACAAAAATCCCGTCTTCGTTGGTGCTTGTTCTTAAGGTATCTGCTGATGAAGTTAGTGTTACACTTGCACCTATAACTCCTTGGTTTGTGGAATCTTTTACAATTCCGCTTACTTGCCTTATAGAAATAGGTTGTTGTTTTGCGGGTGCGGTTTGTGCTGAAGACGTCAAAGAAACTCCTACAAGAATAAGAAATACAGATAAGCTCAGAATTAGAGAAAAGGATTTTTTCATTTTTTATAGAAAGTTTCTGACTATTTAGCTAGCGTATATTTGCCGGAAAAATCAGTTGGTGTCATTAAATCTTGAAAATCGAAACCACCTCTTCCTCCTCCGCTAAAACCACCAGACGGACGGCCGCCGCTTTCTCCGGCATTGCCTCTATTTGTGTTGTTTCCACCTCCAAAGCTTCTCATTTGTAAACCATTAACTTTAATATTGTAACCAAATTCTTTGTGAGCATCTACTGGGAGTAATTCTAAAGGTATTGCAATCTCATAAGTATAAACTCCATTGGCGTTGAGGGTTGCCATGGCCTTAATGCTGTATTCGTTATAAATAGAAACCAGCGTATCTGTTACGTTCTTAAATCCAGAAATTTTAATATCTTTTGCTGCAGCAAGCTGTTTCTGACCAAAAGCATTTTGCATAGAGTCTCGCTGTTCTTGCGTCATTGTTTGGTACGAACCAAGGGATCTTTGTCCGCCACTGCCCATTGCTTCTCTTCTGCTACTTCCAGTAATTACAGGATACGTCAAGCTTAATAATTCTGCACTTTTCTTTTTACCATCGGCGTTCAAACTAAATGTAATTCCACCCATTAAAATTTTGCGGGTTGTGTTTACTTCGCTCGCTTGTATAACGATGTAGAGCTTTTTATCGTCATTGGCAACCGTATAATTTAGTCCGGTACTTTTATTAAAGGCTTTTAAGGGAATAGTCCAATCATTTGCGTTGCCATCAATTTTTATATTAGAAACTAGCAAACTGCCTTCCTGTACATCACTTAGTTTTTGTGCATAGGCAGCTCCAATATTCAATAACAAAGCTAAAGTTATTGCACCAGCATATTTTAACGGATTTTTCATGTCTTGATTATTATCAACGCAAATCTAAGCTTGTACTCCCAATTTGAAATTAAATAATACCAGAAGCTAAATATTAGCTACCAAAATCAAAATTTAATAGATTGGTGTTTTTAAAGCTCAAGACTACGAACTCCTTGAACTTATTTAAGACCCAAAGGTTTAAAGAGAAAAGCTCATTAACTCGAACATCCGTGAAAACTCGGCTTGGATGTTTGCTTTAAAATGAACTTCTTCTTTGGTGTGGGGATGAATAAAGGAGAGTTCAGAAGCATGTAGCATCATGGTGTCCATTTCCCATTTTTCTTTAAAAAGTTTGTTCTGCTTATTGCAACCGTGTGGTCGGTCGCCGATTATTGGATAATTGATATGTGCAAAGTGCTTTCGTAATTGATGCATACGGCCGGTTTGAGGCGCAGCTTCCACTAAGGAGTAGCGAGAGCTGCTGTGCTTTCCAAACGCAACTGGAATTTCTGTTTTTTGTAAGGTTTTAAAGTGGGTAAAAGCCTCTTGTATCACGCCGTTTTCTTTCCTTAACGGATAATCAATATCCATTTCGTCCGGCGTATGCCCGCGTACAATAGCTAGGTATCTCTTCGTGATTAGGTTGTCTCTAAAAAGCGTTTGTAATAGAACGTTGGTTTCTTTATTTAAAGCAAAAAGCAAAAGTCCGCCAGTTTTACGGTCCAACCTATGTGCAGGCCAAACGTTTTGCTGAATCTGGTCCCTTAGCATTTGGAGTGCAAATTCTTCTGCATCTCTGGCAATAGAGGATCGGTGGACTAATAAACCGTGTGGCTTGTTAATTAAAACTAAGTTTTCGTCTTGATGGATGATTTCTAACATTCAGTTGCGAAATAATGAAAATTATTTGGGATTGGGTTTTTTATTTTAATTACCATTATTTAGTTTTTGCAACCTCAAGTTACTTTTAATTGCTTGTTTTCTGAAACGGTAATGCCTTCACGTTAAAATCGGATAGTTTAATACTAGACGTAATAGTTACTTGTAATCCACTTCACAGCCTTTCCGTCCCTCTTGAGCGGGACTTGCTCAAGTTCTTTTTTTTTGGCGAAAAAAGAACCAAATCTTGAGCAAAGCGGATGCATGAAAACCTTTGAAAAACAATAAACTATTTGAATAAAATCAAGGCTTACGAATCTTTGTTCATTACACCGCGATAAATCTTCAAGCGCAATCCAAGCCGTGGGAACGGCTGTGCTTTAACCACGTTTTTTACAACACTTTTACGGATTGCTGATGGTTGTCTGTCAACAAAGGAGGTGCAAAAGATTTATCAGGCTCCAATCCAAACATTCTGATGCTGGTCCTATATGGTGGCTCTGCATATCCGTTAAATGAAATTCAATAGAAAAGAAATGTAAAACTAACTCAGAACATCTTGCAATAACTTTCGTGACCGATAATTTTCGCCTTGATTTTTGCGGACGTGATGAAGAAATAACAGCACTTCCTTTGTAGCAAAAAGCGTAGCGGTGGCTTTTTTTGGTTACTTTTTTCAGCTACTGAAAAAAAGTGACTAGCCTTCCGCGGCAATGAGCTGGGAGATTTTGAAACACAAAATAATATCAATTTATAATAATCACGTGATAAAAGCAGGGTCTTCTGCGAAAGACCCTGCTTGGACAAAAGCCTTCCGCGGCAATGAGCGGGAAGATTTCGAAATAGAGAAATAATCCTAATTGATAAATCAGTGATATGATAAAAAAGCAGGGTCTTCTGCGAAAGACCCTGCTTGGACGTAAATTTAAAACTTTGTAAGTGAGATGCTTCCTATCGTCAGCATGACGACGTGGCGAAAACAAAACCTTAAACGATCTTCCTGTACTTAATTCTCTTAGGAGCAATATCTCCCAAACGCTTCTTCTTATTCTCTTCATAATCCGAATAGTTCCCTTCAAAAAAGTAAACCTGAGAATCGCCTTCAAAGGCCAGGATATGCGTACAGATACGATCTAAGAACCATCTATCGTGGGAAATAACAACCGCACAACCACCAAATTCTTCCAATGCCTCTTCCAATGCTCGCAAAGTATTTACGTCAATATCATTGGTTGGCTCATCCAGTAGCAAAACGTTACTTCCTTCTTTTAAGGTAATTGCTAAATGCACTCGGTTTCTTTCTCCACCGGATAAAACACCAACTTTCTTCTGCTGATCAGCTCCGTTAAAGTTAAATCTGGAAACATAAGCTCTTGAATTGGTGACCTTATTTCCTAACTGCATACTTTCTAAACCGCCTGTAATGTTTTCCCAAACAGATTTGTTAGGGTCTAAATCATCGTGACTTTGATCAACGTAACCTAATTTTACCGTTTCGCCGACTTTAAATGTTCCGCTGTCAGGTTGATCCTGACCGGTAATTAACCTAAACAAAGTGGTTTTACCAGCACCGTTGGGGCCTATAATACCAACTATTCCTGCTGGAGGTAAAGAGAAATTTAAATTATCAAACAACACCTTATCGCCAAAAGCTTTGGTCACATTGGTTGCTTCAATCACTACATTTCCTAAACGCGGACCTGGAGGAATGAACAATTCTAATCTTTCTTCGCGTTCTTTAGTTTCTTCCGAAGCTAATTTTTCATAATTAGATAAACGAGCTTTAGATTTTGCGTGGCGAGCTTTCGGAGCCATCTTACTCCATTCCAACTCACGCTCTAAAGTTTTCTGACGTTTACTTTCTGTTTTTTCTTCCTGCGCTAAGCGTTTCGATTTTTGATCTAACCAGCTAGAGTAATTTCCTTCCATGGTAAACCTTCGCCACGGTCAAGCTCTAAAATCCATCCAGCTACGTTATCTAAGAAATACCTATCGTGAGTTACGGCAATCACGGTTCCTGCATATTGCTGTAAATGTTGCTCTAACCAATCAATAGACTCGGCATCCAAGTGATTCGTTGGCTCATCCAGTAATAAAACATCGGGTTCTTGAATCAATAAACGACAAAGTGCCACACGTCTGCGTTCTCCTCCTGACAAAGTGGCGATCTTCGTATCAGGCTCTGGACAACGTAAAGCATCCATCGCTCTTTCCAACTTTGTATCCAAGCTCCAGCCGTCAACGGCGTCAATTTTATCCTGCAATTCACCTTGGCGGTTCATCAGCTTCTCCATCGCGTCGGCATTCTCATAAACCTCGGGCAAACCAAATTTCTCATTGATTTCCTCGTACTCTTTGATGATATCCGTTATTTCCTTTGCACCTTCTTCTACAATTTCTTTAACCGTTTTTGTAGGGTCTAATTGTGGGTCCTGCGCTAAATAACCAACGGTGTAACCGGGTGCGAACACTACTTCGCCTTGATAAGCTTTATCTAAACCAGCAATGATTTTTAGAACCGACGATTTTCCGGAACCATTTAATCCAATCACGCCAATCTTTGCTCCGTAAAAAAAAGATAAATAAATATTCTTTAACACCTGTTTCTGAGGCGGGTAAATCTTGTTTACGCCAGCCATCGAAAATATTATTTTTTCGTCTGCCATTTTTTCCTTTAAATAATTGCTAATATCGTTTTTTTAGTCAAATTTGGGTAATTAATCTCAATATGGAAACGGATTAGGAGTTTTCCACGTAAATGGTAGTATTGTTGATAAATACAAGCAAACGTATCTGTTTGGTTTATAAAACAATTTATACATTGGGGCGTTCAACACATTTTAGAGAAAGGTTTTATTATGGAAGCTAAATTTTCACCAAGAGTAAAAGACGTAATTTCTTACAGCCGCGAAGAAGCTTTAAGATTAGGTCACGACTATATTGGCACAGAGCACTTATTACTCGGCTTAATTAGGGAAGGGGATGGAATGGCTATAAAGATTTTAAAATCTTTAAATGTTGATACTTCTAAACTTCGCCGAGCGGTAGAAGATGCCGTTAAAGGTAATTCGGGCACTACGGTTAATTTGGGTAATATTCCCTTGACTAAACAGGCCGAGAAAGTATTGAAAATCACTTATTTAGAAGCTAAGATTTTCAAAAGTGATATCATCGGTACAGAGCATTTATTGTTATCTGTTTTAAGAGAAGAAGATAATATTGCCTCACAAATACTAGCGCAGTTTAATTTGAATTACGAAACTTTTAAATCAGAAGTGGAGCATAACAAAGATGGTTTTAGAGATGAGCCAACCAGTTCTGCTGCAGAAGGTGATGATTACAGAGATGACGACGCTTTTACTGCACCAAAAAAGGTTTCGGATATTAAATCCAAAACACCTGTTTTAGATAATTTCGGAAGAGATTTAACTAAAATGGCTGAGGATGGTAAATTGGATCCAATTGTTGGTCGTGAGAAAGAGATCGAACGTGTATCGCAGATTTTATCTCGTCGGAAAAAGAACAATCCAATATTAATTGGGGAGCCTGGTGTTGGTAAATCTGCCATTGCAGAAGGTTTAGCTTTGAGAATTGTGCAGCGCAAAGTTTCACGAGTGTTGTTTAACAAACGTGTTGTTACTTTGGATTTGGCTTCTTTGGTTGCTGGTACAAAATACCGTGGTCAGTTTGAGGAACGGATGAAAGCCGTAATGAACGAATTAGAAAAGTCTCCGGATGTGATTTTGTTTATCGATGAGATCCATACTATTGTTGGCGCCGGTGGCGCTTCTGGTTCATTGGATGCATCAAATATGTTTAAACCGGCTTTAGCTAGGGGAGAAATTCAATGTATTGGAGCAACTACTTTAGATGAATATCGTCAGTATATCGAAAAAGATGGGGCTTTAGATCGTCGTTTCCAAAAGGTAATGATTGAGCCTGCAACTCCTGCTGAAACCACTGAGATTTTAAATAGAATTAAAGATAAATATGAAGATCACCACGGAGTAACTTACACAGATGAAGCGATTAATGCTTGTGTGAATTTAACTTCTAGGTATATTACAGATCGTTTTTTACCTGACAAAGCAATTGATGCTTTGGATGAGGCCGGTTCTCGTGTTCACTTAACTAACATTCATGTTCCACAAGAAATCATTGATATTGAGGAGAAAATTGAATTGATTAAGGTTGAGAAGAACAGGGTTGTTAAAAGTCAGAAATACGAAGAAGCAGCGAAGTTAAGAGATACCGAAAAGAATCTTTTAGAGGAGTTGGAAAACGCGAAAGTAGCTTGGGAAACCGACACAAAAAACAAACGTTATACCGTTACGGAAGATAATGTTGCGGAAGTTGTTTCCATGATGACAGGCATTCCGTTGCAACGTGTTGGCCAAACAGACAGTGCGAAGCTGTTGAATATGTTCGATAAAATTAATGAGAAAATCATTGGTCAGGATGATGCGATTAAGAAATTAACCAAAGCCATCCAAAGAACTAGAGCAGGTTTAAAAGATCCTAAAAAACCGATTGGTTCTTTTATTTTCTTAGGTCCAACGGGTGTAGGTAAAACGGAGTTAGCCAAAGAGTTAGCAAGATTTATGTTTGATTCTGATGATTCATTGATTCAGATTGACATGAGTGAGTATATGGAGAAATTTGCAGTTTCACGTTTAGTTGGAGCGCCTCCGGGTTATGTAGGGTACGAAGAAGGTGGACAGTTAACGGAAAAAGTACGTAGAAAACCATACTCTGTAATTTTGTTGGACGAAATTGAAAAAGCGCATCCAGATGTATTCAATATTTTGCTACAAGTTTTAGATGAAGGTCAGTTAACAGATTCTTTAGGTCGCAAAGTGGATTTTAGAAACACGATTGTGATTATGACGTCAAATATTGGTGCTCGTCAGTTGAAAGATTTTGGACAGGGAGTTGGATTTACAACTTCTGCTAAAAGTTCACAAACTGAAAGCCACAGCAGATCAGTAATTGAAGGTGCTTTGAAAAAAGCTTTTGCGCCAGAATTTTTGAATAGGGTAGATGATGTGATCGTTTTCAACTCGTTACAAAAAGAAGAAATCTTCAAAATTATTGATATTGAGTTGAAAGCTTTGTTTGGAAGAGTTCAAGCTTTGGGTTACGAAATTAAATTGACGGAAGAGGCCAAAGAACACATCGCTGAGAAGGGTTTTGATCCAGCGTTCGGTGCAAGACCGTTGAAGCGGGCAATCCAAAAATTCTTGGAAGATCCAATTGCTGAGGAAATCCTTAAAGGTGAATTAGCTGAAGGCGATACGATGGAAGTTGGTTTCGATAAAGAAAAAGAGGAAATTACTATTGTTGCCAAAGGCGCTAAGAAAAAGAAGAAGAAAGAAGAGAAAGAGGAAGAGAAGGAAAGCGGTGAGTAGTTAGTTAGTTAGTTAGTTAGTTAGTTAGTTAGTTAGTTAGTTAGTTAGTTAGTTAGTTTTTAGTTAGTTCTTGAGTGATATTAGAAAAGCTGTTCCAATGTAATGTTGGGACGGCTTTTTTTTGTTTCTTACCGTCATCGCGAGGCTTTTTTCCAGCCGTGGCGATCTCCAACCGACAGAGGCTGGAACTTTGTTAACGCATAAGCTGAAAAAAGGGTTTGTGAAAAGGAACTTAGGGATTGCCACAGCGCTTTTACGCTTTTGTCCAACGCTTCGCTTCGCAATGACGGTAAATTAAAAACCATAGCAAAGAAACAGTTCAGGCATTTTTACAGACTAGCGTAAAAGAACTTTCTAAACGGAAATGGATATTTCTAAAAAAACAAATGCATAATCTAATTCTGGCGTCTTTTTTGGTATTCTTCCCACATGGGTTATTTTAACCTTTTTAACTCAAACTCCCCCCATTCAAAATGAAAAAATTATTCCCTTTATTCATAGCATTTCTAACTTTAAGCGCTTGTAGCAAAAAAATACAACAGTCAGCCGTTGAAACAGAGAACCAAAAATTTGAAGGTGCTGTTGCTGGCCGTGAGAATTATAGCGCAATATATCAGTTAGATACAGATGATTCCAAAATAGTTAACAAAGCTTTTCGAAATATCAATAATGCGTTAGAAGATCGACGGTTAATTGGAAAGTTGAAAATAGAGTTGGTGGCTTTTTCTGGAGGAACGAATGTGATGTTGAAAGGCAGTCCTTATGAAGCAACGCTAAAATCCTTATTACAAAAAGGTGTGATTATAGTGCAATGCAATAACTCATTGATTGAGCAAGGATTAAAACGAGATCAGCTTTACCCTTTTATTGGTTTGGTGCCAAGTGGAAATGGAGAGTTAATTATTAGGAGTGCACAGGGGTGGGCGATAATTAAGCCTTAAATTTTTACGCAACTGTCGGTAGTATTGAATGAAATATTTCTCCTTGCGTTTTTACTAGAGTCTGAAGACTCTTTTTTATTTTAGATCCAACGAGAACGCTACGCTCAACTCTCCAGACAGTAGGGTTTGAGAGAGGAATATCACAGGCAATTTTTTTAAGTACAGCGTGTGTTACTTGTTTGTGAGATGTTTCACTTCGTTCATCATGACGAAGGCTCGTTTATAAATTTTCACTTAGCTCAGACAGAGTTTTTCTTGCTAATCTTATGACAGAGCATTTATTCTAAATCTTAGTCAATCTCCCCAAATAATTATCATTCAAATTTTGATAAACGACCTGTAACTCCCAACCACATTCTTTAGCGACTTTTCGCATCGTCCATTCATCAATGTAAAGCCAAGAGAACCAATCCCCTTTTTGACCGTTACACTCATATTGGTAATCAGTTTCGCCGTAATAAGGATCAGCAGTTCTGTCTAAATCTTCGTAGAGATAGGAAACATCAGAAGAATCGAAAAGAATTTGTCCACCTGTATTCAGTAAAGTGCCCGCGTGGTTTAAGAATAATCTTAAATCATCAATATAACCGCAGAAACCAATGCCGTTCATCATCAGCAAAAGCGTATCGAATTTATCACCTGAAAATCCCATTACATCTGCACAAACAATTTTCTCTACGCCACGTAATCGCATCACTTCACAAGCACCTTCAGAAATGTCGATTGCTGTTACCTCAAATCCTTTTTGTTGCAATGCTAGAGCATGGTTTCCGCTTCCAGCGCCCAAATCCAATACTTTGCCCTTACATAAATCCAAAGCAATCGTTTCTGCTTCTGGCATCACAGCTACATCACGGAAAAATATATGAATCGGATATTCTTCCGCTTCGCCATAGTGATTATGAAGCAGAACCCGCTTGGCGGGTTTGCCAGAATAAAAATCTTTTAAAATTGTACCGTAAAGGTCTTTTTGGAACATCTTTTTTAAGCCGAAAGCCGAAAGCCGAAGGCTTAAAGCAGGTGTGTTTATTATAAATCTCCACTTCAATTATAAAGTATAAGTGAAGTGGAGATCTTAATTTTTAAATTTTGTTTTTCCAACCACCAATTAGAGTAGAGAAATATTCGACCTTGGCTGGTGCGGTTCCGTTGAAATGAATCCAAGCGCTAACTTTGTAGGCGTGGCTTTTTTATTCAATTTACCAATCTTTTTAATGGCTTTGCATCCGCTTCGCTCAAGTTTGTTTACTTTTTTTAGCTAAAGAAAAAAAGTAAAACCAGCGGTAGCGCTACTCTAACAGCGAAGCAGTCTTGTGTCTATTGTCTCAAATCTTACTTTATCTCCTCTTTCACACTCCCACAACTCATCATTTTACTTCCGTAAAAAGGATTTTGGATTTTCTTTTCGCTTGCCAACCAATAACCACCGTTATTATCGTTCGCCATTGGGCAAAACTGCTTGTAAACTACGCCGCTTTCAATTTTTGATTTCTTGAAAGCGTCTGCCAATTCATTAGACAATTCACTAAACTTTGCTCTTTTGCCTTTCAAGTCTTTTGCATCAACCACTTTGCTAATATATTTAGAAGTGATGTTGGCATCTTTTAAAGCTGTCGCCAACATACCAGCGCCAGCTGTAGCTTCTTTATCGTCCTCGTTTACTAAAGCAGTTTTTAAATGTATATAATGTTGGTAAACTTCGTTCACTTTTGCATCCGCAAATTTTGGATTTACCGATGCTTGCTCACCAGTCATTTCAGTGCTTTCAGTATTCGCGGTGTTTGCAGATGGGTTTGTGCAGGCATAAGCGCTGTAAATCATTCCGGTAAGGGCCAAGCCCATGATGTAATTTTTCATTTGTTATTTATTTAAGGTTTTATATTAATTATTTTTTCCTGTTCTTAGTTTGTATTCGCTTTCCAAAAGATAGGCTCCGCTTATTACCAACGCTCCGCCTGTTGCCAAGCTATCTTTTAGCAACACCTTATCCTCATTTTCAGAAGCAATTTCTACAGCTTTTCGCACAAAGCCATGATCGCTTTTTAACCAAACGTAAGCGCCTTTTTCTGTACGGATAACGGCATTAACGGGTAAAGTTAGCGCATCTTTACGAGTATTACTATTTAATGTGACACTTGCTTTCATTCCGGGGAAATACTGTTGATTTTGGTTGGTAATACTGCTACGTAAAGCAATAATTTGGCTGTTACTGTTTAATTGCGGACTTAAAAACTCCACCTTAGCGCCATGTTGGTTTCCATTGATTTCTATAGTAATTGGGTCGTTTATTTTAATGTTTTTTCCTTCAAGCGCATATAAATCAGCTTCAATCCAAATTTTGTTCAAGTTTTCTAAAGTAAATACCGGTATTCCCTCGGTTACGTATTGCCCTTCTGCGATAGCAATTGCTGTAATCACTCCGCTTTCTTGTGCATACACAGTAATGTGCGCCTCTTGCATATTGTCTTTAATTTTGGCGATGTCATTATTACTTAGACCAAACAATTGTAACTTGCTTTTGCTTCCGTCAGTTAGTTTCTTATAAATACTTTCTGATGGAAACTCAGTTTGGAGCTTTTTATTCAGCAGGTATTCTTTCTGTAAGGCCAGCAATTCTTCGCTGTAAATCTGGTACAGTGGTGCACCTTTTTTAACGCTTGCGCCGATTTCTTGTTGGTAGAGTTTATCTACTCTTCCTTTAAATCGACTAGAAACCACGAACGTACTTTCTGGATTACTTACCACGCGGGCATTTAAAAGTGTAGTGTTTTGGTAAGCACCGGCCTCCATTTCTTGTGTTTTGATGTTGGCCAATTTGATTTGGTTGTCGTCTAAAACGATTTCATCGGCGTTGGTGTCTTGTACTTTTACTAAATCCATTCCACAAATAGGGCAGGAGCCCGGTTTGTCATCCACAATCTGTGGATGCATAGGACAAGTATATGTTACTTTTTCTGATGTGCTGTGGTCGTGTTTTGCGTTGCTTGCATCGCTGCAAGATATTGCAAACAGAGCGACGACTAAAATAAGCATGTTGATACCGTTTTTCATTTGCTGTTTATAAAGCTTTCGCTGTCTGTTAAATAACTGGCATTTTTCACAATTTCATCGCCTTGAGTTAAACCTTTTGTTATTAAAATCTGGCTTTCTGCCTTCGCTGAGATCTGAACTTCCTTAGTTTTTAATCCCTTTTCTGTTTTGATGAAAACGAGGTTTTTTTCTCCGGATTGGTAAACGGACTGCTGAGAAACCCAAAGTCCGCTGATTGTCGCATGTTTTAAATTTGCAGTTGCTAACTCGCCTATTTTATATTGATGTTTTTGATTATTGAGCGCTACCCGAATGATTTTGTAATTCTGGTTGTTTTTAAAAAATGGTTGAATGAAATTGATACGATTTTTGGTGTTTTGTTCTCCAATTTTAAGACTCAACTCAGTCCCGACTTTTAGCCAGTCACTTTCTAAAGTATTGGTATAAAACTCCGCCCATAAACTACTATCATTAAAAACTTTAAATAATAAATCTCCACTATTGATGTATTGCCCTTCTCTAATGGTTAGGGGATTATTTGCAGATTGTAAATTCCCGTCATTGTTCGCTTCAGGGTTTAAAAGATAACCGCTGTAATTGCTGTAAATATTGACGGTATAATCTGCTTTCCCAGTTTGAAGGATGTCATTAATTTGCGGAGTAGAAACGCCTAACAAGCTCAACTTTGCTTTAGTTTGATTAAGTAATTCATTGTCGCCTTTAGACTTTAAAAAAAGCAATTCTTGCTGAATAGCTACCAACTCTGCACTGTAAACTTTCAGTAATAGTTGACCCTTTTTTACGGGCTCAAAATTATACTTCACATAGCTTTTCTCAATTCTGCCGCTTACCCTTGCCGAAATACTTTTTACTTGGTTAGTGTTGTAGGTAACACTTCCGCTCATTGAAAGCTCAGGAGCGTATGAAGATTCTTTTACTATTATCGTTTCGGTTGTAGTATCACTACCATTTCCAATCGCGAGCAGACTATCTACCGAATGTGTTGAATGGTGACCCCGAATTGGAGTTAAATCCATTCCGCAAATAGGACAACTTCCCGGTTCATTTTCGACAATCTGTGGATGCATAGAACAAGTGTATTGCTGGTGCTGCTGCTGTTCTGCAGTTTGCTTAACGTCTGAATTACACGAACCGATTAACAACATCAGTGCGATGAAAGGAATGCTGAGTAACGAATCGGTAACCCTGAAACTTCGGCTAAAACCGTCTTTCCAGGAATTTAATCCTCTCTCAATATGCTCCCAAACAGCTTTAACATTCAGTAAGTATCTTTGCTCCTGACTCTTTTTTTCTAAAACGCCCAACAAGGGTCTTGGCTCTTGGCTCTTGCATTTAAATTCTCTCGAAAAGCATCTTAATATTAAATACTCATTACTCAATACTAATCTCTTATCTCTCCACATTCTTCTCATACTCTACGTACATTTTAAAATATTCGTTATACAAATTGAGATAATCAATTTGGGCATCATTTACCTCTTTCCAGCTAATTAACACTGCGCTTAAATCCGTTTTGTTTTCTTGATAATTTAGCATCATCACCTCGTAACTCATCTGTAATGAAGGTATAATGTGCTTTTGATAAGTCTCTAACTCCGTACTAATGTGCGCCAAATGCTGTTCGTAGCTCTTGATCAAACCAGTTAGCTTGTTTTGGATGTTATTTTTTTGAAGCTGTAAGGCGTTACGTTCGAACTGGTTTGCTTTCAATTTACTTTTATATCCTTTTGCAGACCATGGTGCAATTGGAATACTGATGCCAGCCATTAATGAGAATTCATTCGGCATCGTGTTGCTATAAGTAATCATGTGGTCAAAAGAAATGTTGAAACTAGGTTTAGCTTCGTTCGCAATCATTTTATTAGCCAGTTGTAAACTATTGATTTGGGCTTCTGCTTCTTGCATCACACTTCTATTTGCTACGACGGAATCCACATTTTCTGCCAAATAATGGCTAATAGTTAGCGACGTATCCAATTTCAAAGGATTGTTGTAATCGTTATTCATCAATACATTTAATCTTATTTTACCGATATGTGCATTCGCCAAAGCTGTAGTCAGTTTATTACTAGCCTCATAAACTTTAGCATCTAAAGCGTAAATCTGTGCTAAATCTGCTTTGTTGTAAGTGTACCTAATGTTCGCTACTTTCTTTAGGTTAGTCAGAATCTCCATATTCTTAGCAATGAAACCAGCTTTCTTTTCTTCTAAAATCACTTCGTAATAAAAGGAGCGAGCCAATGCTTTCAACTCGTTTAAGTTATTGCTTTGTTGCGCTTTAGTAATCGCTGTTTGAACGGATAAATAATCCTTTTCACTTTGGCTTTTACTCCTGTTCAATATTTCTTGTTGTGCCGTAACCATAAAAGAACCGCCACGTAAACTGCTTTCCCGTCCAAAATTATTGTAGGGAGTCATATTTGTCCCCACACCAATCATCGGCGCTTTCCAAGCACCAGCACTTGCAACCAAAGCATTCTGCTGTTTTACTTGTTCATCGTAGATTTTTAATTCTGGATTATTGGTTTCGATTGCTTTTAAAACAGAATCTATTGAAATAATATCTTGTGCTGATAAGCTCAAATGAACCGTCAATAGCAACGAGAGCGTAATTAAAATATTTCTAATGAGTAACATCCATCACCTCCATCTTTCCAAATTTTTTAAGCTCATACTCTTTGGTCATTAAAAATATGAGTGGTGTAACTAATAAAATGTGGGTGGACGAGGTTAAAACGCCGCCAATCATTGGTAACACAATAGGGATCATCACATCACTACCCACACCATTGCTCCATAAAACCGGAACTAATCCAAAAAGTGCGACGCACACTGTCATGATTTTCGGTCGCAAACGTTTAGCTGCACCCATGATTACATATTCCTTAATGTCTTCTTTAGTGATGGTTTCTCTACTATTGCCTTTTTCTTTTACCAACTGTTGCATGGCATCGTTTAAATAAATTACCATTACCACGCCCGTTTGCACCGCAATTCCAAATAAGGCAATAAAACCCACCGCAACTGCTATAGATAAATTAACTCCATAAAAGTAAACGATATAAGCACCGCCAATTAACGCAAATGGTATGGTAACCAAGCTTAAGAAAGCTTCACGGATAGAGTTGAATGCTAAGTATAAAGCCAGAAGAATAATAACTAGGACAACTGGTAGTATGAGCAATAGCGTTTTTTCTCCACGAATCAAATTTTCGTATTGTCCGCTCCATTCTACAAAATAGCCTTTTGGTAAACTCAACTCACTATCAACACGATTCTTTGCTTCATTTACTGTACTTCCTAAATCACGATCACGCACATTAAACATTACCGCACCTCGCAACAAAGCATTTTCTGAAGTAATCATTGGTGGGCCATCAGCAAATGAGAAATCTACCACATTTGAAAGTGGAATAATGCCGGCGTCTGGCGAATTAATAGGAATACGCTTTAATTTTGCAATGCTGTTTCGGTAATCTTCTCCCAAACGAATAGAAATCCCAAAACGTTCTCTACCCTCAATAGTACTTGCAAAAGCAACTCCGCCAATTGCAGATTCTACAATTTTATTTACGTCATTGACTGTTAATCCATAACGAGTTAAAGCATTTCTATTAATGTTAGCATTTAAATATTTTCCGCCGGTTACAGGTTCTACATAAAGGTCTTTAATGCCGTTTATTCCGCCTAGCTTCTCTTTGATTTGTTCTTCTACGTTTGCAATTTCCTTTAAATCCTGACCGTAAACTTTAATACCCACATCCGTACGGATTCCGGTAGAAAGCATATTAATACGGTTGATGATGGGTTGTGTCCATCCGTTTACCACACCTGGAATCTGAAGTTTACTGTCCAACTCTTCCACGATTTTTTTCTTGGTCATCCCTTCTCGCCATTGGTTTTTGGGTTTCAGCTGAATGATAGTTTCAATCATGCTGATAGGAGAGTTGTCGGTTGCAGTACTTGCCCGACCGGCTTTTCCTAAAACTTGTTCCACCTCTGGCGTAGCCTTGATAATTTTATCCTGAACCTGCAAAATACGCTTGATCTCAGAGTTGGAAACATCTGGTAAGGTGACCGGCATAAATAGGATAGATTGTTCATCCAAAGGCGGCATAAACTCTCTTCCTAAACTAAATAACAAAGGAATGCTGATTACCAAAGCCAAAATATTGACGCCAATAGTTGTCTTTCTGTATTTCAGACAGGCTTTAATGGCCGGTTCGTAAATACGTTCTAAAAAACGATTGATTGGGTTATAACTATCTGGTCTAAAATTCCCTTTCATAAAAAAGGAAATTAAAACTGGCGCCAAGGTGATTACCAACAAGGCATCCACTATTAAAATGAAAGTTTTGGTATAAGCCAAAGGATGAAAAAGCTTTCCTTCTTGCCCCGTTAATAAAAACACAGGTAAAAATGAGGCAATAATAATTACCGTGGAGAAAAAGACTCCTCTGGAAACCTGCTTACAAGCTCTTTCGATAATATTGAGACGTTCCTGATTGTCCAGTTTAACGAAATTTTCACCGGAACTTTTCTTAAATATATTCTTCATGTTATTCCGATTTAGGGTTTGAACTAAGCTCCGCCTGACGCAAAGACAACTGTTTATAAGCGTTTTCCGACATGATGATGCCATTGTCTACAATAACCCCAATGGCAAGCGCAATCCCTGTTAAAGACATGATATTTGAGCTGATATCGAAAGCGTTCAGTAAAATGAAACTGGCCGCAATGGTAATTGGAATTTGTATAATAATGCTGATTGCACTTCGCCAATGTAGAAGAAACAGAAACACAATGATTGAAACCACAATCATCTCCTCAATTAGCGTGGTGCGAATGCTACTGATTGCTTCTTTAATTAAACCGCTTCTGTCATACACAATGTTGAACTTTACACCTTCGGGTAAACCTTTAGCAACTTCCGTCATTTTAGCTTTAACCCGATTAATTACTTCGTCCGCATTCTCGCCAGAGCGCATCACTACAATACCACCAACAGCCTCGCCTTCTCCATTCAGATCAAAAATCCCTAACCTACTATCGCCCACCATCTGCACATTGGCGATGTCTTTAACTTTGATGGGAATAGATTGATTGGTTTGCACAGCCAAATTTTCAATCTCTTCAATGGATTTTAGATAACCTGATGTTTTAATAATGTAACCCATATCACTGAGCTCAAACTTTCTACCGCCCGCTTCGTTGTTGTTATTGTTAACGGCATCCATCACTTGGTTTATCCCAAGCTTAAAATAACTGAGTTTGTTTGGGTCGATACTGATTTGATATTGCTTTTGAAAACCACCGAACGAGGCAATCTCACTTACGCCTTCCACATTTTGGAGCGCAAACTTTACGTACCAATCTTGTAAAGCCCTTTGCTCACCCAGGTCCATTCCTTGAGTTTCTAAAGTGTACCAAAGAATATGGCCGACGCCAGTACCATCAGGACCTAAAGTAGGAGCAACGCCTGTTGGTAATGTATTGTTCACGGTGCTCAACTTCTCTAAGACACGCGATCGAGCCCAATAAGTGTCAACATCATCATTAAAAATTACGTAGATAAAGCTCATCCCAAACATAGAATTTGCTCTTACGTATTTAACTTTGGGAATTCCCTGCAAACCCGTAACTAGAGGATACGTAATTTGGTCTTCAATAATTTGAGGGCTTCGACCTTCCCATTCGGTAAATACAATTACTTGGTTTTCAGATAAATCTGGTATTGCATCAATTTTATTAGTTTGTACAGCAAATATGCCGAAACCAAAAATCACTGTTGCGATTAAAATCACCAGAAATCTATTGCGAAGTGATAATGAAATCAGTTTCTCAATCATCAATAAAAAAATAAAAAGTTTAAATGTAGCCTAGAAATAAAAGGCTTTAGAATGTGTAGCGAAAAGCTAAATTCTAAATACGGAATTGGTGTAGCAAAGTATATAAGCCTTGCTTTAATAATGGAAATAACGATATTCCCGCCCCTTTCTCTTGTTCTTTTTCACAGTCATTACCGCTGTAATTAAATAAACTGGTAAAATAATGATTGATGAAAGTAAAAGCTTTAGCAAAAGTAGGGGGTTGCTTTGACTTAATAGGAGATACTTTGGTGTCTGTTTTCGCGATGATGTGCTTATCATGACAGCAAGTTTCTGTTTTCTTTACAGAAATATTATTAGGGTGTGCTTCGCAAGATTCTTCAACCATTGGGCTTTGTTGCATCTCACAATCTTCGTTTGTTTGGTTTAATGAAACGTTTTGTAATTCGCCAGCACAGTAGTGTAGGTTTACAGCCATCCCTGATGAGGTAATAAATACCATCAGCGAAAGCAAGACAACTACAACCGAACGAAATCTTTTCATTACTTCAAAATTAAAATATTTTTCGGTAAAAGCATAAAAAATTAGAAATGTTACGCTCTGATGAGTTAATACTTGAATAATTGTACGCTAAAATGTGTTTACTTATATTTAGCGTAATTTTAAAAGTCTCATTAAATGCTTGTTCAAAGTCAACATAACGATTCGGAGAAAACACAACTGCTACATTTGCTGGCGGAAATGAAAAAATTAAGAAAAGACTTAGGTGGGTATATCGAACATTATTACCACACCGAAGATACCATCGTGATTAAATTGACCAACGGTACTCTCAAAATTAAAGAGCAGTTTTTAAACAAGTATTTTTCTGTAGATGCAACACCTTCGGATAAAGACCTTGCTCAGTTAGTTCAAAGCTTTGTAAATGCAACGTTTGGATAATTAGTAGCTGCAAAGAGAACTGTTTGCTCTCCATTAATGGAAGAATTCACAAACGGGCGAACATGTTTTGAATTTAAAATTTTTTCAAATAACTCTGACAATTCACAAACATAGAAAGCCCATCTTTGAAAAAAGAAAAAATGTCAAATCAACTCAAGAACTCATCTTCCCCATATCTTTTACAACATGCCAACAATCCTGTAAACTGGTATCCTTGGGGTAAAGAAGCATTAGACAAAGCCAAAGCAGAAAACAAATTGATTTTGGTAAGTATTGGTTACTCGGCTTGCCATTGGTGCCACGTAATGGAGCATGAAAGTTTTGAAAGTGACGAAGTTGCGGAACTGATGAACCGGTTTTTTGTTTGTATTAAGATAGACAGAGAAGAGCGGCCAGATATTGATCAGATATATATGACGGCGGTGCAATTGATGACTGGTAGCGGCGGTTGGCCGTTAAACTGTTTCTGTTTACCAGATCAACGCCCAATTTATGGTGGTACTTATTTCCCCAAAAAAGATTGGATGAATTTGCTCACTAATCTGGCTCACTTTTATGATACCAAGCCCGATGAAGCTGAAGGATATGCGATAAAGCTCACAGAAGGCATTAAGCAGTCTGAAAAGTTAGAGTTTGTTCACACAGAGCGAGATTTTACTTTAAACGATTTAACCGAGATTTTAGAGCCTTGGAAAATGCTATTTGATTTTAGCGAAGGCGGGCATAATAGATCGCCAAAATTCCCGATGCCGAATAATTGGGATTTTTTGATGCAGGCTGCACACCTGCTAGAAGATGAAGCTGCCCATGTAATTGTTCGATTAACGTTGGACAAAATGGCTGCAGGCGGAATTTATGATCATTTGCGTGGTGGTTTTGCTCGTTACTCGGTAGATGGTAAATGGCACATTCCACACTTCGAAAAAATGCTTTATGATAACGGGCAGTTAATGTCGCTTTACGCTGATGCTTATAAATGGTGTGGAGAGGAGCGGTATAAAGAAGTGGTTTACGAAACTTTTGAATGGCTTAAGTTGGAAATGACATCTCCGGAAGGTGGCTTTTATGCTGCTTTAGATGCGGATAGCGAAGGCGTTGAAGGAAAGTTTTACACTTGGGATAAAAAGGAGATAGATGAAATTTTAGGCGACGAAGCTCTTTTGTTCAATACTTATTATGAAGTAAGTGAGGAGGGGAATTGGGAGGAAGAGCACATTAACAACCTTTGGGTTAGAAAAGAGAAAGATGCTGTTGCCAGTGGCTTTAATATTAGCGAAAGCGAATTGAATGACAAACTGACGCAAGCAAAAGAAAAACTATTAAATGTTAGAAATAAAAGAATACGCCCGGGTTTGGATGATAAAATCCTAACCTCTTGGAATGCATTAATGCTTAGCGGATTATGTAACGCTTATCAAGCCTTTGCGGATGATAAATTCCTTGCTTTAGCTTTAACTAATATCAAGTTTTTAAAGAAAAATATTGTAAAAGCCAACGGCGGGTTATATCGTAACTATAAAAACGGAGAAGCCACTATCAATGGGTTTTTAGATGATTACGCATTGTTCATTCAGGCGCTAATAGCTATTTATGAAGTAACTTTTGATGAAGATAATTTGCAACAAGCCAGAGAATTGACTGATTTTGTTTTAGATCATTTTAGAGATGACAAATCTGGAATGTTTTTTTACACTTCTGATGAAGACGAAGCTCTGATTGCCAGAAAATATGAAGTTTTGGATAATGTAATTCCAGGTTCAAATTCTGTAATGGCGCACAATTTAAGAAAGCTTTCGTTGCTTTTTGATAATGAGCGTTATCATAAAATCTATATTCAAATGCTAAAAACGGTGGCTCCAAATATTAAAAGCTATGGTTCTGGCTATTCAAATTGGGCATCGTTGTTGTTGCAAGAGGTAGCAGGAAGCTTCGAGATTGCAATTACAGGTAACGATTTTGTTGAGAAACGGAAAGAGTTAGAAAAACTTTACATCCCTAATAAGATAATTTTGGGAGGTAAGCAAGGAAATTTACCTTTGTTGCAAGATAAGTTTGTTGGCGAAACCAGAATTTTTGTTTGTAAAGATAAAAGCTGTCAGCTGCCGGTAAGCAATGTGAGTGAAGCAATTAAACAAATTTTTGAACAGAAACCATAAAGGGTTTCGCAATTACCAACACATGAAGATTGATAATAACCACGTAGTATCATTAACCTATGATTTATACGTAACAGAAAACACCGAAAAGAAACACGTAGAAAGTGCAACAACAGAAAATCCATTGACTTTTCTTTACGGAGTAGGTATGATGTTGCCAAAGTTTGAAGAACATTTAACAGGTTTATCCGTAGGCGATAATTATGCTTTCAGTTTAACTGCTGCAGATGGCTACGGAGAATATGACGAAAAGGCAGTTGCTCCACTTCCAAAAGATATGTTTGGCGACCAACCTTTACCAGAAATTGGTTCTGTTTTACCTTTACAGGATAATAATGGCGGAGAGTTTCAAGGCAGAGTAGCATCTATTACAGAAGACTCAGTTTTAGTTGATTTAAACCATCCAATGGCAGGTCATGAGTTGCATTTTAATGGAATTATCCAAGATGTAAGACCGGCGACTCAAGAAGAGTTAGATCACGGTCATGTACATGGCGAAGGTGGACACCAGCACTAATCGTTTATTAAGTTTTCTAGAAAAGCATCTTCTGTAAAAAGAAGATGCTTTTTTTTTGTCATAATCAATTATTTATCAACATTGGTTTGGTAAATAAATAAATCTCTACTAATTTAGTAGAGTAAAATTTAAAACAAAATATTTATGTTACGAATAGGAGACATTGCACCAAATTTTAAGGTAGATACTTCTGATGGAGAAGTTGATTTTTATGAATATTTAGGTGATAGTTGGGGCGTTTTATTTTCGCATCCGGCTGATTATACACCAGTTTGTACTACCGAACTTGGCGCTACAGCTAGATTAAAGCCTGAGTTTGATAAAAGAAACGTTAAAGTGATTGCGCTTAGTGTTGATTCTGCTGAATCTCACAGAGGCTGGATTAAAGACATTAACGAAACTCAAAACGTAGAAGTTAATTTTCCAATTATCGCTGATGAAAGCAAAGAAGTTGCAGAAGCGTACGGAATGATGCACCCAAATGCATCTGCTACGTTAACTGTTCGTTCCTTATTTGTAATTGCACCAGATAGATCTGTGAAATTAATTATTTCTTACCCAGCATCCACGGGTAGAAATTTTCAAGAGATTTTACGCGTTATAGATTCATTACAATTAACAGCCTACCATAGTGTTGCAACACCAGCAGATTGGAAAGACGGTGAAGACGTAGTTGTCTCGCCAGCAATCAAAACGGAAGACATTGCAGCTAAATTTCCAAAGGGTTTTACAGAGATTAAACCTTATTTAAGAATGACTCCACAACCAAACAAATAAACTAGGCTACAGTTAGTTTGAAAAATATTTTATATTTGATATAAATTATAAATCTAAATATCAATATTTTATGGAAAAAGGTACAGTTAAATGGTTTAATGCCCAAAAAGGTTTCGGTTTTATTATTTACGAGGGTAAAGACATCTTTGTACATTTTAAAGACGTTGAAGGTGGCGTAAATGCTATCAAAGACAATGACGAGGTAGAGTTTAACGTTGAAGACGGCCAGAAAGGTCCACAAGCGGTGAATGTAAAAAAGATATAATTAGATATTTTTAATGGGATTGAAGTTGGTTTAAGAGATTAAACCAACTTTTTTTGTTTTATAGATTTTCACTTGGTCTCCTTTAATAAGGAGAAACGAGATATAATTTGCGATTGTGGCTTTGTTGATTTGACTTTTCTTGTGAAATATTTCGCTTCGTCAGTATAAAAATCAGATGAGTCTTTTTTTTCTTTTAAATATATCTAAGAAATATTTTCACGAACGCGTACTTCTTAGTCTTTTCCAAAAACACACAAAAAAAGTGTTTTGAAAAGCCTAAAGTCGGACATTAATCGAAAACGATTACAGAAATCAAGCTCCCAAGTTCGACTTTGTGATTTTGTGTTTGTCGGAAAAAGGAAGGAAAACTACGATTATGCTGGAATTTTTGCTAAAACTTTTTTATCTACATAAAACGTAGCAAAAGGAAAAAAGCTAGCAATACTTACCCAAAATATTTTACTTAAACTCCATTTGTATTTAACTGCAAATAAAATAGTGTACGCAACGTATGCTAAAAATAATGCACCATGTATTGGTCCAAAGATTTTAGTGACGATGGGATTTTCAAAATAATACTTCATTGGCATCGCAATAAAAATTAATACCAAAAGCGTGATACCTTCTAAAAAGCAAATCAATCTGAACTGTCCAATACTAGATTTTAAATTCTCAATCATTATTTTAAGCGTTTGTTTGTAATTTTGTAGCGTGGATTACTATTTTTTGCTCTTTGTAATTGGTGCTAAAAAACAAGAAATCATTTCCACCATCTTTCAATTTAAATTGCTTTTTAAGCTCATCTGGCTTTAAATTGAAATTTCTACAAACTAAGTTAATTTGTTTGGGAACTTGTGCCTTCGTAAAGTCATTAAACAAAATAGATTTTACAATTTTAAAACGTTTTCCAGGAAAATCTATTAATTCGTTAGAAGTGTAAAGATGACTGTGCTGATGAACCTTTGAAACAGGGTACCTTTCCGTTAGTAATTTAAACATTCCAGCTTTCAGTATACAAGCATCCGGTTCGTATAGGTAATTCTTCAATTTTCCAGCCTTACTTTCTGCTTTCTTTTCTTCAGCAAAGTTAAAACTAATAATTTTGCTATCCTGAGATCCTAACAGCACACAATTTATAGTAGGTTCGTCAGTTGCGTCTTGTTCTAGTACAAAAAGCAATTCTTTACATTCGTTTTTCAAACTCACTACATGTATTTCAACTACGTTTTTTAAATCTTTTAACGCCGCTTGGATATCTAGCATTGGAGCCGCTTTAATAATCACCCGCTTTGCTTTTTTAAGATATAGCTTTTGGTTAGCGACTACATCAGGTTCACAATCTTTTAACATAAATACACGACCCGCATTTGCCCTACGAGACGGATCAACGTAGATAGTTTCAAAATTTTCCTTACAATTCTTCAAAAATTCTGTGCTATCTCCAACTACGGTAGTTACGTTTTTGATACCTAAAACCTCAAAATTGTGTTTTACAATTTCTGAAAGCTCTTCGTCGGTTTCGCAATGCGTCACTGAGCTGGCATTTTGTGCAAAGTAATAGGCATCAGAACCAAATCCGCCTGTTAAATCTATCAAAGAGCCATTATTTATTAAAGAAGCTTTGTAGTTTGCTGTAACTTCGGAAGATGCTTGTTCTAAGTTTAATTTCGGCGGATAAATAATACCGTTGGTTTTGTACCAGGTCGAAAGTTTTTTTATAGCCTTGTTTTTACTTTCTATTTGTATGGCGATTTTTTTGATGTCGAGATCAGCAAAAGGTGAGCCTTTCAATATTAGTTTTGATAAATCTGTTTTAAGATTATTAGTGATAAAATCCTGAACTTCTTTGCTGATTAGCTTTTTAAACAATTCCCTCATACCTTAATTACAAAATGAGCAGTATTTCTGTTACGCTCTATTAAATAAATTTCCCCACTTATGTATTTTTTTATAGCCTCGTCATTTGGATGGCGAATGGTGATTAGCTTTAAATCAGCATTATATCGTAAATCTAAATCAGGAGACAATAAAGTCTTAAATCTATCGAATTTATTCTCATCAAAGTCAAAACTGGCAGAGAAAGTTAACGCGGAAACTTGCAAAGTATTTACTTTGATATAAGCATCGGCGAAAGCCTTAAAAATTTCACTGAGCTGATTTTCTGTAACGAAAGCTAAGTCTTTAGTATGTAGCGTAATTAGTGCTTGGTTATTTTTAACGATGATGATAGGAGTAGAGATGGCAATTGTAGCTTCTCTAATGATGGTTCCCGGCTCATTGGGTGCTAAAAAATGTTTTACGTAAAGCGGAATATTCTTGTTTTGCAGCGGCTTTATAGTTTTTGGATGAATTACGGTTGCCCCGTAATAAGCCATCTCGATAACTTCTGTATAAGATAGCTCATCGAACTTAACACAATCATCAAATAATTTTGGATCAGCGTTTAAGATGCCTGGTACATCTTTCCAAACAGTTACACTTTTAGCATCTAAACAGGATGCAAAAATAGCTGCGGTGTAATCAGAACCCTCTCTGCCTAGTGTAGTGGTAAAGTTTTCGGACGTGTTGCCAATAAATCCTTGTGTTATTGCAAAACCTTTTTCTAATATTTTAGGAATGTCTTTTTGAATCAGTTCCGAAGTTTTGTCCCAATTGATATGTGCCTCGCGGTAAACATTATCGGTTTGGATGTAAGAACGGGCATCCAACCACTTAGTGATTACGCCAATGCTGTTTAAGTAATGCCCCACAATTCTACTGGCAACCAATTCTCCTATGGATACAATTTGATCGTAAATAAAATCGAACTCGTCTACAGGTTCGTCTTCAATAATCCAGTCAATCTCCACGAAAGTGTTATTAACTTCATCAAAAACCGGGTGATGTTGTTCAAAAAGCTGCTGGATAATTTCGAAATGGTAATTTTTCATCTCCTCAAACGCCTCGTGAATGTCATCTTTTTGGTTGAAATAGCTTTCTGCCAGCTTTTCTAATGCATTTGTAGTTTTGCCCATCGCAGAAATTACAATCAATAGCGGTTGGCTTTGATGCATTTTTATAATCTCACCCAGATTTTTAATTCCGGCTGCATCTTTTACAGAAGCGCCACCAAATTTGAATACCTGCATTATTTATTAACGTATTTTGAAATGAAGCTATTGGGTTTAATTAAGTCTTTTATACGTGAATAAGGAATTAACAAATTAGTTCTACCTTCGGCGTATGACTTAATTTCATAAGGATTGTAAGTGAAAAACAATCCTTTTTTTGTGATTGCAAAGTTCTCATTCAATTTAAAAATTTTATTCTCGAAAAAGTAATTATCCAAAGGTTCGTCTTCGGTTAATCCTTCGTTTTTTCTGAAAATTGATTCCGCAACAGCTGTTAATTTATTCTTATAATTACCATTTAAAAGGTCTGTTAACGCTAACTCTTTTTCAGATTTTAGATCTAAATTAAAATATAAAACACTTTCTAAACCATGTGCACCACCAGTATAAATGTAAGAATTGCTGGTGAGCACTGCTAAATTAACATCCTGAAAACTAACTTTTAAGCTTTGATCCCATGTGTAGCCTGCTGGACTATCCGGGTAGTCTTTCTTAAATTCTAAGTATTCTTTTAAAAATTTCTCAGACGCTTTCTCAATGCTGTAGGTTATGTTTCCGGTCCATGGTTCTGCAGTAATGATACTCAAAATCTTATTATTCAAGAATTTTTGATTGACTGCGAAATTCGGATAAATGGCTTTTACATAGCCATAGCTGCTACTATCGGTTGCGTTATTGCTCCTTTTGGTCTCTTTGTAATAATGCGCAACCTTATAAGCTAAACTGTCTTTAAAGAACGTTTTTTCTATGGAATCCATTTTAGCGATGCTAACCATTTCAGCTATGGAAACGGAACTTACAACTGAATCGCTAATAACTTCAACTGTATTTGTTGTTTTGTTATTTTGACAAGCAACAATAGTTAAACCACAGATTGCAAGAATAATATTTTTCATTTTAATTTTTTATTTGTTCGTAGGAGAGTCCTACGTTTAACCAGCCAGTCTCAAATTGTGCATTGTATTTATTATAGAAGTTTATTGCATGTTGGTTCCAGTCTAAAACCTGCCAAACCATTCCTTTATAGTTATGGATTTTGGTTTCTTCAACAACTCGCTCAAATAATAATTTACCAATGCCACGACCACGCATTTTTTCTGTAACAATGAAATCTTCTAAATATAAACGCGGACCTTTCCAGGTTGAATACCTGATATAGTAAAGTGCGAAACCTTCAATGTTGCCATCGAAAATTGCTACAAAAGCTTTAAAAACTGCATTTTCCCCAAAACCAGCTTCCTTAAATTCATCTAGAGTTACCGTAACTTCTTGAGGTGCTTTTTCATAGAGTGCCAATTCATGAATCAGTTCTAGCATGCGCTCACAATCATTTTCTGTAGCAAATCTGATCTCTGTTTTTTTGTTAGCCATAGAATAACTGAAATAAAAATTTTGAATGATAGAATGAGTTTTTCAATGAATGAATTTGAATGATAGAATGACTAGCTAATAAACTACATTCCTAACCACCTAACAACCTAACAACCTAACCACCTAACCACCTAACAAACTAACCACCTAACCACCTAACGACTTAATCACGCGTTCGCCAAAAATATCGCTACCAATACGTACCAAAGTAGATCCTTGCTCAATCGCGATGCTATAATCAGCAGACATGCCCATGGATAGTTCTTTAAAGCTGTCTTCGTTTCTAAAGTAACTCACTTTTATACCTTTAAATAAGGTTTGTAACTCGTAAAATTCTTCTTTAATTTGTTTTGGGTTTTCGCTGTGAGTGGCAATTCCCATCAAGCCTACAATCCTAACATTTTTAAGTTCAGTAAGCTCTTGAGATTCTAATAATTCAATCACTTCATCAAACCCTAAACCAAATTTAGTTTCTTCATCAGCGATGTAAATCTGTAATAAACAATCAATTACACGTTCGTTCTTTATTGCTTGCTTGTTAATTTCTATCAATAATTTTAAACTGTCAACGCCATGAATTAAGCTTACAAAAGAAGCAATATATTTAACCTTATTACTTTGTAAATGACCAACTAAATGCCACTGAATGTCTTTTGGTAAAGCTTCGTACTTTTCAACCATTTCCTGCACTTGGTTTTCGCCAAAAATACGTTGGCCTGTATGGTAAGCCTCCAAAATATCTTCATTGGACTTTGTCTTAGAAACAGCAACCAATTTAACCGCTACGCTTTCTATTTCGTTCTTTATTGCTTTTATATTGTCTGTAATGCTCATTAATGCTTAATTTTATACGATTGTTTGCCAAAAATACGAATGCTTGCGCTATAACACGAACGTAAGTAGGTATGAATTGTTAAGATTGGCTTTTTTATTTTATGAAAAGAATAATATTACTAGTTGCTGTTGTACTCTTTTACGTTTCCTGTAATCAAAATAAATTACCGAAAGGGCTAATTGAAAAAGGTGAAATGTTAAATGTCATGTTAGATATGCAACTAACGGATGCAGCCCTGAATCAGGTTTATAATAATGATACCATGAAAATGCAGGCCCGGAGTAGGTACACCTATATTTTTGAAAAATATAAAATTGATTCAGCAGCTTTCACAAATAGCCTTAATTACTACAGTGAAGATCCGATGGAGCTAGATTCTATGTATACGCTAGTTTCCGACAGCTTAATTCGGTTACAAAAAAGCTTAAAGCCAAAGCAAGACAGCATGAGAATACAGAAGCTTAATTTATATCGTTATGTGCTTAAAAGCTTTAAAATAGACTCTTCAAAATCTACCAATAGTTTAAACTATTATACGTTAGATGCTAAAAAGTTATATGGTAAGTACACCCAAGTTTTAGATAGTTTAAAGGATTTGAAAGACAGTACAAAAACAAAACTGAAGTAGTTAGAGAAAATCAAAATTTAAAAAAAGCGACAAAGATTAAGAATGATTTATCCACAAAATAGTTTACATAAGTTGGGTTTTGATGATGTTAAAACCTTTATTAAAAACTTATGTATGAGTGAGATGGGCAGGGGGATGGTGGATAAAATCCAGTTCATGAGCCAATATGACCAGATCAATAAATTTTTACGGCAAACAGCTGAGTTTAAAGATATCATTGAAAATGACCAACCTTTACCTATACAAAGTTTTTACGATATCAAAAGACTGGCAGAAAAAGCCAAATTAGACGGTGCATTTTTAAACGAGGAGGAAGTTTTTCAAATTTATGTTTCCTTGCAAACCGTTTTTGCTGTTATCAAGTACTTTGAAGATAGAAATGGTTTATACCCAAATTTAGAAGCCTTATTTGAGCATTTACCGATAGAGAAAAGCATCGTTAGGCATATTGAAGCAGTAATTGACCCCAAAGGAAAGATGAAGCCAAATGCTTCTCGTTTACTGGCAGATATTACGACTTCCATTGCTAAAGCTGAGCAAGAAGCTTTGAGGAAAATCGATCAGATTTATAAAAACGCACAGAGTAATAATTGGGTAGCAGACGGAAGCTTGACGGTTAGAGATGGCAGAATATGTATTCCTATTTTAGCTGAAAATAAACGAAAAGTAAAAGGTTTTGTTCATGACGAGTCCGCATCTGGGCAAACCGTTTATATTGAACCCGAAGAAGTTTTTACACTCAATAATAAAATCAGAGATTTAGAATTTGAGAAACGCCGGGAAGTGGTGCGTATTTTAACGGAGCTTACTAATCAACTGCGACCTTATGTACCTATCATTTTTTCTTATCACGGCTTTTTAACGAAGCTTGATTTTGTAAGGGCGAAAGCGCTTTTTGCGATTCAAATTGATGCGCAGATGCCTATTTTGATGAAAGATGCTCGTTTAAAACTGATTAACGCTAAACACCCATTATTGCTATTAAACCATAAGGAAAGTGGTAAATCGGTTGTTCCGCTGAACGTTCATTTAGATGAGAAAGTACGAATTCTATTGGTTTCGGGTCCAAACGCTGGAGGAAAATCTGTTGCAATGAAAACCGTTGGATTATTGCAAATTATGACGCAGGCGGGTTTGCTAATTCCTGCTGATGCAGAATCTGAAGTCGGTATTTTTAAACAGCTCTTCGCCGATATTGGTGACGACCAATCCATTGAAAGTGATTTAAGTACTTACAGTGCGCATTTATCTAAGATGAAGTACTTTACGGAACATACCTCTGCTAAAACTTTAATTTTAATCGATGAATTTGGTACCGGGACGGACCCTTTATTTGGTGGTCCAATTGCCGAAGCTGTATTGGAACAATTGAATCAAAAACGTTGTTTTGGGATAATCACCACACATTACTCCAATCTGAAACTATTTGCAAATAGCGCAGAGGGTTTAGAGAATGCCTCAATGATTTTCGACAATGAAAAACTACAACCTCTTTATATGTTGGAGATGGGTAAACCCGGGAGTTCTTACGCTTTTGAAATTGCGCAAAAAATAGGTTTATCCAAACATTTAATTGATTTAGCAAAAAGTAAAATCAGCGTTCAACAGCGTAAAATTGATACACTTTTGGTGGATTTAGAACGCGATAAAAAAGAGGTTTTTGATACTAAGCTTTCGCTGGATAGGCAACAGCGAAAGTATCAATCACTATTAGAAGAAAATGAGAAGCTGAAAGCTTATTACGATGAGAACAAGCGAAACTTAATTAGAGAGGCTAAAACTGAAGCACAACAGATTATCAAAGACGCTAATAAATTAGTGGAAAATACCATCGCTGGTATTAGAGAATCAAAAGCCGACAAAACAACCACGCAAGAATTAAGAGCGAACTTAAACACCGCACTAAAAGCAAATGAAATAAAACCGCAAGCACCTACCAAACAGCAACAAAAAGAAGTTGAAGAAATTGCTGTTGGCGATTGGGTAAAAATGCCAGATTCTGAAAACTTAGTGCAAGTTTTAGAAATTGCGAAAGACAATTTGATTGTAGCTTTTGGCGAACTACGATCTGTGATTAAGAAAAGGAAAGTTGTAAAGGTTTCTAATAAAAGTGTTCCAAAAGAAGTCAAACGGTTTGGAACTTCAAGCTATACCGAATCGTCAGCAAGTTTTTCTGCAGAGATTGATGTTCGTGGTAAAAGGGGAGAAGATGCTTTGGGAGAAATTGAACGCTATTTTGATAGAGCAGTAATGTTTGGAATTTCCTCTTTTAAAGTTATTCACGGTAAAGGAGACGGAATTCTTAGAAAGCTAATTCGTAATTATTTAAAGGCTTATCCACAGGTAGCTAAGATGGAAGATGAGCATGTAGATAGAGGCGGCGATGGCATTACTTATGTTTATTTAAACTGATAATAAAACAGCCTCATAATTTTGAAATTATGAGGCAGTTTTATTTTTGTTACTTAGCAGGAACAAACTTCATAGCTGCAGAGTTTATGCAATATCTTAACCCAGTAGGACCAGGACCATCATTAAAGACGTGACCTAAATGTAGCCCTGTTTTAGCTTCAATAATTCCATCTCTCGTCATTCCGTAAGAGGTGTCTTTTGTCCAGATTACAGCCGTCTCATTAATAGGTTTGGTGAAACTTGGCCAGCCAGTACCAGAGTCAAATTTATCATCTGAACTAAATAAAACATCGCCTGTGGTAAGACTTACATAAGTTCCTTTTTTGTGATTGTTATAATAAGCATTCTTAAATGCTGGCTCTGTTCCTTCCTTTACCAATATTTCAAAAGCTTGAGGACTTAAAACTTCCCGCCATTGAGAGTCTGATTTTTCTATTGGAAATTTTCCCTTATTCTCTTCTATAGAACTTGAATTTCCAGAAGTATTGTTCTTAGACTGTCCGCATGAAGTAAACGTACTAACTGCTAAGGCACACACTAAAATATATTTTATACTTTTCATAATTTATGTATTTAAACTATATACGATATTAAATTGACGTTAGATTTGATTCTACCATCCGGGAGAAAACGCCAATCCAAATACTGGTTTTTTAACATCTTTACGATTAAAAGGAAACGCTAAGTAGGGTTCTAACACAAAGTAGCCGAAAACGTTCACCCTTGCAGAAATACCAGCACTATAAGCAGGGACTTTAACTCGAGTATCAAAACCTTGGGATGGATCCGAAGGATTTTTAAGTGGAGCACCACTTCGCCCAAAGTCCACAGTTTGTCCCTTATCCCATGCTAATCCAGCGTCAAAAAATAAATTCAATTCAGAGAATAGAAATTTCGACGGTATAACTGATAATTTTTCTGGACCAGTAAACGGTAAACGGACTTCAAGGTTAAGCACCGCAACCCTGTTACCAATCAATTGATCTATCGTAAACCCATTAGCAGATGTACTCACACTGCCATTATCTCCATAAAAGCTATTTGCTTCATAACCCCTAATCAAATATGGGTAGCCAATAAATATTGGATAAAGTTGATTATTAGTATCGCCCAAACGGCCGTAACCATAAATTCTGCCAGCAAAAGTTACTGGTTTTGCCCTAATATATTTCCTTAAATCAACAGTTGGTGCAGTGTAAGTATAGGTTCCAAAATACTGTTCAATTCCAATTCTATAACGGTATCCGTTTAAAGGAGACGCAATTCCTGAAACAGAATTATCACCAACCAAGGCAGTATTTAGTTGAAAAATGGTATAAGGGTTAAGTCTATAGTTTCCATAACCGCTGCTGTTATTTTGATTAGCTGGATCATTAAACTCATCCAGTGGAATCTTCTTTTTATCTTGGTAAATAGGATAACCAGTAACTTGGTCGTAATAGGTACTAAAACGATCTACTCGGTATGAGTAATGGGAGGCACCCGCACCAAACTCTAATCTCGTGATTTTATTGAAAGGGTATGCCGTAAAGGCTTGTGCTGATTCTTCAAAAATCCTAATTAAATCAATATACTGTTCAACGGCAGGTTGATTGTATTTTGGAGTGATTGAGTTATAATCATAACCATACGTACCAAACTGATAGGGGATATGCGACACAGCGCCACCCCAGCTCCAGCGACTTTGCTCATTTACGTAAGCAATCTGCGCTCCAGCGTCATAAATTTCTCCGTTAACTGTAGCCGCTGCGTAAATCTTATTTCTACTTAAAATATCGCTAAAAATAGCTTGTACACCACCAGATAAACCAGTGCCAAAGCGACTTGTAGATATACCTGCGCCGTTATTTGCAATATAATCTAACTTGAACTGTGGTTTAAACGCAATTGTTTTTACCGAATCCGTTGGTAAATCATCGTAAGCTGCAAAGTTCTCTAAGTTTTTGTTAATGATATTTACACCTACTGAATTTGCTGGAGGTAAAGTAGCCGCTGTTAAATCAACAGCGTTGTTATCCACTACTATCGGAGTAAATTCAGTGCTTTTAGCATTGTACAAAGTGTAGCGTTGCGAACGATAGTAAGAATATACGATATCGTTATTTTTTGAAATACTTAAAGCGGGAGAGTTTTCTGTAATCCCACTAATCCCCGTAAAGTAATCTGTAAGCTGCTCGGTTTTAGCGCTTCCAAAATTGTAACGGTACAAATTTCTGAAACCATCTCTATTTGATAAAAAGTATAGATTAGTATCCTCATCTGCGAAAAGCGGATTAAAGTTATTTGCACCAGGAAAAACGTTGATATCAGTTACGGTTTTGCTATCTAAATCTAAAACAGCCATTCCCATTGGGATCGTTGATCTGATATCATCACTTTTAGCACTCATCCTATCGGTAGAGAATACAATTTTTTTACCATCACCAGCGTATGACGGCTGATAATCGGTATACATATCACTAGTGAGTTGCGTTATTTTTTTTGTGGTTAGGTTGTAACTAAACAAATCACTTTGCCCGTTTTTTAATCCCGAAAAAGCAATATTTACCCCATCTGGCGACCAAGTTAAATTACCAAACTGTTCGGCATCGCCCATTCCCTCATTCAAAAGGGTTTTTCCATTGCTGATATCAACAATTACTAAATTGTTACGACCTTTTGAGAAAACACTGAATGCAAATTTCTTGCTATCGGGTGACCAAGCTCCAGCAGATTCAATAAAGTTAAACTCGTCAATATGACTATTTGCAATTTTAGAAGTCAGCTTTCTTATAATCTTTCCCGTCTTAGCATCGGCTAAATAGAGATCTATAGAGAACAGTTCTTTTTCTGATAGATAAGCTAAATATTTCCCGTCGGGACTGATGGCTGGCGCAACATTCATTTCCCCACCTGTGATTGTATCTGCCACGCTAAAACCAATTGGCTTTTGTTCGATGTCTTTTAAATATGGTTTATAAGTGTTTTCTAATGAGCTTTTCCACAAAGTAGAGAGCGTTTTATCATCCAAACCAAAGTTTCTACGGATAGCCATTTCATAACCATACTTGGCAGTGGCCTTAAAGAAAGGGAAAATGGTAGAATCGCCATAAGTAGAACCTATAAATGACCAAAAAGCCTGTCCGTACCGGTAAGGAAAATATTTGCTATTAGTAGTTAAGTCTTTTAGAGTCGGAATATCTTTATTTAAAACTGCGTCACGCATCCACATCGCAGTATTAGCATCAACTTTTCCTAACGATAAATATTCGGCCATACCTTCAATCATCCATAAAGGTAAATTGCCAATGTTTTCTAATTGAGTAGAATCTCCGCCAATTAAAGAGTGATACTGGAAAGCGTGAACAAGCTCATGACCCAAAACATGTCGGGTTTGGGAGTTAATTTCTTGCAAAGGCATGATTACTCGGTTTTTTAAACCTTCTGTAACTCCACCTGTACCCACACCAATTTCTCCATCAATAACCGTAGTTTGTTGAAATTCTGGAGAGTTTCCGTATAAAATAATTGGGTTTTTTCTTCTAAATGTGTCTCTAAAAACTTGTTGATGTATAGAATACCAAGCTTCGCTTTCTTTGGCAAAAGCTTTAATCAAGCTATCATTTTTGGTGTAGTAATACAATTCAAAGTGGGGGGTCTCGTAAACTTTAAATTGAAGATTTTTATACCTTACTTTATTTTGTCCAAAATATTGTGCCTTTACGGGTGAAGAAAAACCAAACATAAGCACAAATAATAGGCTTAATACAGTTACCGTTCTGTAAAGTTTATTTAAGTATAATTTCATAGCTTTAGTATTATCATCAAACGAATTTTAATCGCTAATTATTTTAAATCAATTTGCTCGATTTTCTTTGTCTTGATCTCTTTTTAACTTTCTAAGCTCCCGTTTAGAGAGATCTTCATCTGCTGGTTTGCCTTTATTATCTTTATTAGATTCGGTTCCAGGTTTTTTATCTTTTTTAGCATCTGTATTTTTATCTGCCGAAGTGCCCACAGTTGGGGCAATTTCGACTTGTGGCTCTGCTAAATCATTTTCAGTAGGGTTATCAAGGGTGTTTAGTGAATCAACTATTGTACTGTCTGCAACTGCAGTGTCAATAACAATACGAGGCGATACACAGTTGTACTTACGAGTTATTTCTACTTCGGGTTTTGGAAACGGACCCTGCGTAATTCCGGTACTTGGATCTTTGTAAACTTTCTCCATAAACTTAGCGAAAATTGGTAAAGCAGTTCTAGAGCCTTCGCCTGTTTCCGAAGTTTTAAAATGTACACTACGGTCATCAGCACCAACCCAAACGCCTGTTACTAAATCTTTGGTAATCCCCATATACCAACCATCTACATAATCAGATGACGTTCCTGTTTTTCCGCCAATTTGGTTGTTTTTCTTCCATAAATCCCATTCCCACAATGCCTGTGATGTTCCACCTGGTTCTTCCATGCCACCTCTAAACATATAAAGCATTAGCCAAGCAATCTCTTTGCTTAGCACTTCTGTTTGTTTGGCTTTAAAATTTTCAATCACGCGACCATCTAAATCTGTAATTCTTTCTACCAAAATAGGGTCTACTTTTTTACCTTGATTTAAAAACGTTCCGTAAGCTCTAACCATTTCATAAACCGAAACATCATTAGGACCTAAACTAACAGATGGTACGGATTGTAACTTGCTTTCGATACCACATTTATGCGCATATTCTACTACTTTATCCCAACCTACCTTCTCCGTGATTTGTGCGGTAATAGAATTTACTGATTTCGCCATTGCCCAACGTAAAGACATTTCTCGGTAAGAAAAGTTCCAATCTGCATTTTTAGGCTCCCAAATTTCGGTTTTGTTACCTACTTGATACTTAATACTAACAGGTTTGTCGGTAAATTTATCACAAGGATCTATACCACTTTCAATTGCAGCCAAATAAGCGAAAGGTTTAAAAGTTGAACCCGCTTGCCTTTTAGATTGGTTTACGTGGTCATATTTAAAATACGTATGGTTTATCCCGCCTACCCAAACTTTAATTTTTCCGCTAAACGGATCTAAAGTCATCATTCCCGTATTCAAAATTTTGGCATAATACTTTATCGAATCAATGGTAGAAAATTCAACCTCTTTGTTTCCATCCCAAGAGAAAACAGTCATTTTCTTTTTTTTGTTTAGAAAAGCAGCCAAGGAATCTGGGTTCTTACCTAACACACGTTCCACACCTTTATACCAAGGCAACCTGTCTAAGTTTTTTTGTACAAAGTCTTCAATAATAACTCCTTTAGAATCACGCCATGGCTCTTCATCTCCCCAAACATTATAAAACCGTTTTTGCAGGGTAGTCATCTGCTCGTGAACTGCTTCTTCAGCATACTTCTGCAATTTTGAATCAATGGTAGTGTAAATTTTTAACCCATCTTCATAAAGGTTATAATCGTTTTCATCACACCATTTGTCTAACCATTTTGCAACGGCCGCCCTTAAGTAAGAGTTACCATCGTTTTTGCCGATATCTTTCCCTAAATCAAGTACAATTTGCGTGGCCGATGCTTGGTTATATTGTGCTGCAGTGATGAATTTATACTTCTGCATTTGTGATAACACTACATTGCGACGTTTCCTGGAGTTTTCTGGATTTTTTATAGGATTATAGGTTGATGTTGCTTTTAGCATTCCTACTAAAGTGGCAGATTCTTGAAGATTAATCTCGCTAACAGATTTGTTAAAATAATGCTTTGAAGCAGTGTTTATACCGTAAGAATTATTACCAAACGGAACCGTGTTAAGATACATCGTTATCAAATCTTCTTTGCTGTAATTTCCTTCTAGTTTATAAGCAGTTACCCACTCTTTTATTTTTGATACTAAGGTACGTACGAGGGGGATTTTACTGGTGAATCCTTGCGATTTATTAACGCGAGTACGGTATAAGTTTTTAGCTAATTGCTGAGTAATAGTGCTGCCGCCTCTTTTATCACCAGTTGCAGTTGATATTATTCCAGAAAAAACCGAGAAAAAATCCACACCATTATGTTTAAAAAACCTGACATCTTCTGTTGCTACTAAAGCGTTTATCAGATCTTTATCAATGTCTTTATAATCAACCGGAGTCCGATTTTCTGTATAATACTTGCCTATTAAAACGCTGTCTGCGGTATAAACTTCTGATGAAACATTTAGTGACGGAAATTTGATGTCTTTTTTTGCTGGCGAGAAGCCAAACAAGCCAAAGAAATTAACTTCTAAAGCACAAAAAAACAGAACAACAAAATAAATAAAAATAAGAGGGTATCTAATTGCTCTACTGCGTATTTCTTTAAACATATAAGGATATTAGTAGCCGTTCAGTCGAATTAAGCGAATAAAAACGGAATAAAAAGGTTAAACAAATATAAATTTTGTTTTTTAGATAACACGATAAATAGGCGTTTATTACCAATTTAACACTATTTAACAATCTAAATTTTGTTTAAAGGACGCCGAGTTTGTTCAAATTCTTTTCGCAGTATTAAGTTAGCGTAAAGTTATCCCCATCGTTTAGAAAAGGCAATTGTTGGCGAGTTTTCTCCACCTCGTTTTTAAAAATGGTAAAGGTGTAAAGATCTTCGTCATCTCGTTTATAATACACAACCCGCCCGGTTGGGTCTAAGCAGGTGGTGTCGCCACAGTAGTAGAGTTCGTTACCGTCATGTCCAACTCGGTTTAACGCAATAATATAGCTCTGATTTTCAATTGCTCTAGCCGGAATTAAGGTGTTCCAATCTTTAGCTCTTTTCTCAGGCCAGCTAGCTACAACCAATAGTAAATCATAAAGCTCGCCGTGGTTTCTTAACCAAACCGGAAAGCGTAAATCATAGCAAATGGCAGGCATAATTTTCCAGCCTTTAAAATCAATAATCAGCTTTTCATTTCCAGCAGTATAAACCTCATCTTCTTTTGCCAAACTAAAAAGGTGTTTCTTATCATAATATTGATAAGCGCCATCTGGGTTCATCCAAATTAACCTATTATAAAAATGATCGTTTTCTTTGATTATGATTGAGCCTGTTACGACAGCATCATAACGGTTTGCTTTTTCATGCATCCATTTCATGGTTTTACCGTCCATTTCTTCGGCCAATTCGTTGGCGTTCATGGTAAAGCCCGTAGTAAACATCTCTGGTAATATAATAATATCTGTTTTCTCCTGAATTGTAGAAAGCTTTAAGCTTAGGTTATGCAGGTTTTTATCAATGTTTTCCCAAAACAAATAAGCCTGTAAAAGCGTCACTTTTAATGAATTCATATTTATGGTGTTTGTAAATAGCTGTAAATTAAAAAAATTAAATTTTATTTAACAATGCCGCTGCCTTCTCTAGAGTTTCGTCTTTTTTAGCAAAACAAAATCTTAAAGTTTTAAAATCCGTGTTTCTCGCGTAAAAGCTAGAGTTGGGTATACATGCAACTTTATAATCTTTTGTGATTCTAATTGCAATATCAACGTCTCTTTCACTCGATATATTTTCGTAGCTCACATTTTGAAAATAAGAACCTTCACATCTTAACAAAGTAAATTTTGACGGCTTTAACAATGACCTAAATAAATCACGCTTCTTTTGAAAAAAGCCAGCCAGCTCCAAATACGATTGATTGCTGTTTAAATAGGAGTGAAGTGCATATTGTATCGGCGTATTAACGCTGAAAACTAAAAACTGATGAATTTTTCTGAATTCTTTCATCAGCATTGCGGGTGCAATACAATAACCCACTTTCCAGCCGGTGCAGTGGAATAATTTGCCAAAACTGGCCGTAATAAAGGTACGCTCTTTAAGTTCTGGAAATTGTGATAAACTTAAATGTTGTTGGCCATCAAAAATAATATGTTCATATACTTCATCACTAATGATTAAAATATCAGTGTTTTCAGTAATTATTTTTAGTTGCTTAATATCTTCCTCTTTCAAAATTCGTCCGCAAGGGTTTTGTGGCGAATTAATGATAATGAGTCTTGTATTGGCAGTCACCAAACGCTTCACCATGCTCCAATCTATGTCATAAAAAGGAGGTGTCATTTCATAAGGTTTAACCAAACCACCAAAAGCTCGCACAGTTGGCGCATAACAATCATAAGCAGGCTCAAAAATAATAGCCTCGTCGTTAGGTTTAATTATAGCTGCAATAGCAGTGTAAATGGCTTGCGTTCCGCCTGCGGTTATGGTTATTTCTGTTTCTGGTGAGTAATAGGAGCTATGTAACGCTTCCATTTTCTCAGAAATACTTTCTCTTAAACTTAAAATACCAGGCATTGGTGCATACTGGTTATTCCCTTTAAGCATTTCTTGATTAACCAGCTTAATCAATTCTGGGTCTATATCAAAATCAGGAAATCCCTGTGATAGATTTACTGCTTGATATTCATTTGCCAAGGCAGTCATTTCTGAAAAAATTGTATTTTGTGTTTGAGGTAACTTTGAAGAAAAATTGATCACGATATAATGGAGCTATTAAAATATAAACGCAAAGCGCTTAAAATATAAAAGATTAAAAATGCTAAATCTTGAAACTTACGTTACTAATTTAGAATTATGAATAATCTAACAAAGTAGGATTTTTTTGTGATTTGGATGCTTTTTAATTACAAATTGTAGTTTAAACAGAATTGACGACGATATTAGAAATCTGAAAATAGATTTTTATAATTTATCAATAAACGCTGATGTTAAACATATTTTTATCTTACTTTTAATTTGAGTGCTTTTGTTGAAAAAAGCATTGAGCATAAAAAAGACCGAAAATTATTCGAATTTCCGGTCTTTCAGTTTTTTTATTAAACGAACTATGCGCCAATTTTTAATAATTCAATATCAAATACTAAAGTGCTGAACGGAGGAATGTCTTGTCCGGCCCCTCTTTCTCCATAACCCAGTTGGTATGGAACATAAAAACGGAATTTAGAGCCAATAGGCATCAATTGCACACCTTCTGTCCAACCCGGGATTACTCCATTTAATGGTAAAGATATCGGTTCGCCTCTGTCATATGAACTGTCAAACTGCTTACCATCAATTAAAGTACCTTTATAATGTACGGTAACGGTATCTGTAACTTTGGGTTTTTCGCCAGTTCCCATTGTAATTACTTCATATTGTAAACCGCTAGCTGTGGTGGTTATTTTTGGGTTCTGTTTGTTGCCCTCTAAGAACTTTTTACCGGCTTCTTCTGCAACAGAATATTTGGCTTTGCTTGTTTTTTGTAAAAACTGCCCAATTGTTTTTCCAGCAAGTTCATCATCTACCACCAACGGTTGGTCGGTAAATACGTCTTGCATTGCTTTTTTGATCAAATCGTAGTTCAACATTGTAACGCCGTCAGACTTTAAACCTTGAGCAATCTTCATCCCAAAAGAATAACTTGCTGAGTCAAGATCTGTCATAGGGTTCACTGTTGTTTTTGCAACAGGAGCAATTTTTTTTGCGATTGTTTTTTTAGCAGTTTGCGCATTTGCTGATAATACAAACGCGGTTATGCCGAGTGTTAATAGTGCTTTTTGAATCATAATTAAAAAAATAAATCCGATGAAGATAGAAATTACAAACGAAATCCAATAAAAAAGATTGTGACAATATTTTTTATCATAATTTACTAACAATATTAGTAAATATATTTACTTTTGTTATTAATGAACCGTCTTTATGCAATTGTTGATATTGAAACTACTGGAAGCCACGCAAACGCAAATGGCATTACCGAAGTTGCAATTTATATTCACGACGGCGAGAAGGTAGTAGATGAATACCAAACGCTTATTAACCCGAAGCAAGAAATCCCAGATTTTATTCAAAGTCTCACCGGTATCAGTAATGAAACGGTAAAAAATGCGCCAACTTTTGAAGAAGTTGCACCAACTATTTTCCAGTACCTTGATGGGAAGATTTTTGTTGCACACAATGTAAACTTTGATTACTCTTTTATTAATCATCATTTAAAGCGTGAAGGATTTACGCTTAGCAGCAAAAAGCTTTGTACCGTAAGGTTGGCTCGTAAAATATTACCTGGCTTACCTTCTTATAGTTTAGGAAAACTTTGTAGAAGTTTAAGTATTACAATTGAGAACCGACATAGGGCTGCTGGAGATGCTTTGGCAACCACCACGCTTTTTAAAATGATGATTGATGCAGATGATCATCAATATATTGAGGAAGCGTTAAATGCTAAAACTAAAGAAGAAGTTTTGCCTCCTTATATTTCTCGTTTGCAATTAGAAGGTATCCCAAGACAACCAGGTGTTTATTATTTTAAAGATAAAAAGGATAAGATTATTTATGTTGGGAAAGCAAAAAACCTGTATAAACGGATATTAAGTCATTTTTCTAATAACGATACGCATAAAAATAAGCAGGATTTTTTGCGAGAAATTCGTAAAATATCTCATCAGGTTTGTGGTACCGAGTTGCAGGCGCTTATATTAGAAAACATTGAAATTAAGAGGCTGTGGCCCGAAAAAAATAAAGCTGCTAAACATCCCGAAAAAAGATTTGCATTATATAAATATGAAGATCAAAATGGGTATCTGCGTTTAGCAATCGGTAAAAAGAATAAATACATACAGGCAATATTTCTTTTTAGCTCCATTGCCGAAGCACAGCGATTAATGCGGTTATGGTGCGAAAAATTTAGCTTATGTAACGTTTTTTGTGATCTACAGAAAAGTACTGTGGGTTGCATCGGTTTAGAAAATAATGTTTGTAAAGGTGCATGTGTACAACAAGAAGTTGTTGAGCTTTATAACGAAAGGGTAAATTTGCTAATTGAAGAAATTATACAAGAATTGCCGAGTTACCTTATTGTTGATGAGGGAAGAAATAAATTTGAGAGAAGTTGCATTTTGGTAGATAAAGGTGTTTTTTGTGGAATGGGTTATGTTACCGCACAAGAGGTGCCTACTGATTTAGAAATTGCAAAATCCAGACTAACGCCTTATCCTTCTTACTTATTTATAGAAAAACTACTATCGGATTTTGTGGCAAACCATCCGCAGAAACAAGTTTTATTGAATTAACTGTACTTAAATAGCTACAGTCTTAAGATGTTTTTTTTGAAATTGAAGCTTTTTTAGTAAAAAGAGGTGTCACTTAGTGGTATAAAGCGGTTTGCTCTTTTGGCTTGCTTTTTAATACTAACTTGATTATTCACTAAAAAATAAACACATGAAAAAATTAATGTACATCGCTTTTTCTTTTATTATGTTATTGTCGACTGCAAATATTGCTTCAGCAAACGAGAAAGCTGCTACGGCGTTAACAACAGAACAACAGGTTAAGCTAAATCAGTTAACCAACCGAGTTGAGCAAATCCGTAACATGGATAAAAGCGATCTAAACAGACAAGAGAAGAGAGCTTTAAGATCTGAACTTAAGGATATGAAGAGTCAAGCTAATGCAATTGGAAACGGCGGTATCTATCTTTCTATTACTGCATTGCTTGTAATTATAGTTATTTTGTTGATTCTTTAATATTTAGCGACTTTACAAAAGATAAAGCCTCTCAGATTTGAATCTGAGGGGCTTTTTTATGTCTATAATTTTATTCAACAACGTGGTTTGCAGCTTTTTTATCAAAAGCTTTAACTAGTTAAAATATCTTGAGGTTGTTTTATAAAAACTTTTTAACTCCTAAATTGCTAATGCTATCAAAAATAGCGCTTTTACTTAAAATTGATGACTTAAAACTTTGAATAAAATTAGTTCTTATTTTTTTTAATCTTTAAAAATTTTTATCGTAAAACAAATTTCGAGCTTCTAAAGGCTTATTTCGAGACGTTAGAGATGGGGTTTAAACGAAAGAAAAACAGATTAATTTATAAATTTCTGAAGCAGGGGGTAACAATTTTTGAGATGTGCTTATATAAAGGAAACAACATAATTATTTAACCTTTAAAAAAACAGATCATGAGAAATTCAAAAACAATTATCGGAGTATTAAGCTTTATTCTTTTAGTTACTTTCGGATGTAAAAAAGAAAAAGAAGTTAAGTTAGAAACAGAACAAAAGTTTTCTGTAACCATGCAAAAAGCTGCATTCAAAGGGGAGAATGAAAACGCAATAGTAGTTGGATCTAAAGCGGATTTGGAGAAAATCTTCAGTGGTAAAATGGATAGGGTTTTCTTGAAAAAAGCTTCTGAAAAAAACAATCTATTTCTGCCTGTTATTGGAACTGGAACAACGGATCTAGTTGATCCAGTAAGTCCAATGGATTTTTGCTGGGACGAAATCAACGCTTACTATGCAGAACACATCCAAATGTGGCAAGCAATTGCCAACGAAACGTGTAAGCCTTACGTAACTTGTATTACTTGTCCTAATTCTGGTGGCGGTCTATATGTAATGTATGCGATAAAGCCAAATTCAAAAAACTGTATGATTTACGAGCAAGCAGCAGCAGTAATGTATAACTTTACGCCATTTAACATCCCAAGTAATCAATATGATACTGAAGCAGTTTCTTTATTGATAAATCCAAAAAGATAATTAATATGAAATAGCTTTTAACATAGGAAGCCACCCAAACTTGGGTGGCTTTTTTTTTGCTTAGCTAGAGATGCGGAATGAGATAATAGCCATATTATTTTATCTCCTTAAGTTTGTCGTTGTACAAACCAATTAAAATGCTGTTTCCAACTTCATCGATTTTTAAGCCACCATACTTAGCTTTCTCATACCCGTCACCTTTACCTTCTTCAAAAAAGAAAGATTCGGCACCTAGCTTGATCCTAAATGAATCAGAGCTTGAATATTTAATCAGGAATTCATTGGGATGAACTGGATCAGGATTTTTTTGAAATCTTACGGCATAAGCGATATTGTTTTTGTCCAGTTTAAGTATACAATATCCTCTTTTTCCTAGAGGCGAAACGTCAACCAAGTTGCTGATGCTGTAATTTAAAGTCATATAATCCCCCTGCATTAAAGAACGAGGATCAACGGGTGCAAGTTTTAACAGGATCAATTTTCCGTTCTTCAACGTTTGTTCTTTGCTATAAACTGAATAGTTGAAATAACCTAAAAGTAAAACCAAGTTTAATATAACAATGACTGATAGGTAATTCTTCATTTTGAGGCTAATTTTTTATTGATAAATAGATAGATGGCAACAAATAGCAAACCTGATGAAAACAAAAATGCAGACTTAGTAAGCAACGAAAAAGATAAAGCGTAATAAAACTGGCTTAAAAAGTAAATAAAACTTAATATACCTGCGCCAAAGCCTGTTTTATAATTAACGAAGAAACTTAGTAGTATAATCAGAACCGCACCAGCAATACCTGGGCATGAAATTGTTGGTGCTAAAACAATAGCTGTAACTAAGCAAATAATTATTTTATCCTTATTTTGATAAATTTGAAGGGTGTTACAAAGTTTACACACCAAATAAATTGTAGCACAAATGATGATGATTGATGGTGCCCATATATAATCGTATCTAATAGAAATAAATCCAGTTCTTGTTAAAAGTACCAGCACACAGATGAAAGAAAGTAACAAACCGATTCTTACGGGGTTGTATATTTTAGATAAATTTTTGTGTAAAGTGATGATTTTCGCTTCGTTTAAGAACAGCGCCGTTATCGCTACGCACAATAGTGCAATGTAAAGATCAAATAAATACGAAAGGTTATGGTACCCTAGCAATACTGCTATTACGCTTCCATTGATAACAATTACACTACTAAAAGTGAGCATGTAACTTTGTGCAAACATCATCAACGCTAAGCAGATCACTATAAAAATTGAGCAGATTGTGGTAATATCTAAATTATAATGGTCTAGGCCGAGATAGATATAAACGAGGCCCACAATAAAACAACAGGCACTTAAAGTGTCTATAAAAAGCTTGTCGTAAGATTTACTTAATGCTACAGAAACTCCAATAGCTAAAAACCCTACAAGAATTAAACCTTGCTCTAATTCATAAAGACCCATTAGTAAAAGTAGTCCTGACCCAGCAATGCTTGCTAAAATACCTCCAAAAACAACAGCAATTTTAACAATCAAGGAATGGCTCTCATTGTTATTTTGGTAAGCTGCAAAAATGGCTTCTTCCTCAAAAATAATTTCTTTTTCCTGCGTAGTTTTAAAATAACTGATCAGGTTTTGTATACTCTCTCTATTTCGCATTGGACCATTTTTTTTGAACGTTTATTAACATTGCTATAACCGAAGCGGAGGCAATAACAATAAAAAGCAATGGAATACTAAAGTCATCAAAACCAAGATGACGTATTACTAAACCCGATGACAAAACAAGAATACTAAGCGAAATAAACGCTAAGAAAACCATGTTTTTTGAAGTGATTGCATACCATACTCCGATTAAGTAGACTGCGATTGTTGTTAACTGAAAAACAAGATAACTAGTTTGGTAGTCCGTGTTAAAAATAACCATTTGCATTTCCAAAACTGTGGCAAGTGTGACAGAAACTAACGTCATGGTGTTTATAAACCAATTTGGGGTAGCCATTCTGTTTCTAATTCTTGGGAGAAACATAGCACCAGCCAGAATTAAAGTGTTAAAAATGAAAAGTGTAAAGTTGACGGTTAATTCTGACCAATTAGAAGCGACCTGTTGCCAATAAAGTACAAACGTTATGTTGATGAGCGCAATGTACATTAACCACATCGGTGCATAATTTGAAATGATTACCCAAAGACTGATGAAGATTGTCCAAGCTAAGAAAAAGTCGTAGGCATCTGCGCCAGTTTGATAGACTTGTCCAAAAACGGCAAACAAAACGCCGACTAAGAAAGCTGCCGCGTTTAGGATTATGTTTCTGATAGTTCGATGAATTTTCACAAATAAAGTCGCAACGACAGTTGCTATGATCAAAAATTCTACTACGCCAAGTTTCACAAACGTTGGTAGCTCTGCCCAATTACCAGCGAAAAAAAACACAATGCCAGCCGTCATAAAAACACTACCTAAACTCAAGCAAAAAAAGCTAAGGAATTTTCGCCAGTTTTCCGCATTGTTATAGATGTTTTCTTCTAAAGCCTTTTCCGCACCAATTTTAGTAAGGTTGCTGTGCCTTGTGAAAATTTGAATGTCCTCCCGGTAGATATCTTTCATTAAAATATTTTATTTAATAGGTAGCAGTATTGTTCTGAAATTAATTTTTTCTAGCTTTTACAGCCCTAAAACTAATGTAAGAAAATCGATTTTATAGAATAAGTCTTCTTTTTATTAATCGCTATTAGCGTTAATAGGAGTTGGTGACTATCTTTCTCAAGACTAAGTGTTTGAAATTTGGATGTTTGCGAGTTAATACAAAAAAATAAACAGGTAGGGAGGGTAACAATTTTTAAGATGGGCTTATATAAAGGAAACAACATAATCATTTAAACTTAAAAAAACAGATCATGAAAAATTCAACTAAAATTATCGGGGCATTAGCAGTTATTCTTTCCATCACTTTCGGGTGTAAAAAAGAAAAAGAAGTTAAGTTAGAAACAAAAGAACAATTTTCTGTAACCATGCAGAAAGCAGCTTTCAAGGGAGAAAATGAAAACGCAATAGTAGTTGGATCTAAAGCAGATTTGGAAAAAATCTTCAGCGGTAAAATGGACAGAGTTTTCTTGAAAAAAGCTTCTGAAAAAAACAATCTATTTCTACCTGTTATCGGAACCGGAACAACTGGACCAGTTGATCCAGTAAACCCAAAGGATTTTTGCTGGGACGAAATCAACGCTTACTATGCAGAACACATCCAAATGTGGCAAGCAATTGCCAACGAAACGTGTAAGCCTTATGTAACTTGTATTACTTGTCCTAATTCTGGCGGAGGTTTATATGTGATGTATTCAATCAAACCAAATTCAAAAAATTGTATGATTTACGAGCAGGCGGCAGCAGTAATGTATAACTTTACGCCATTTAACATCCCAAGTAATCAATATGATACTGAAGCAGTTTCATTATTGATAAACCCAAAAAGATAGGTTTAAAACCTAAGTACATTAGTAAACAAGCCACCTGATTAAGGTTGCTTGTTCGTTTTAAAAAAAAATTTTCTCAAAAAGAAAACGCGTTATTTTTGCTTACAATAATTTACCTGACAAGAAGAAAGCAGCGACCGAGAAATAAATAACCAAACCAGTCACATCTACTAAGGTAGCCACAAAAGGGGCAGAAGCTGTCGCCGGATCTAGTCCGGCTTTTCTTAAAACAAAAGGAATTAAGGAACCCGATAAGGTACCCCACAGCACAATAAAAACCAGTGATACAGAAACACTTAGCGCAATGGAAAGCCAAAATTCGCCATAATCATAAAAACCAGCTTCTTGCCATACAAAAATCCTAATAAAGCCAATCGCACCCAAGATTGCACCTAACAATAAACCAGAAAGTACCTCTTTCCGCATCACATACCACCAATCTTTAAGGCGTAACTCCTGTAGAGCCATTGCCCTGATAATTAAAGATGCGGCTTGTGAACCCGAGTTACCACCACTAGAAATAATAAGAGGGACAAATAAGGCCAGAACTACTGCTTTTTCGATTTCACCTTCGTAAAAACCCATTGCAGACGCGGTTAGCATTTCTCCCAAAAATAAAATTACCAGCCAACCTGCTCTTTTCTTTACCAGTTCTAAAAGCGATGTTTTTGTGTAAGACAAATCTAAGCCTTCTACACCACCGAACTTTTGAATATCTTCAGTATCTCTTTCATTTATACTGTCGGAGATATCATCAAAAGTCACGATACCTACTAAAATTCCGTTTTCTGTAACGATAGGTAGCGCAGACCGATCGTATTTTTGAAACGTTCCTATTGCTTCTTCTAACAAAACTGATGCTTTGATAGAGACGAAATCATAATCCATTAAATCGGAAATCTGACTTTCATTCTCCGCCATCAAAAGCTGACCAATTTTTAAATAGTCGATCAGCTTGTTGTTTTTATCTACCACATAAATATAGTTTAGCGTTTCTGCTTTTTTACCATACTTCTTGATATTGCTTAAAACTTGAGAAACTGTCCAGTCAGATTTCGCCTGTACATAATTTGGTGTCATTAAGCGGGCAATAGAATCTTTGTTATAGCCAATAAGATTGAGTGCTATCTCTTTTTCTTTTTCATTTAATAACGCTATAGAATCTTTGATCAATTCATCCGGGAAATTCTCAAACAGTTTGGTACGGTCATCGGGATCAAGATTGTTTAAAACTTGCGCAAACTCATCGTCGCCCAAAGATTTTACTATCTCTTGCTGAATTGCGTTTTCAAAATATGGAAATACTTCCGACATTTTTTCGCTATTCAACATCAAAAACGAAAGATTTCTCTCTTTTTTAGTTAATTGAGAAAGTTGATCAGCGATATCAGCAGGGTGTTTGTCTTGGATGTTTATCATTATTTAATCTTTTTGTCGCTCTAGGTGCTGTATGAATAGTGAATTCTTAAGCGAAGATCGAATTGTCTGCAATATATTAAAACCTAATTTAATCGCTTGGGAAGCTAATTAAATCTACTTTGGATCAAAAGATTTTAGAAATAATTTGCTTTAATTCAGCTTATTTCTAAAACCCTTGCAAACTTACTATTTAAAAGCAAAAGGAGGGAAGTAAAGCAACATAAAAGGAGGACTTAGATAAATTCGTTCCTCGTTGTTATTGTTAGTTTTACTTATTAATAAGTATTCTTGATAATTTATTGTTAGTTAATCTTCTTTTAAGTGGAGGCTTTACCACCGTTTTGAGGAGAACGTTTAGATTCTTGTAGCTATCGGAACAGTAATTAAAGAGGTTGTTATTTGCGTTAACGATGGGAATGGATACCGGCCTGCGCATAATGCCTCGTGGCGTATTAATGTACAGCGTGTTAAAACGCCCACCGCATCGTTGCATCATTCACAATAAATAAAAACCTAATCTCCTCCAATCATTTTTGAAGAAATACCCTTTTTATTGGAATTTTCCGCGATAACAATTCCCCCAATATGCAATACAATAAATATTGGAAACCAGTAGATTCCCCATTTGTGAACCATTTCAATACTATCCTTCCATTGTTCCAAAAAGTCTTTTTCGATACAGATTCCGGTAAAAGCAGAGATGAAAACAAACACATAAAAATATACATAGCTTAAACCTTGTAAACGTTCTTTAAGGCTAGTATTGCTTTTAAACGGATTGGGGAAACGAATACCTTTAACAAGCATATAAATAATACGGATGACAAACGAGATGATCATTACTTTAGCAAATATCTCATGCCATTGCCACATGGGCTCTCGGATTGCTTTTGCGATGGCTACCATTTGTTCTTTAGCGAGTGGATTAGCTTCTGTTTTGCTAGTGATAACGGAGACGATCTGATTTTTATTCATCCAGTGCATCCTCAGAAAACCGGTGACAAATAACACAGGCATTGCCAATGCCATTGCCCAGTGCAAGATGCGATGTAACGCGGTAAACTTGTTTAGCTTTTCCATTGCTTTTAAAAGGATAAAAACTAGTTAAAATACTGGTGATATAATTGATACGAATCCTGTAACTGCGTAACAATGTCTGCAGCTTTTACTGTGTCAGCTGCGTTTTCTAACGCTTTTACCAGCTCTAAATGCGGGTGCAGCCATTTGTGTAATTCTTCGTGGCTTTTACCATCCATTGTACAACTTTTAACTAGCATACTATTTTGTGCTTTAACCTGACTTGCTAAAGCCTTATAATCAGTTTGCTTATTTTGTAAATAGTTATTTACCAGACTTTCGCCTTCTAAAACAAAGGGTTTCATTTCGTTATTTACTACCCACTTTTCGCTATGGTTTAGTTGAATAGCTTCTGCATGTTCATCATCTTGATGATGTTCTGCTTGTTTTGCTGTTTCTTGGTTTGAATTAGATTCTTTCGGATTATTATTGCAGCTTGATAAAACAAAAGCACTGATTACTAATAGGACTAACTTTTTCATATTTTCTTTATTTTTTAATTTCAATCATTTTTAAGACCCCGTCTAAAACCGAATTACCATCTTTCACCAAGTTAGATTTATGTTTTGATAATTTCCATTGTAAAACGGTTAAGCGTATTCCGCCTATAATGATGGTTGTAAGGGTAGAAGCATTAATTAATTTGCTGTATTGTTGCAGCTCTTGTCCTCGTTTGATATTTGCATCAACAAGTTCCTGCATTAAATTCATGATCTCTGAAACTTTAGCACTTAAACCATCATCAAAATTGAAGATGCCTTCTGCAAAAATCACGCTTACAATAGCAGGCTTTTTTATGAATGCTTGTAGTTGAGAATTGAAAATGGCTTTTAAACTGGTGCCAGCTGTATCGTCCGCTTTAGTAGAAATTCCTCGAATACGAACTTTCGTTTCCGCAATGAAGTAATTGAGTAAGCTTAGTAGAATATCGTTTTTACTAGCAAAATGACGATAAAGAGCCGGTTCTGATAAACCGATGTCTGCCGCCAAGTTTTTGATAGTTAGATTTTGAATGCCATGCTGATCAATACGAAGCGTTGCTGCTTCCATAATTTCAACTTGCCTATCTGTAAAATTGTTCATTATGATTAATATTTAGCTAACGTTAGTTAGCGCTCACTAACAAATGTAGTTTTAATTTTTTAATATCTGATATTTTTGATATTTTATTTCGGTCCTGTGTAATTATGGTAGCTATGTGGAAATAATTAGCTGACTAAGATGAATAGCCGCAAAATAAGACTTAGTTTTTTGTTGCTAAAATCAAATACTATCATAACTCTTGGGGTTAAACTTACTGACTTAGCGGTGGCAATAACTTAGCGTAGGTGTGGATGACGTGAAAATAAACTTTAGGTCGAAAAAAAACATACTTTATAAGAACGTTTCTATTTTTAAGTAAAGCAGACCAATTAACATGGCTATTCCAAAACTTAATAAAGTGCCAATCAATATGTACTCTGTTAATTTGATGTCTTTGTTTTCTTTTAAATCTCCAAACCTAAATATTGATTTTGCGGCTAACAAAAAACCAATACCTTCCCAAAAGGAAGTCACAATAAAACCGAAAACAAAAAGACGCTCCAGCATGCCTATGTATTTACCAGCATTTTTTAACCCCCCGTTTGGTAACGGATAATTGAAAATTTCAATTATTTTTTTGATAAGTATAGAAGAAGCGTAGGTTAATGATACAAAAGCAATAATGAGGAGATAGTTTTGGTTACTAAATATTAGGTTAAAGTTGATATTATAGTCATAAAAATGCTTGACAAAAACAGCAATTGCCACGGTGTGTAGAAGTTGATCCAATAAGAAATTACTAATAGTGCTGATTCTGCTTTTGAGAAAGATTTTTGTACTGATATCTATTGCTAAATGCGATACTGCTAATAGGATTGCTGCTAAAATATATTTTTTTTCGAAGCCAGTAAGAATTAGCACTAAAAGTAAATGGATTAGGATATGGACATAGAGGTACATTGAATTAAATTTTTTATCTCTAATATCTTGCACCATTTTATTGGTTTGAAATACGAAATCTCCCAATAGATGCGCTAGCGTTATTTTTAATATTAATTCAAACATTGCGTAATCTTTTTTGAAAATAAATCTACTATTTCAATCATTTCATCGTAAGCACCTCTTTTAAGCGCCTTATTTACGGTTGTGCTATCTTTCTGCAGCTTTTTAGCAATTTCTTTCTGCATCAAGTTTCTGTTTGTTAGTGAATAAAAGATGGTTTTTGAAGTTGCCGGTTTCCAACTATTGCTGATGAAGCTAACCAGTTTTAATATTGAGTTAAAGTATTCGTCAAATTCTAAGAAAGGACTTTTAATAATTAACGTGTTATTTTTTAGCATTTCAAAGCTTTCTCCCGAATTGATATGCGCTGTACCAGAAGATTCTGTTACTTTTTTTCCTTTAAAACTTTTTTCTCCGATTCCGATTGACATTCTTACATCGATTAAACTGCTAGATTTAATTAACGATTTTATGCACAAGGCTATTTCCAACGATTTTTCTACTGGGATTTCTATTTGGAAACTATCACCTCTATATATTTCCCATTTTTCAGTGTTCTCAATAATCTCAGAAAAATAATTTTTTAAGTTTCTTTGCCAAATGGTTGGATCAGCCTTTTTAGAATCAATTATATCTCCTGTAATTACCGCTATCATAATGTCTTTTTTGTAAAAGTACAAACTTTTTTATAAATTGGCTCATTTTGACCAATTTACCTAAATTGGCTTATTTCGACCAATTTACCTAAATTGGCTTATTTCGACCAATTTATTAGTAGAATTAATTGTAAAAATTTCATAAAATTTATTTAGTAATGAAATGGCGTATTTTAACCAATTCTTATAAATTGGCTTAAATTGACCATTTTATAAAATATTAAAATTGAAAATGACATAAAAAACGAACCCCTCAGCTAAAAATAACGGAGGGGTTTTAATCACAAACAAAAAAACCTTAAGCCTAATCTATATTACAACAAACATCTTCTACAACTTCCGTAGCTTTCTCAGAAACATAGTTTCCAGTATCCGCAATGAATGCACCGTCATCCAAAATCAGTTTTTTGGCTTTGAAAATATCATCCAATTTAATTGAACCTACTACGTAATGATATTGTTTACAAGAGAAACGCTCTTCAATGTCAATAAACGGTAGTTTTTTAACCAAACTTTCCGCATTGAATCTTAAATAAACCTGAATAATTTCCTCATTATTGAAAATTACTTTTTCTTCAATCAACGATTTCTTGTATTCGTATCGATAGTTGTAACGTAAAGCAGAAATATCAGAGAAAACAGCGGCACCAGTAGGGTGGCCGCCAGCACCTTTTCCAAAGAAAAACTGTTGATCAGCAAAAGCAGCTTGTACACTTACGCCATTGTATTCGTTTTCTACGTTGAACAGAAAATCTTCTTTTTTGACCAACTTCGGTAAAACATAAATACTTACCTCGTTTTCGTTCTGTTTTTTAGCAACGGGTACCAATTTTAGTTTTTGACCTTTTTCTTTAGCGTACTGTAAATCGCTATTCTGTAAGTTCTGGATTCCGATATTCAATATATCATCTGGATTTACGAACAAACCGTAAGCATGAGCAGTAGCAATGGCAACTTTGTATTTCGCATCATAACCACCAACATCTAAAGTAGGGTCGGTTTCTGCAAAACCCAATTCCTGTGCCTTTTTTAACGCATCATTATAGCTTTGGTTATCGTTAAATACTTTAGAAAGAATGTAATTAGATGAACCATTAAAAATCCCGCTAACTGCATACAAAAGCTCATTATTATAGTATTCCTCCAAGTTTCTAATGATCGGGATACTACCACAAACCGCACCTTCATAAAGTAAGGAAGTGCCATTGTCGCGTTGTATTTGAACTAACTCTTCCAAATGTAGCGCAATCATTTTTTTATTGGCTGATACTACATTCTTTCCGTTTTTTAATGCGTAAGACACAATTTCGTAAGCCGCATCTGCATCGTTAATCAGCTCAATAATGGTGTTAATTTCTGGGTCTTTCAGTATTTGCCATTGGTCGGTGGTAAAAAGCTCAGCAGGTAAAGTTCTTTTTTTAGAAGGATCTTTAATCGCAATTTTCTTGAACTCTAGGTTTAAATTTCTGCTAACCGTAATGTCGTACAAACCTTGCCCAACTACACCAAACCCAAACAAACCTATATTTAGTTTCTCACTCATTTTGCTATTCTTGAATTTTATTAGAGGCTGTGCTGAAAGATTTAGAAAGCTGTGATATCATATCACAGCTTTACTCTCTCAATTTCTCTAAAATTGTTTAACCAGTTATTTAGCTGCTGCTAAAGCTTGTTCTATATCAGCTTTGATATCATCAATGTGCTCAATACCAACAGACAATCTTAATAAGGTTGGAGTAACACCTGAAGACAGTTGTGCAGCATCCGATAATTGTTGGTGGGTAGTAATAGACGGTTGGATAATTAATGTTTTAGTATCACCAACGTTAGCTAAATTACTAATCATCTTTAAGTTATCAACAAATTTTGCAGTGCTTTCTTTTCCACCTTCAAGTTCGAAGCTTAATACAGCTCCAAACCCTTTTTTAAGATATTTCTTAGCGTTTTCATGGGCAGGGCTGCTTGGTAAGCCTGGATAATTCACACTTTTTACACTTGGATGCTGCTCTAACCACTCGGCAATTGCCTGTGTGTTTTCAATGTGACGCTCCATGCGTAAAGACAAAGTTTCGATACCTTGTAATATTAAGAAAGAGTTGAACGGAGAAATAGCCGGACCAAAATCTCTTAATCCTTCTACACGAGCTCTAATTGCAAACTGAATATTTCCGAATGGTCCAGCGCTTCCAAAAACATCATTGAATACTAGTCCGTGGTAACCTTCAGAAGGCTCGGAGAATGTAGGGAATTTGCCATTACCCCAATTGTAATTTCCGCCGTCAACGATGATACCACCAATGCTGGTTCCATGTCCGCCAATCCATTTTGTAGCAGCACTAACTACTACGTTTGCGCCATGCTCTAACGGACGGAAAAGGTAACCACCAGCTCCAAAAGTATTATCTACCACAAAAGGAATATCATGTTTTTTAGCTACCGCAGCAATTCCTTCAAAATCCGGAACGCTAAACTCTGGGTTACCAATGGTTTCAGCATAAACTGCTTTTGTTTTACCATCAATCAACTTTTCAAAACTTGGTCCTTTATCGTCTTCTGCAAATCTTACTTCAATCCCCAAACGCTTAAAAGCAACTTTAAACTGATTGTAACTACCACCATACAAAAACGGACTGGTTACAAAGTTATCTCCAGCTTCTAAAAAGTTATTTAAAGCTAAAAATTGAGCGGCTAAACCAGATGATGTAGCTACTGCTGCAACACCGCCTTCTAATGCAGCAATTCTTTTTTCAAAAACATCCGTAGTGGGATTCATGATACGGGTGTATATATTTCCGAATTCTTTTAATGCAAAAAGATTACCTCCGTGTTCAGAGTTTTTGAAGTTAAATGAAGTGGTTTGGTAAATAGGAACAGCTCTTGAACCAGTTGTTGGGTCAGGCTCTTGCCCTGCGTGTATCTGTAAAGTTTCGAATTTTTGGGTTTGTGTTGACATTGATTTTGAGTTTTAAAAAGATGAATAATTGAAATGGAGTGAATAGGGTATGCAATTCTAAATCGGCCAAAAGCCAAGCAAAAGAAATTAGCACATACAAAAACACATACAACAAGAATTAACCGATTGTAGTTTTTTGAGTTTTACTCCTTTTAAGGAGGAGCTTGATAGCGATGGAATGTTATTTTTTTTCATGTCCTAAAAATTTATATCCCCCTTTCGGGCTAGGAATTGGCACCTTCTCTTTTTATGCTAAGGGTTGCCAGTGGGTCTGTGAGCCTAATCTCTCGCCACTTCTTTATAAATCAAGACCTGTGTGAGAGGTGTTGATTTTGGTATCTCAACCAAATGATGTTGCGAATATAGGGTCTAAAGTTCTTAAAAACAAAAATGTTACTTAAATATTTTATTAGATAGATCTGGTGATCTCAAAAAAAAACATTTGGATTAAGATATAGACAAAGAATAAGATTAAAAACCTCTTTGGTTGAGAAAAAGCTTTTTGTGTTTAAATTATCTATTAAAAAATGCAATATTCTAAACCATTAAATTTAATTTCGCATTCATGCAATCCTTTGATATTGACAAAACCGACATCCTGAAGATTAAACAGGCATTGGAAGGAGACGAGCGTGAACTTTTATTGTTAGTTCAGGATTATCATGCATCAGAAATTGCTATTTTATTTGAGTCTATTCCCTTAGAAGCTCAAAAAAGAATCATCAATTTACTACCTGTAGATGTGGCTTCAGAAATTATTTCTGAAATGAGCCAAGAGGCGCACCCAGCAGAACTTTTAGTTGATTTAGAGCCAGAAAAACGCCAAGAGATTGTTGAGGAATTGGATTATGACGATGCAACGGATATCATTTCGCAGATGCATAAAGATGATCAACAGGAAATTCTGGAGGATTTAGATAAGAAAGATGCTGTCCATATTCGTAACCTATTGTCTTACGACGAGGATACTGCCGGTGGATTAATGAACACCGAGGTGATTAAGGTGGATGCCGAGATGACGAAAAAACAGGCTATCGATCAAATTATCCTACAAAGCGAAGAAATAGAAGAGTTTTATACCATTTATGTGGTAGATCATAACGATGTGTTGCAAGGCATTGTTTCTTTAAAAGACATTATTAAGTCTAAAGCTAGCGCTAAAGTCTCTGATTTAGTGAATACGGAGTTTGTATATGTGAAAGCGAATACCGACCAAGAAGAGGTTGCCGATTTGATTTCTCAATACAATTTAACCAGTATTCCGGTGGTTGATGTAAACATGCGGTTATTGGGCCGCGTAACCTTTGATGACGTGATTGACGTGATGGAGGAGGAGAGTACGGAGGATATTTTAAAGTTCTCTGGGGTTTCGGAAGATGAGGAATTGAGCGGTAACTGGATAGATGCTGTGAAATCTCGTTTACCTTGGTTAATCCTAAACTTAGGAACAGCTTTTTTAGCATCGTCTGTTATCCGATATTTTGAACCCACGGTAACTAAAATTGTAGTTCTAGCAGGTTATATGACCATTATTGCTGGGATGGGAGGAAACGCTGCAACACAGGCGCTTGCAGTTACCATTCGTAGAATTACTTTAAGTGATTTAACAGATCATCAAGCTTACCGAACGGTAGTAAAAGAACTTACGGTTGGTTTAATTAACGGCGCAGTCAATGGGTTTATTGTTTGTCTTTTTGCTTATTTTTACGACGATAATTTGCTGTTGGGGATGGTTATATTTATAGCCATGACCGGCAATTTACTGATTGCAGGTATCACGGGAGCGGGAATTCCTTTAATTTTAAAGAGAGTAGGCATCGATCCAGCAATTGCATCATCAATTATCATTACAACCTTTACTGATGTATTCGGATTTTTACTTTTATTGGGCTTAGCCTCTAAATTATTATTATAATTGCCTTAAATATTAATTGAATATTTGTCCATAGACTATTGACCATTGTCTATGGTCTTTTTAAAACTCAAAAAATGCAAACAAAACACAATTGGACCAAAGAAGAAATACTTGACATTTATAACAGACCTTTTTTAGACTTAGTTTACGAAGCGGCAACTGTACAGCGTGAGAATCAAGATTATTCTGAAGTTCAAATAAGCTCCCTAATCTCCATTAAAACAGGTGGTTGTCCAGAAGATTGCTCGTATTGTCCGCAAGCAGCCCGTTACCACACGGATGTGGAAGTACAATCCATGATGAAGGTGCAAGAAGTGATTGATTTAGCACAAAAAGCTAAAGATGGTGGTGCATCAAGATTGTGTATGGGAGCGGCTTGGAGAGAGGTACGTGACAACCGCGATTTTGATAAAGTTATTGAAATGGTAACGGCAGTAAACAGTATGGATATGGAAGTTTGCTGTACTTTAGGGATGTTAAACGCTCATCAAGCGCAACGTTTATCTGACGCAGGTTTGTATGCTTATAACCATAATTTGGATACTTCAGAAGAGGATTATAGCCGAATTATTTCAACCCGTACTTTCGATGACAGGCTAAAAACGATTGAAAATGTGCGTAAAGCAAATTTGACTGTATGTAGCGGCGGTATTATTGGGTTGGGCGAAACTGTTAACGACAGGGTGGCGATGTTGCAAGTTTTAGCAAATATGCCGCAACATCCAGAATCTGTTCCGGTGAATGCGCTCGTTCCTGTAAAAGGTACGCCATTAGCAGATCAACCTCGTGTAGAAATTTGGGACATGGTACGTATGATTGCTACCGCAAGGATTATTATGCCGAAAAGTGCGGTTCGTTTATCTGCTGGTCGTAATGAGATGAGTATATTGGAGCAAGCTTTCTGCTTTATGGCTGGGGCAAATTCTATTTTTGCTGGGGATAAATTATTGACAACACCAAACCCTGATTTTAAGGATGATATGGCAATGTTTGAGCTTTTAGGTTTAAGTACTCGTAAAGCATTTAAAAACGGAAGACCCCAAAATACAGAAGAAGCAGTTAGTTAGTTTTTAGTTAGTTAGTTAGTTAGTTAGTTAGTTAGTTAGTTAGTTAGTTAGTTTTTGCCTCTTCGTCGTGTCGAGGATACGAGACATCTCACATTAGGTTAGCCGATAAGCAAGAAAGTGTCAGATCTTATCATTAAATGAAATTAATTCCTTTCCAACCCACACACTTTCAAATATTGATTGATTGGATTAGTGATGAAGCTACGATGCTAAATTTCGCTGGAATTGGATTTAGCTATCCGCTTACGAAAGCGCAGTTACAAGATTACACCCATAAACATCCCGATCGTTTAATATATTTAGCGATGGATGACGATTCAGAGCCTATTGGTTACGGAGAAATTATTCCTCAGGATAATGATTCAGCAAGGTTAGGTCACCTAATCATTGGCGAAAGCCAACAAAGAGGAAAAGGTGTAGGGCAAAGGTTAATTCAATTACTTCATCAAGAAGCGAAGTTGAAGTTGAACGTTAAAATAATGGAGTTGTATTTGTTGGGAGGTAACTTGCCAGCAGAAAAGTGTTACCTTAAATATGGCTTTCAATTTATTGCTAACGATTTTCAGATTGCTCATCAAAAAAAAACTTATGATATTTTAAAAATGAAACTTACCTTGTAAAGAATATAAATATACAACCCTAAAGTATCTCGCAATAGCTGTTCTACATTAGCTTTCCGTGTTTAACCTTAGATTTTCACTAATAATATGAATCCGAAACAGTTAGTTGGCGAAGAAGCAGCGAAATATATCAAAGATGGAATGGTAGTGGGATTGGGCACAGGCTCAACTGCGTACTTTGCAATTATGAAAATTGGCGAACTGGTTAAAAATGGTCTGCGAATAAAAGGAGTTCCTACTTCTAAAGCTACTGAAGACTTAGCTAAATCGTTAAATATTCCATTATTACCCATCGAAGAAGTTACTAAAATAGATGTTACTATTGATGGTGCAGATGAATTTGATACGCGTAGAAATTTAATTAAAGGTGGCGGTGCTGCTTTACTGCGAGAAAAGATTATTGCATCTGTAACGGAATTCTATGTAATAATTGCTGATGCCGCTAAAGGTTCTGAATTTTTAGGCAGTTTTGCTGTTCCTGTTGAGGTGACGCCGTTCGCTAAGGAAGTAACCATCTTTCAGCTTAAGGCGCTGGGTTGCGAGCCTAAACTCCGTTTTAAAGACCGTGAACTCTTGGTTACCGATAATGGAAATTACATTGTAGATTGTAAGTTTAATAAAATTGAAAACCCAGCTGAACTTTCCATTAAAATGAATGCCATTCCTGGTGTTGTGGAAAATGGTTTATTTGCAGGTATGGCGAACGTAATTATCAGCGAAGACGGAAAAGGCAGTACGGTTAAGATTGATTAATCCTTAACCCTCGTTTTTGTTTGTTCCGTAGTTAGGTTTATAAAAGCAACACTGCTTAATTCTAATTCCTTTTTACAGCTAAGCTTCGATAGGCTACTGTAGTCAATCTGTAGATTAAATACTTTTTCTAAAGGGAAATCTAAAACATAAGATACTATAGAGCGGATTACTCCGGCATGCGTTACAATTACGATATTTTCTGATTCATTAGCTGAAATAATCTCCTCGTAAAAATCAATAGCTCTATCGTATAAACCTAAAAAGCTTTCACCTTTTTTTATTTTATAATTTACAAAATCTTCGCTCCGAGCATTCAGTTCTTTTTCAGGAATTTCTTCCCATTCTTTCATTTCCCAAGTACCGAAATTTTGGTCAGAAATTCGTTGTTCGGTGATGAATTTATCTTCACTTAAATAGCTTGCTAACTTAGTGCATCTCCGCAATGGGCTGCTGTAATAAAGTGCAGTTTCGTTAAGGTCTAATCGTTCTTTAATCCAGTCAAATTGCACCGTAAAGTTTTCTTCCAATGGCATCTCCGACTGACCAAAACATAGCTTGGTTGGATTGTAAACTTCTGTATGTCTGATTAAATAAATATTCTTGTTCTTCATTTTCTGAGACTTTTAGCTTGCCGAATTTTCACTACCAATAATAGAAATCCTTATTTTGAAATAGGTTGAAATACACTAAGTAAGTTCTGTATTTATAACTATTATAAAGTCAATCTTCGCTTTTACATTTAGATCTTTGTCTTAATTATAAAGCACTACACTATTTCTGTTTGGCTAAACTAAAGTAGGAGCGCATTGTTTCAAAATAATAGATCGAAGTATTTATTACAATCTGATACTGAATCTAAATTTTTTAAGATCTGTATCCAAAATATATTCTATTTATAAGCCCAAGATTAAAAACGTTGATTGACCTTTCCAAATACTGAAATTATTAAGAAACATTATTTATATTCTGCCATTTACAATAACAAAATAATATTTTGTGACTACATCTATCTTGTTTTTTATTAGGTAGTTATGTAGTTATGGCGAAGCTTACATTTATTGATAAATGTATTTTCTATCAGTCTAATCTCGGACTGTACAGAATAATATTCTGTGTAGATGGTTCTTTAAAATTAAAGTACTTATTGTAAGTGAGTTAAGTGATTGTATTTAAACTTTTAATTGTTTCTATTGTAAGTAGCTATAAACTCTGCTCGCATACCTTTAAAATTCTCAATCACAGATTTCATAAATGTTTCATCGATAATTTCAAATACACCATCTACTCCATTTACGATATCCATTTCGGCGAGTTTGTAAGTCTGTTCAATTGCTCCTTGCTCAAACTTCATGATGTATTTACTATTCATAGAAAAAATAGTGATTTTACATTCTGGGTGTGGAATTTCTGCTACAACTCTCATAATCTCTTATTTTATTTATTTAGAATACACTAAGCTATTTTTCTAAATCGCCTAGTTTTGCTTTAATATGTTTATACTTTAATTAGGCTACCACTTACTTCGACGATGATGAACCTTGCGAAAAGCTCTTCGCTGTACCAGTTTTCATCGCGTGTTCGTTTTACTATTTTGGAATGTTCCTCATCTTTATAGGCAAACTTTACGACGTCTTCTACACTCTCCCAAATAGAGAAAGTAGCCTGCATAAAAAAGGGTGTTTCACCGATTCCAACAGAGCAAATAAAGCCTTTGGTTTTGCCCATAATTGAGGCTACCATTGGAACGTTTTTCCAGAATTTTACTAGTCGGCTAGGACGGATAGTTGCCCTTGTAAGTACCGCAATTTTACCTTCTGGTTGTTTGATTTTTGGATTTCCGAAAGGTTCTTTTCCACTCCACTTTCCGTGGGAAGACGTAGGCTCTAAAAGAATATGAGATTGATTATAACAAAAGAATTTCCACCATTTGGCAATGAATGATTTTTGTTGGAACGCGTGGAAGTCATTTTCATTTTGCCACACTGCTAATAATCCCCATTGTTGATAATCTGGATGAATATCAAAAGTTCCGTTTTTTCCGCATCCTAAAAGCTTCCAAAAACTAATTTTTGAATTAAAATAAAGCGGTAAACGATGGAGTGCCATTGCTATAAAAGCAAAGGGCACAAGAGCTTTTGGGTACCTAACTAAAGTGATAGAAACTAGCATGGAAAGCTAATTTCGTTAATTTAATGTGATGCTTTAGATAAGGTGGATAAATAGCTAAATGTGGATATGTTTAGCATATTAACTTGAATCCTGAGTTTGATATACGCATTAACGATAGGAGTGATAGCTTTTTTTGCTTTTCTTAAAGCGACCGCAGGTTTAAGCAAAAAAACTTTAGCGGATAGCGTGTTAAAATGCCCAAATGAAAAAGAGACAACAGGTTAAAATCCGGTATTATTCTTAAACATTTTAATGGCAATGGCCAATAAGATGATACCAAAAGCTTTTCTAAGAATATGTAAACCAGTTGGACCTAGAAGTTTTTCGATCCATAACGAGTTTTTTAAAACTGCATAAACAAAAATTAAATTTAAGAAAATTCCAATGACGATGTTTATAGTGGCGTATTCGGCTTTGAGAGACAATAGGGTAGTCATTGTACCTGCACCAGCAATAAGCGGAAATGCTAAGGGGACGATTGAAATTGTTTCGGGGATTTCTTCTTTAAAAAAGTTAATGCCTAAAACCATCTCCATAGCGATAATGAAGATAACGATTGAACCCGCAATAGCGAAAGATGAAATATCTAAACCGATGATTTTTAATAGTGCTTCGCCTAAAAACAAAAAAAGCAACATCAGTAATAAAGATACTAATGTTGCTTTTTCTGACTGTATATGTCCGCCAGCTTTGCGCCTTAAATCAATAATAAGCGGAATGGAACCTAGAATATCAATAATGGCGAACAGCACCATGGTAACAGAAAGAATTTCTTTAAAATTCAGTTTATCGATCATTACTGATATGCTTAAGTTTTGCTGTTTACTAGCCTAATTTTGTAGCTTTTAACCAAGCTTCGGCCATTAATTTAGCACCTGGTAAACTTGGGTGTACGCCGTCCGGTGTCCAATAGGCACCGGGTGCGCTTTTTAAAGCTTCGTCAAATACCGCTTGGTAAGGAACAAAAATAGCATTAAATGCTTTAGCGATTTTTTTTGCAGAAACTCTATAACCGTCGAATTCTGGATACCAAGTATCATCTACGGCTTTTACATTTTTTACCGCGAAGGGTTCGCCAATCACTAGTTTTACATTTGGAAGTTTTTTAAGCGTTCTTTCAAGCAGTGCTGTTAAATCATTTTCATAAACTTTAACTGTGCCATCGTATTTGCCGTTGTGTTTGTGCCAGTAGTCATTAACACCTATTAAAATGCTTAGTAAATTAGGATTTAAATCTAAGCAGTCGCTGTCCCAACGTTCGGCAAGTTCATAAACTTTATTGCCGCTAACGCCTTTGTTATAAATGTGAATGTTTTTAGATGCATAACTTGTTAATAAAGTTGCGGCCGCGTGTAACGCGTAACCGTATCCTAAATTATCCATTGTATTAAAATCCGTACTAGCCCTTTTTCTACCAGCATCTGTGATGGAATCTCCTTGAAAAAGAATTACTTCGTCTGCATTAAGTTTTATTTTTGGCGCTACTGTTTCTGGCATTGCTGCACTTACAATTTGCGGTAAGCTTACTGCTAGCGTGGTAGTTAGCACAGTGGTTTTTAAGAAATCTCTACGTTTAATCATTTTTAGTTTTTAGATGTTTAGGATTGATTTAAATGTATCGTTTAAAAATATTAATCACAATAATTGTTTCATTTTATTTTAAGAACGAATTACCCTAAGCTTTTCATCTCTTATAAAGTCTCTAATTAAAGGGCAAATCGGGCTACGTCATCTGATTTACTAATACGGTTGGATAAATACTATTAATTTAATTTTTTTTTGTAGCGTATTACTAAGTCGGTACGTTAAGGTAGATAGAAGATAAAAAATAATTTAATGGAAAATTTAAAATTAACATTTATGAAAAACTTAAAAAAGAGAATCATCGGAATATTAGCAGTCTTGCTCGCTGTGTTTTCATTAACATCCTGTTTAAAATCTAACGATAACAACGCGGTGCCTGATTACTCTTGGTTATCAGTAATTAACGCGTCGCCAAATTTGGAGAAATTTGACTTCGTTATTGATAAGAGATTGGTTAATGATGATTCGTTCAGTTTTACCGAGCGTTTACCATATTTTAACATTTACGGCGGAACGCGAAAAATTGTAATTTACAAAGATCAAAGCACTGATAGCTTAAGAGCAGGAACTTTGGTTGCAAAGTCTGGAGAAATTTACTCTTTATATGTAGTAGGAGAGGCTCCAAACCATGAATTTTTAACCATAACAGATTCCTTAAAAACTCCATCAACAGGTAAAGCACAAGTTCGGTTTTTAAATTTAAGCGTAAATGCGCCTGCTTTAAAGTTGAATTACGGTGTGGGTGTAGATTCAGTCTTATTTAGCAATGTAGCTTATAAAAAGCATTCTGCCTTTGTAGAAATTCCTGGAGGCAAAAAATATAACTTTAGTGTTGCTACAGAAGCTGGCACTGGAAATACAGCTACAGAAAGTAGTGTAATGATTGAGAGTGGTAAAATTTATACCATTTGGGCAAAAGGGCTTTACAATAACACAACCAATGATAGCCTAAAATTAGGGCTTAAAATCCAGAAGAATTGATTGAAAATATAAATTAGGATTAACCAAAACGGGCTGCTCACAGTTAAGTGACAGCCCGTTTGTTTTTTAAAGGTTTTATTTTATTTCTGATTGAAGTTGTCTAAATGAAATTTCACCAGATCATCTATAGGAGATCGTATTATTTTACCTACTTTCATTCCATATTCTGTAGCCACTTCTTCTAAAACGTTTCTAAAATTGTAAGCAACAGAACCAATACAATTGAATTCAAGTTCTTTGTAGTTTGGATAATGACTTACCAAGTTCTCAAAAAAGTCTACAAAAGATGTTCTTACTAAACTTCTTGAGTACTCAAGATTTAACGTAATGTCATACACAAATTTGCTAAAGCTTGCACAAAACCTATTTGGCAAAGGTTTGGTATAAACTGCTTCCAAAATATCATCTGGTGTTAATTTAAAGGTTTCCCAAAAAGAGTCTCTCACATTTTTAGGCATATAACCTCTTATGTAATCACCTAATAGCTTTTTGCCTATGTAACAACCACTGCCTTCATCGCCCAAAATAAAAGCTAATGAATCTATACTAATTTCAATATCCTCTCCATCGTAAATGCAGGTATTTGTTCCAGTGCCGAGTATAGCTGCAAATCCTCTTTTGTTTCCCAACAAGGCTCTAGCTGCGGCCATTAAATCATGATCAATATTAATTTTAGCGCTAGGGAATATCACTTTCATTGCTCTTGCAACAATCGAAGCTTTCTCATCATTATGCACTCCAGCACCGTAATAGTTAACTTCTTTTATTTTATCTATCGGCAAATCAGAAGGCATATTTTTTTTCATGGAATCTATAATATATTCCGTATCTGAAAAATATGGATTATAGCCCTCAGTATTAAACATTACCTTTTTTCCATCATCTTGAATTAGCGTCCAACTGGTTTTTGTGGAGCCCCCGTCTGCAATTAGTATCATTATATTATTTTGTGATTTAAGGGTTATTTAATGTTAAAATTAGCAAAATTTACTTGTTGTACAAACAACACTAAGCAAACCTTTTAAAATTTTATTAAAAAGTAGATTAATTTGGTGCACCTAATTTACAATTTAAAAAAACATTGGGCTAATCCTTTCTCTAACGCCTCTCTTGTAAGTTTTTTGCCAATAAAAACAATTTTTGTTTCTCTAGTTTCATGCGCATTCCATTCGTCGCCATCTGTAAATATAGGGGAGCCTTTAACAGATTGAATAATTAACTTTCTATTTAAACCTTCAATATTTAAAATACCTTTTATTCTATAAAACCAAGCGCCTTGTATAGCTAACATAACGGTAAAGTAATGCCTTAGTTTTAATAGGTCAAAGCTCTGCTTAAAAACAAAACTTTGTGATACAATATTATGATGTTTATATTCTGTTGGAATATTAAATACATTATTGCTGCCGAATTTGGCGAGGCTGAGTTTAAAAGTTCCTTTCTCTTTATTGTAAGCTTTTAAAGCAAGTATTTTATCGGTATTCACGTTTGCATAATCTGTAAAACTATACGCTGCAAAAGGATTAATCTTTTTTATAGTTTCGCCTATGGTTTCTAAAGTACTTTTCTCAATATCACTAGATTTATTGAATATGATGTAATCTGAAAATAAAACTTGTTTTGCCGCCTCTTCTTCGGTAGCAATTACTTCTAAAACGTTTGCTGCATCTATCAAACAAACGGTTCCATCCAGCTTAAACGCAGTCTGTATATTATAATCGGTTAAAAAAGTAGCTGCAACTGCCGATGGATCCGCAATTCCAGTAGTCTCAATAATTAAATGATCATAATTATAAGGACCTGTAACTAACTTATTAAGTACCTCAAACAAATCGCCGTTTAAAGAACAGCAAATACATCCGTTCGAAAGCTCAAAAATATTTTCATCAGTTTTTACTACTAGTTCGCTGTCAATATTAATCTCTCCAAACTCGTTTTCAATAATTGCAAATTTAGTTTCAGGGTTTTTTTTGATAATATGGTTAAGGAGCGTTGTTTTACCAGCTCCTAAAAATCCGGTGAGTATGGTAACTGGTACTGATTTTATTGGCATTGCTTAAAGTCTGAAATATCTTAGGTGAGATTGTTGATCGGCAATTTATTAAATGAAATACTAATAACTCGCCTTATCTAGTAGTTAAAAATAATTGTTTATTGACGTGGAAAAATGGTCATACTTTTTCTTTCTGAACTATGGCAGGTATTGTTTTCAGTATTATTTTGAGATCTAGCCACATGGAGTAGTTTTTTGCATAAAAATTATCTAGTTTCTTACGCTCATGGTCAGACATTTCTTTTTTTCCGCGTTTGCTGATTTGCCAAAGCCCAGTAATGCCAGCGGGACCAAGAAAACGCATGGACCATTCGTTGGTCGTTAATTGTTCTGCTTCGTAGAGTGGGAGCGGACGGTTGCCTACTAAAGACATATCACCATTTAAAACGTTTAATAGTTGTGGGAGCTCGTCAATACTGCTATTTCTTAAAAATGCACCAAGCTTAGTAACTCTTGGATCATTTTTTATTTTAAAAAACGAAGCATCACTGTACTGATTTTTATGAGCTAAGCCAGCTATTTCCGCTTCTGCACCAAGTCGCATTGATCTAAATTTATAGAAGTTGAATATTTTATAACCCGTACCAACCCGTTTGCTGGTGTAAAAAATTGGTCCAGGCGAATCTAATTTAATTAGTATGGCAAAAATTAATAAAAGTGGAGATAGTATAATCAACGAAAGACTGGCCATTACTAAGTCTAAAAACTTTTTACTTAAAGGCATGTGATACTCTGCAACCGGAACTTGTGACAGTTGATTAACCTGAGACCTTAGCGTCTTGTAAAAGTTAAGAAACTTTAACCGCTCTTTTAAATCTTCAAATGGCACAGGCATAACATAGCAGTCGCTAATGCCAAGTTCCATTGCTTTTTTTACAATAAAAGGATTGGGTTCTGTTAATAAAAATATGGAGATTAAATTTTTTGTAAGAAAATCACCCTTTAGGGCTAATACGTAAGTATGTATATCTTCAAATTTAGATGGGTCTACCTCAAGTAAAATAATTGTATTTTTAAAATCAAAAGAAAGCGATTGGGTTCGTTTCTTTAGTTCTAACAAAGAATCAGCTTGCTCTATACTAAATTCAGTATCAGAAAAAAAAGTTTCAACTTCTTCTTTAAAGCTGGTGCCATAATAAAGAATATTAATCGAAGAGTTTGATTTGAAGTGATCTTCAACGTTAACATTCGTAAACTGCATTCGCTAATTTAATAAAATTTTAATTTTATCTTTTAAAACCGATGGATTAAACGGTTTAGAAATTAAGTCATTTATAGGGTACGGAATTCTAGTCTTTATGTTTTCTAAAGAATCCGAACCGGAAAGCACAATAACGGGTACGTCTCTAAAATAACCGCTTACTTTTAATGAACGTACAAAATCAGCACCATCAAAATATGGCATTTCCATATCAGAAATAATTAAATCCGGGACATTTCCGTTATCTAACCAAGTTAAAGCGTCAAATCCGTTATTTTTGATTATAAGTTCGTAATCCTTTTTCAATATAAATTCTAAAAGCTTTAAAATTGCAATCTCATCATCAACCAAAAGAATTTTTTTCTTTACCACCTCTTTATTTTTCTCTAATGATATCATAATTCTATATCTTTTGTACCACCCATTAAACAGAAAAGATGCCTAATTACCCTCAATAAATTTTCCAAAGTTAATCATACCAAACTAATTAATGTTAAGATTAAAATTTATGTAAATTTAATTCCAATCCTGCTTTGCAATACGCTTAGGAATATGCTTTCACTTGGGCCTGAAGCCATTATTTACATTTCAGAAAATTATACTGTACGTACACATCTTATTAAAAGTAATTACGATATATCTTCTAGTTTGGACTTATTTGTTTTATATTTTTTAAATCAATTTTAATGGCTTTCAAAATGGGTAAGATATGAGGAATTTGTTCCTTAGAAGCGGAGTATTTTCCCCGATTTCAAACCAGTTATAAAAACGAAAAAGTTCCAGATAATAATCCGGAACTTTTATATGATAGCTTTAACCTTCTTATTTCTTGTTTTGCTGATTCAACTGTTGTTGTCTCATCATGTCTTCCATCTTTTTCTGGAAACCACCTTTTTTCTTTGCTTCTGGTTTCTTTTTATTTGCCTGTAATTGGGCATGAATTTTATCATCATCAACAAATCTCCTGATAAAGTACTGTTGAGAGAATGTTAAAATGTTTGCACAGAAATAATAGTAGTTTAAACCAGCAGGGTAGCTATTTAACACACCAAAAAAGATGATTGGTGTAATGTAGCCAATGTATTTCATCTGCCCTTGCACATTTGATATTTGGTTGTTAAAGTAGGTGTAAATTAACGTAGAAATTGTCATTAACAAACACATTAAACTAATGTGATTCCAGCCTAAAAGTGGAATGGTAGGGAACTTAATCAACTCATCATAAGTAGATAAATCATGCATCCAAAGAAAGCTCTCTTGCCTTAACTCAAACAGGTTAGGGAAAAAGTAAAAGAATGCTAAAATAAAAGGCATTTGGAAAACCATAGGTAAACAACCACCCAAAGGGTTAACCCCAGCCTGTTTATACAATTTCATGTATTCTTGCTGTACCAAAGCTTGGTTACCTTCGCCTACTTTAGCTTTTATTTCATCCATTTCCGGCTTTAAAATCCTCATTTTAGCCATAGATAAGTATGACTTATAAGTGAATGGCAATAGCACCGTTTTAAGAATAATAGTAAGCAATAAAATGATTAAGCCATAACCTAAATTCATACTTTCAAAAAAGTTGAAAATTGGCAGCACTAAAAAACGGTTGATCCATTTTAACGGTCCCCATCCCATTTTAACCTGCTTATCTAAGTCATGCCCTTGAGCTTTTAACTGACTAAATTTGTTTGAACCAAAATAAAATTGAAGATCGTAGGTATTAACTTGGTTGTTTTTATAAGGAACAGATAACTGTGCCGAATATGCTTTTACCGCAGAACTATCAGCTAACGTTGTGATTTTTACATGTGCTTTACTAAAACCACCTTTGGCAATTAAAGCTGCTGAGAAAAAGTGTTCTTTAAATGAAACCCAATTTGTTTTTCCTTCATTTAAAACTTTGTCATCATCCTTGCTTTCACTTAAGTAATCTACGTCCCCATCACCTGTCTGAAAATAAGTGGTTGAACCTAAACGCTCATTATGCAAGTCTTTTTCTTGTTGCAGCAGTTTTGTATTCCATGCTAAAACAAGTTGATCGTCAGATACTTTGCTTTCAAATCCTTTTGCATCAACTTTAAAACCTACTTTGTTTGAATCTGCGGGTAAAGAATAAGTATAGTTAAGGTAAGAACCATCGCTATTTGCCATTTGCATTACAATGTTTCCTGCGTTTTGGCTTACAATTTTAAACGACTGATCAGAAGTATTAAGGTTTTGATTTCCAGATTTATAATCGAAACCGAAATTGGTGTCTTCAGCTTTAAAAAGAATAACCGGTCTACCGTCAAAGGTTTTTTCTCCTTTAACCTGTACGCTAACTATTTTACCACCTTTGTTTGATAAAGTTACTTTTAGCGCTTTGTTTTCTAAAACGCTTAATTCTTCTTTAAATAAGCTAGTAGAAAGTGCAGTATCTGCGCTTGTTGCTACTAAGCTATCCGTTAAAACGGCTGTCTTTTTTGTAATTGTTTGCGGATTCTTTTTTGCGGAAGCGATTGAATCTTGTGTAAATTTCTCTCTTTTTAGCTCTTCTGATGAAGGTTTTAAAAGAAAAGTGGAACCCACCAAGATTACTAAAATTAGGAATAATCCTGTAAACGTATTTCTATCCATTAGTTATTATTAATACTTCTTTTTAAACCTTCTTTTTTGAGTGTTCGATTGAAGCGGCGACAAATTTAACAAAAAGTGGATGCGGATTAGCAACCGTTGATTTTAATTCTGGATGAAATTGTGCTGCAACAAAATAGGGGTGGCTTTTAAGCTCAATAATTTCTACCAAATTATTTTCTGGGTTTATTCCAGAAGCTATCATTCCCGCTTCTTCGTAAGCTTTCAAAAACTTGTTGTTAAACTCGTAACGGTGCCTATGTCGCTCGCTAATTTTTGATTTCCCGTAAATCGCATGTGCTTTTGTGCCTTTTTTAAGTTCGCAAGCATAAGCGCCTAAACGCATAGTACCTCCTTTTAAGGTCACTTTCTTTTGGTCTTCCATGATCGAAATCACATCCTCTTCGGTGTTTTCGTCCATCTCTGTACTATGAGCGTTTTTTAAACCTAAAACGTTTCTACCAAATTCAATAACTGCACATTGCATTCCCAAACAAATACCAAAGAATGGAATGTTATGTTCTCTTATATATTGTATAGCGGTAATTTTACCTTCAATACCACGAGCACCAAAGCCAGGGGCAACTAAAACACCATCTAAATTACCAAGTTTGGCTTTTACATTTTCTGAATTAAGACTTTCTGAAGGGATAAACTCCACCCTAACTTTACACTCGTTTTGCGCACCAGCATGTATAAAAGCTTCTATAATAGATTTGTAAGCATCTGGCAGCTCAACGTATTTACCAACCAAACCAACTTTGATTTCTGATGTTGGGTTTTTTAAATGTCCCAAAAACTCTTTCCAGCTTTCTAAATCGGGCTCATTTTTTAATGGAAGCTTTAATTTTGAAAGTACGGTGCGGTCTAATTGCTCTTTTAACATTAAAAGCGGTACATCGTAAATTGTTTTTGCATCTACAGATTCAATTACCGCATTGATATTAACGTTGCAGAACAAAGCAATTTTTTTTCTGATATCTTGAGAAATATGATGTTCGGTTCGGCAAACTAATATATCTGGCTGGATACCATATTCTAACAGCATTTTAACGGAGTGTTGAGTTGGTTTTGTTTTAAGTTCTCCAGCAGCCGCTAAATAGGGGATTAGCGTCAAGTGAATTACAATGGCATTGTTTGCACCTGCTTCCCACTTAAACTGACGAACAGCCTCTATAAAAGGTAAAGATTCTATATCGCCAACTGTTCCACCAAGTTCTGTGATCACAATATCATAATCGCCTGTTTCACCTAATAAACGCATATTACGTTTAATCTCGTCGGTAATATGGGGTACAACTTGTACTGTTTTACCTAAATAAGCGCCTTCTCTCTCCTTATTAATCACGTTTTGGTAAATTCTTCCAGTCGTAATATTATTAGCTTGCGTAGTTGGTACGTTTAAAAAACGTTCGTAGTGACCTAAGTCTAAATCCGTCTCAGCACCATCCTCCGTAACATAACATTCACCATGTTCATAAGGATTTAAAGTTCCCGGATCAATATTAATATATGGATCAAACTTTTGGATAGTTACGCGGTAACCTCGGGCCTGTAAAAGTTTAGCTAATGATGCGGAAATAATACCTTTTCCTAAAGACGATGTAACGCCCCCCGTAACAAAAATATACTTAGTCATGTTGGATTTTGTTGTTTTTAACCATTTAAAAAGGAAAAAAGAATAGTGCTTTTTAAATGTGTTTGTACGGGATGCAAAATTAGGTTTTTTTTTCGATTTCGAGCTATCGTAGGCAATGAATTTTAAAGGATCCATTTATTTTTATTTTTCCGCTACCTAGTATATGTAATACTTTGATCCGTTGCATTTAAGCTTTCCTTTTAACAGCGTATTTAAATTTTTACCACACAAAAGAAATAAGCTACTATATTTTTATCTTCGTAAAGCTAGCTTTTATCTTAAATTTGTTTACTATGAATTCTACTTACAGAGGTTTATTGTTGCGTTATCAGAATTATCTTTTAGAGTTTTATCAATTGGTAGAAGATAAAGATATTATAGTTAAGGAGGACGCTGAAAAAGCAGTTTCGATTAAACGTTTTATAGAAAACTTACCCGATTTTGAATTTGATTATGAAATTGAGTTGGGGATTACTAGTTCTGTTGGTGAATTTTCTAACAACTGGATTATTCAGATATCCGACGATGGTTTTTCTGTACGCTCTTATACCGTAGACGGTTTAGACGAAACAGATGAGTGGTTTTTCCATTACCATGATGATACTAAAGAATACGAAGGTAATTTATTTGCTGATGGTGATTGGGACTTGTTTTTAGAAGAGGTTGCGGAAGTTGATGGTTTTGATGGGAAAGTTGTGAGTGCGGTTTTGACTTATGACGTGGGTTGAGTTAGGATGTTTAAGAAAAACACTATTTATGGGTAATCTAGTCGAATCAAAACTCTTTAATCTCTTATTTATTTTAACCCTTATATCTAGCTCTTGTGCTTCTGAAAAAAATAGTGTAAATCGAATAATATTTGCAACAGGTGGCTGTTATGGCAAGTGTGCAGTTCAAGTAATAGATATAAATAGTACATTAAATGTTAAGTACCATGGAATAGATTATACCAAAAATTCCGGATATTTTACCGGAACTATCTCGCAAAGCTTATGGGACTCTTTAACCTTAAATCTTGAAAGGATAAATTATAAAAAGCTCGACAGCGTCTATGATCACACAGTTGACGATCTTTCAACTGAACTATATGTGGTTTATGACAACAATAAGATTAAAAATATTCGAGGCCGAGAAGAAAGTTTACCGAAAGAATTAATGGAGTATTATATTTATTATTTTAGTTCAACTGAAAATTTCAACCTTGTAAGGTCACCCGATACCTTATCATTTCCTATTAATATGAAAAGATTAATAGGAAAACCGGAACTAGATGGCAACATAAAATTCCCACCACCAGTTATTGATACAAAGAAACAAAATCACGTTGAAATGTAGTTTAGTTTTTCCTTTTGGTGAGTTTATAGGCTATCATTTCTAGAAAAAAAATACTTAATAGCCGTCGCTAAATATCTAACGCATGTCTTGTAAGATCGTAATTTGAGTGCAAAGAGACTTGGGCTTTTGAAGATTATAATATCTAATGAGTGTTTATTTTATTAGAGATTTTCCATCATCGAAATGAAGGTGAAATGTGCAGTCGCTTGGTTATGTTTAAGGAACAAACAGATTTCTCTTCGTACCTCATCGAAATGACGAGGAAAATGTGCAACTGTCCCTAACGCAAGTCTTAGTGCAGTAGAGATGAGTGAAGGCTGACTTGTGCTGTCGTAAAATTTACCAGTTAAAATAATTTACCTTCCCATCATCTTAGCAACATACTTACCAATAATATCAAACTCTATATTCACAAAATCCCCTATTTTAACACCCTGTAAATTGGTGTGTTCAAAGGTATAAGGGATAATCGCTACAGAAAAAGTATTACTACCGGAATTCACCACCGTTAAACTTATCCCGTTTACACATACCGAACCTTTTTCTACAGTCACATTTCCCTTGTCAGCATTATACTCAAAAGTGAAAAGCCAGCTTCCGTCTGCTTCTTCTAAATTAATACATTTTGCGGTTTGGTCTACATGTCCTTGTACAATGTGCCCGTCTAAACGGCCGTTCATCTGCATACAGCGCTCTAAATTCACCAAATCACCAACCTTTAAGCCTCCAATATTGCTTTTCTTTAAAGTTTCGTCAATAGCAGTTACCGTGTACTCGTCATCTTTTAAGCCAACTACTGTTAAACAAACCCCGTTATGCGCTACAGATTGGTCTATCTGTAAATCTTTTGAGAGGGTAGATTTAACCGTGATGTGTAAATTACTTTGCTCTTTACTTAGGTGTGTAATCTCTCCTAATGTTTCAATAATTCCTGTAAACAATTTACTTAATATTAAGGTAAGCTAATCTCGAGAGTTAAATTTACACTCCTTTAATAGGTAAGGTCAAATTTAGCAAAAACCGAAGTTGTTTTTGTCAATAATTTAGTTTAGAATTTTTTATTTGGTAAGGATAGCACAATTCGCCAGCGCTAATCGTTTTTTTTAATATTTCATACACTAACATCAATTTAATAACTAAAAAAACATTTCTTAATAATTACAATAAGATATAAATCGATATATTGCATTTATAAACACACACACACAACCAATTTAATAGAATTCATGCCCCTCAGCAATGCAAGCGACGCACAGCATATAAACAGTATTTATAAGTTAACTTCAATTCTTTTAGAAAACAAAGAAGACTCTTTACAAAAATTATTAAAATCTGCATGCGAAATTTTCAAAGCAGAGTTAGGAATAATCTGTTTGCTTAACGATAATCAATATACAGTACATAGTATATACTCCGAACTGCCTTATGAAATAGATTTTGATTCTGTGACAAATCACAAGGATACTTTTTGTTACTATGCTGTAAACGACGGGGAAATTCTAGCGCTGCCAGATGTCGAAAACTCTCCTTACAGTCAGTTGCCATGTTGCCAACTTTTGAAGGTTAAAAGCTATATCGCTATACCGCTAAAGTTTGAGAATCAAGAAATGGGGACTCTAAACTTTTCTTCAAGAGAAATTCGACGTGATGGCTACAGTAACCAAGAATTTGATTTATTGTCATATCTTAATGAGTGGATTAGTCAACATTTAAACCGCACCTATTATAAAGAAAGCTTAAGGAAAAAGAATATCGAACTAGAAGCAAAAAATAGGGCATTAGAAGTTTTAATTGACGAGAATAATCAATTGACACAAATCTTAGTTCACGATTTGAAATCGCCGTTAAGCAATATAAAAATGCTTTCGTATCTGTTTCAAGATTTTGCTCGTGATCCAGATAGCGAGGAGTTGATTAGTATTTTCAATAAAAGCTTAGATTATGTTTTTCATTTGCTAGATCAGATGGAAACACTTAACAATATGGAGACTTTCTCTACCAATAATTATTTGGAAGATTTCGATCTTGATGAATTTGTAAAAGCGAATTTAAAAGACTTTGCTCAGGCTGCAGAAACAAAATCAATAACGCTTAATTACAAATTTGAAGGCACAAAATCGATTATTAAAACAGATATAAACTTTTTAAAACGAGTACTTTACAACCTAATTTCTAACGCATTAAAATTTTCGTCGTTCAAAAAGCAAGTGTACGTTACGTTAAATCACACAGACAGTCATTTTTTAATCTCCATAAGAGATGAGGGTCCTGGTATTAGTGATGGGGAACTCCCTATGCTTTTCGGAAAATTTGTGAAGCTTAACAACAGACCAACAAATTCAGAAAGTTCATCTGGCTTAGGTTTGTTTATTGTTAAAGAGCTTTTGAGAAAAATTGGAGGTGAAGTAACTGTGGAAAGTGAATTAGGTAAGGGCAGTACTTTCAAAGTAAGCTTACCTTTTAGCATTTAACTAAACTTTTCGCCTACTCATCCTTTCCACAATAGCTAAATTATCCACAATCTAAAAGGGCTAACTTTAATTTTTAACTTTGCATTTCAAAAAATACAGATTCCTTGGTAAAAATTAAAGATAAAGAGACGCCTTTAATGACGCAATACAACCAGATAAAGGTTAAATACCCAGGTGCGTTATTATTGTTTAGAGTTGGTGATTTTTACGAAACTTTTGGAGAGGATGCCATCAAAGCCTCGCAAATTTTAGGAATTGTACTCACTAAGCGAGCAAACGGAGCTGCTTCTCATATTGAATTGGCTGGTTTTCCGCATCATTCCATAGAAACATATTTACCCAAACTGGTAAGAGCGGGGCAACGGGTAGCTATTTGTGATCAGTTGGAAGACCCAAAAGCTGCGAAAGGGATTGTTAAACGTGGTGTAACCGAATTGGTAACGCCAGGAGTGGCTTACAGTGATAATATTATTCAGCAGAAATCTAATAATTACTTAGCGTGTTTACATTTTGAAAAACAAACCATTGGTGCATCGTTTCTAGATATTTCTACGGGTGAGTTTTTGGTTGCACAAGGTAATTCGGAATATATTGATAAACTTTTGCAAAGTTTTAAGCCGAGCGAAGTGATTTTTTCTAAAGCCAAATCAAAAGATTTTACCGAAACTTTTGGGACTAGCTTTTATACGTATACGCTTGATGATTGGGCTTTTACCGCCGATTACGCACAAGAAACGTTACTGAAACATTTTGAAGTTAAATCTTTAAAAGGTTTTGGTATTGAGCGTTTACAACTGGGCGTTGTTGCCGCAGGAGTAGCCTTACACTATTTAGGCGAAACGGAACACAGACAGTTGCTTCACATTAGCAATATCTCCCGCATAGAGGAAGAACGTTACATGTGGTTAGATAAATTTACCATCAGAAACTTGGAACTTATAGGCTCTAACAATGAGAACGCAAAAACTTTAATTGATGTTTTAGACCATACTTCTTGCGCTATGGGTGCCAGAATGCTACGTAAATGGTTGGTAATGCCATTGAAGAACGAAAAGCCGATCCAAGAAAGGCTGGCTGTTGTTGAGTTTTTTTACAAAAAAGTAGAACTGAGGAATCAGTTGCAAGGATACATAAGGCAGATAGGTGATTTAGAACGCCTAATTTCAAAAATTGGTTTACAGAAAACCAATCCTAGAGAAATTATTCAGCTTAAACGAGCTCTGGTAGCCATTGCAGAGGTTAAAGTTCACTGCGGAAATGTGGAACAAGATGCCGTTAAACGAATTGCTGAGCAGATAAATCTTTGCGCATCCATTAAGGAAAGAATAGAAAATGAGTTGTATGCTGATCCGCCTGTTGCTTTAAATAAAGGTAAAGTAATGGCTGACGGGTTAAACGCTGAATTAGACCATCTGCGTCAAATAGCTTTTGGTGGCAAAGATTATCTGTTACAATTACAAAAGCGAGAAGCCGAAATTACTGGAATTACATCGCTAAAAATAGCTTTCAATAATGTTTTTGGTTATTATCTAGAGGTTTCCAATACACATAAAGACAAAGTTCCGCAAGAGTGGATTCGTAAACAGACTTTGGTAAACGCCGAACGTTATATTACACCAGAGCTTAAAGAATACGAAGATCAAATTTTAGGTGCCGAAGAAAAAATATTAGCTATTGAGACCCGCTTGTTTACCGATTTGGTAGCAAGTATTGCTGATTTTATTAAGCCTATCCAGCTGAACGCTTATTTAATAGCACAATTGGATGTTTTGCTTTGTTTTGCAGAAACAGCTCAAAAGAATCATTATGTAAAACCTAAGATCAGTAGTGATAAGCTATTGGATATCAAGGGTGGAAGACATCCTGTAATTGAAAAACATTTGCCTTTGGGCGAGGAATATATTACCAACAGCGTTTATTTAGATAATGATTCGCAACAGATCATCATCATTACGGGACCAAACATGGCGGGTAAATCTGCCTTGCTACGGCAGACAGGGTTGATTGTTTTAATGGCACAAATGGGAAGTTTCGTCCCGGCAAAAGAGGCTTCTATAGGTATTGTAGATAAGATTTTTACACGAGTAGGAGCATCAGATAATTTATCGTCGGGCGAATCAACCTTCATGGTGGAGATGAATGAAACTGCAAGCATTTTGAATAACTTATCAGACAGAAGTTTGATTTTGTTGGACGAAATTGGCCGCGGAACTTCCACTTATGATGGTATTTCTATCGCATGGTCTATTGCAGAATACTTACACAATCATCCAATAGCAAAAGCTAAAACTTTATTTGCAACGCATTACCACGAATTAAACGAACTTAGTAATTCTTTCAACCGGATAAAAAACTTCAATGTTTCGGTAAAGGAAGTGGGTAATAAAGTAATATTCTTACGTAAATTGGTGCCAGGTGGAAGTGAACATAGTTTCGGAATTCATGTTGCTAAAATGGCGGGTATGCCGGCTTCGGTTTTAAAAAGAGCAAATGAAATTTTATTACGATTAGAGAATGAAAGAACTGGCGGGGAACATGTAAAAGCCAGTTTAATGAAGTTGCAGAGGCAACCGGTGCAACTTCAAATGTTTTCACTTGACGATCCTGTTTTAATAAAAATTAGAGATGTTTTAAATAATTTAGATGTAAATACGTTAACTCCTGTAGAAGCTTTAATGAAACTGGATGAAATTCAGAAGGTTTTGAAAAACTCTTAACATGATCGTAAACAAATTTAGCACACAACTTAAATATTTCACATTTAGATTTCGCAAATTCTTAATACCTTTTACGCTCTACGCTATACTTTTACTCACATTTACTGCGTGTAAATCAAAGAAAATCATTTCAAGTTCGCCTAAAGCTAGTTTTGAAAAACCTTCTAATAAGATAGCTAACAAATACGCTGAAGCGATGGATGTTTCCAAAAAACATATTAGAAATGGTGACTTATACAGCTTCATTGATGATTGGGAAGGTACTAAATATCAATTCGGAGGGTTAACTAAGCGAGGAGTAGACTGTTCTGGTCTAGTTTACCTGATTTACAAAGATATTTACGGAAAAGAAATTCCGCGGATGACGAGTAAGCAAGTAGAAATCATTAAAAGAAAATATGAAAACCAACTAAAAGAAGGTGATTTAGTTTTTTTTGATTTCGATGGAAAAAAGTTTAGTCATGTAGGGGTTTATCTGCAAAACGGCTATTATGTGCATGCCAGCACTAGGAGAGGGGTGATGCTTGAAAAATTAAGAAATCCTTATACCTATAAATACTTTTCAAGAGCTGGAAGTGTGAAATAATGTTTCTTTTCAGCGTTTTCTGATTTCTCTTACCAATGGATCTAAATACAATTTATAATGAAATGCTTGCAGAATCTTTGCCCCAAATTGGAGAGAACAAGCTTAGCTTGGATCATATAGTTGACGACGAGACGGATAATAGGAGAGGTCTCACGCTACTCATCAGACCAAATGCGGTTGTAAAAAAAAACATTGCAGAAATGCTGCAAGAATTTGCCACAATTGAACCCAACCAATACTGTTATCCCATATCAGATATGCATATCACTGTTATGTCCATCGTTACTTGTTATGCTGGTTTTAATATAGAGAAAGTAAGCAAGGGAGATTACATTAAGGTGGTTGAAGAGAGTTTAGGAAATATTGGTAAATTTAAAATAGCGATGAAAGGTTTAACTACTGCGCAATCTGGTGTTTTAGTAAAAGGTTTTCCGACTGGTTTTAACCTCGAAAAATTAAGAAATAATTTAAGAGAAAACTTTGCCAAATCGCATTTAGAAAACTCTTTAGACGGGCGTTATAAAATTCAGACCGCCCATTCCACAACTATGCGTTTTAAAAAGCCATTACAAAATATCAAAGGGTTTTTAAAGCTTTTTGAAAAATATAAGGAATTTGATTTCGGAACTTTCGAAATAGGAGAATATGAGCTTGTTTTTAACGATTGGTATCAGCGACAACAAAACACTATTGAGATTAAAAGAATCACTCAAAAATAATCAAATCTAAACGTTAAAAAAGATCTCCTTTAAACAATTTAAAGAAGATCTTTTCAGTAAAAGTTACTTGGTTAAATAATGAGTACTCGAAAGTTCCCTCAGTTTCTTCGCAGCTTGTTCAGCAGTAATGTCTCTCTGCGGATTCGCCATCATCTCGTAACCTACCATAAACTTTTTAACCGTTGCCGAACGTAATAAGGGTGGATAAAAATGCATGTGCCAATGCCATTCTGGATGTTCTCCGTCATTAACCGGAGCTTGGTGTATGCCAGAAGAGTAAGGAAAGGATGTTTCAAAAAGATTATCGTAACGAATGGTTAAAGCTTGTAAAATTTCTGCTAACGCTAGCGTTTCAGCTTCGTTAAACTCATGTGTGTATTGAACTTGTCTCTTACTTACAACCATAGTTTCATAAGGCCAAACTGCCCAAAATGGAACCAAAGCCACAAAATGTTCATTTTCTACAATTACTCGTTCTTTGGTTTTTTCTTCTTCAGCTAAATAAGCAGTTAACAAACTTTGCTTGTTCTCTTTAAAGTAGTCTGCCAATTTCACAGTTTCCTTAGCTGGTTCTACCGGAACACTACTTTGCGCCCAAATTTGCCCATGTGGATGAGGGTTGCTACAACCCATAATATCTCCTTTGTTTTCAAAAATTTGAATGTATTTAATCCATTCGTTTTTACTCAATTTCTGAAACTCTTGCTTCCAAACGTTAATCACCTCCACAATATCCTTAACCTCCATTTGTGGTAAGGTTAAATCGTGTCGAGGCGAAAAACAGATAACCCTACAAATACCTTTTTCACTTTTTGCTTGCAATAAACCATTTGTATTTATGCCACCATCTGGCGTATCTTTTAGTAAGGATGAAAAATCATTAGTAAAAGCATACGGAACGGTATATTTTGGGTTTACAGTTCCGTCAGATCTTGTATTACCAGGGCATAAATAGCATTTTTCATCATAGCTTGGGCGTTGTGTATTTGCAATAGCTTCAACTTTCCCTTGCCAGGGTCTTTTAGTGCGGTGTGGCGAAACTAAAATCCAGTCGCCCGTTAATATATTTAATCTTTTATGTGGATGTTCTTCGAAATTAAAACTCATTTTACTTTATAATGTGTGTTCCTTCTTCAATTTGAGTGATATAAACATTCATTCCAATGTTCATTTTATTGAAATAAGCTTCTTTGATGCGCTGTACAATACCTTCTAATTGGTCTTCTTTTACCAACGAGATTACACAGCCGCCAAAACCACCACCCATCATTCTTGCACCCAAAATTCCATCTTCTTTTTTTGTACAGGCTACAATAAAATCAAGTTCAGGGCAACTCACTTCGTAAAGTTCACTTAAACCGGTATGTGTTTCGTACATTTTTTGTCCGAAATCGGCAATTTTATTTTCCTGTAAATCCTGGCAGGCGGCTAATAATCGGTTGTTTTCTTCAACAACGTATTTACACCTACCGTAAATATCACTGCTTTCGTTAGCTAAACACTCCTCAACCATTTCAATGGTTGCGTCACGCAAGGTTTTTACTTCAGGATATTTCTTTTGGATGATTGAGACGCCTTCGCTACATTGACTGGTTCTTACATTATACTCTGATGATGCTAAGGAGTGTTTTACCATCGAATCAAACAAAACGATTTTAATTCCTTTTAACTCAAACGGCACATATTCGTATTCTAATGAACGGCAGTCTAATTTTATTACGTGACCTTTTTTTCCAAAAACACTGGCAAACTGATCCATAATTCCGCAGTTTACACCTACAAATTCGTTTTCGGCCTTTTGAGCCAACTTTACCATTTGCATTTTTTCCAGCGATAAATCGAATATTTCGTTTAAGCCAAAAATAGTTGCACATTCTAAAGCAGCGGATGAAGACATACCAGCTCCTAAAGGTACATCACCAGAAATTACCGCGTTAAATCCATTAACGTTTTTATTTATTTTTTGTAACTGATCAACAATACAAATTACATAATTAGGCCAGCCTTTGTCCGAGTAATCAAGTTTTAAAACGTCGGTAGTGTAAACTTCGTCCAAATCAGCTGCAACCAGCGAAATGGTGTTATCTGTTCTTTTTGAAATCGCAATATAAGCCGCTTTGTTTATTGCAGCAGGTAATACAAACCCCATGTTATAATCGGTGTGTTCACCAATTAAGTTTACCCTACCAGGCGAACAAATTACCAATGGTTCTTCATTGAATGTTTTAATAAAAATGCTTTTTACAAGACTTTGGAGATCTTTCATTGTACAGTTTGGTTTCTATCTTAAGCTTAAATAATTGATTATAAATTTACCCGAAATTTAATGTCGACAAGGTATCACATGCTTAAAAGAAAAAAGTAGATTATTTTATGTTAATGTTGGATTATTTTACGCAGTTTTATGGTATTGATTTTCAAATGAATGGTTGATTAAATACAATAGCAAATGGCTAAAAAAAAGCAAGGTTTCGCGGGGCAACGACTAATTGAGTTATCAGAAGATGCTATAGCTGGGTATTCCGCTAAACACCCATCTTCTAAAAATGGCTACTTCACGCGAGTTGGCTTTTTCCCTGATGCTAAATATCAGTTTATTGAAGAAAATGATGGGAGGGAGGAGTATGTTTTAATTTACTGTGTAAAAGGTTATGGCGTTGCTGTCATTAACCATAAAACTTTTCACATCTCTCCAGGCGATTTTTTTCTTATTCCATCACATACACCGTTCTCTTACTATGCGGATAAAATTAAACCTTGGACAATTTATCGGTTTTTTTTTAAAGGTGATGCAGTTCAAGAAATAGCAGATATATTCATTAAATCAGCAGAATCGTACAAAGGCTATCTGCCTTATAATGATGAACGGGTTAAGCTTTTTAACAAAATTTATAGATTTTTAGAGCAAGGGTATGGACAAGAAAACCTGATTATGATTAATATGTGTTTGCTCAATTTGGTATCCTCGTTTGTTCTGATTACGACGGATAACAGCGGTAAGGTTGATAAATTTCAACTTTTGATCAACAGCAGTATGCAGTTTATGAAAGAAAATGTAGATAAAAATCTTAACCTCAATCAGATTGCTGATAATGTCAATCTATCTGTATCCCATTTTTCTTCTGTTTTTAAACGCATAACAGGCGTTTCTCCCATGACTTTTTATAACGATATTAAAATTCAAAAAGCCTGCGAATATCTAAAATATAGCAACACTTTGGTAAAAGAAATATCTTACAAATTAGGGATTTTTGATGTTCATTACTTTTCTAGGTTATTTAGTAAGACTATGGGTGTAACTCCGTTAAAGTATCGGTTACAGAATAAATCGATTTAGATAATAGCACCTGCTTTTAGCTTGATTAACTAGATGAGATTTATGATAATCAGGAATTAATACGTTTGATTTATTTAAACCACCCTTAGTGTAATATGGATCATACCGTTTAACTTATTCAGAAGAGTTTTTATGGCGTATAGGCCGATGGATTGAGTTACCCAAGCCCAATGCAACTAGCTAAATGTAAGTTGATCTAATTATTTTTGGTCTAGAATTTATCAAAGAAAACGTCTTCGTGTTTTTATACGTTAAATATTTATACTTAGATTTTTTTATACAATTAATTTCCCTCGGTCTTAAACGCCAAATTTGGTTGAAATCGCGGATTAAGTAATGTTTATTTTTATTTAACGATGTGACTTATAAAATTAATCACTGTTTTTTGTTGAAATAGTGTTAAAAAACCATTTTAAACGTAAAATAAGGTTGATTTATTTGAATATTGATGGTTGCTTATTCACATAAATATTTAAATTTGTAACAAAGCGAAAAATCACTATATGTCAGAAACTGCGGAACTTAAATTAGACGGAATTACTTACAATTTACCAATTGTTGAAGGTACTGAAAACGAGAAAGCTATAGATATAGCTAAGCTCAGAGATCAAACAGGTTATGTGACATTAGATAGTGGCTTTAAAAATACAGGCGCAACTAAAAGTGCAATCACCTTTTTAGATGGAGAAAAGGGAATTCTAAAATATAGAGGTTATTCGATAGAGCAGTTAGCAGAAAAATCAACGTTTTTAGAAGTTGCTTACTTACTTATCTACGGTTCTTTACCAAACCAAGCGCAAATACAAGATTTTCAACATCAGATTAGTCGCCATACGTTGGTTCATGAGGATATGAAGAAGTTTTTTGATGGATTTCCGTCAAAATCACATCCAATGGGTCAGCTATCATCATTAGTATGTTCGTTATCTGCTTTTTATCCTGAATCTTTAGATCCTCATGCAACAAAAGAAGAGTTTGATCTAACAATTATTAAGTTGTTGGCTAAAATGGCAACTATTGTTTCTTGGATTTATAAAAAGTCTTTAGGCCATCCGGTAATTTATCCTAAAAATAAATTAGATTATGTAACTAACTTTTTGAACATGACTTTTGGTCAACGTACCGAAGAGGTAGTTATAGACGATGTGGTCGTAGACGCAATGAACAAACTACTGATTTTACATGCTGATCATGAGCAAAACTGCTCAGCATCTACTGTAAGAATAGTGGGTTCTTCTGATTGTAATTTATATGCATCTATATCTGCAGGTTGTTCTGCACTTTGGGGTCCGTTACATGGCGGTGCAAACCAAGCAGTGATTGAGATGCTCGAAAAAATAAAAAATGATGGTGGCGATGTTGATAAATGGGTTAACAAAGCGAAAGATAAAAACGATTCTTTTAGATTGATGGGCTTTGGACACCGAGTTTATAAAAACTTTGATCCCAGAGCAAAAATTATTAAGAAAGCTTGTGATGATATTTTAGTGCAACTAGGCATCAATGATCCTGTTTTAGATATCGCTAAAAAACTAGAAGAAGTAGCTTTAAACGATCCTTATTTTGTAGAAAGAAAATTATACCCTAATGTAGATTTCTATTCGGGTATTATATATAGAGCATTAGGCTTCCCAACAGAAATGTTTACGGTGTTATTTGCTTTAGGTCGTTTACCAGGATGGATTGCGCAATGGAAAGAAATGAGAGAGAATGGTGATCCAATTGGTCGTCCACGTCAAATTTACGTTGGTGAAAATGATAGAGAATACGTTGAAATCAATAAAAGATAAAAGCTTTATTAACAAAGCAAAATCCCTTTTCTAATATAGAAAAGGGATTTTTTTATGCACTTTTTTAAATGAGTTCTTTAAGAAATTTTAGATTACGCTAAAGATTACGATGGCGTAGATATAGAAACGTAAGAATCTGAAAAGTGCCCAAAGCAGGTAATGTTTAAAATTGTAGTTGATTAAACCGCAGGCAAAACTTACAATAGAATGAGGCAAGGGCAACATGGCGCCAACCACCACAAAAACACTTCCCCACTTACGTAGGTTTTTAATATGGACTGCAATTTTATTCTCAATATAATTTTTAACAGCAGGTATTAAAAAAGTTAACTTTCCTAAATAGTAAGCTGTTATACCTCCCAAATAAGAAAGCGCAGCTAAACCTGTAAGATAAAGCCAAGGACGACTCATTTTAGCACTCCAAGCAATAAAAATCTCTGGTGGTAAAAGTCCTAGAATGGTTTCAGAAATGTAAAAGGTTATTAAAATAAACTCTTTAGAGTAATTATTTACTAATGCATCAAATATTGCTTTGGTATCTAAAAAGAAATAATCTAGGATAACAAAAATCACCACAAAAACTGCGATAGTAATACCGCCTTTTATTGCAGTACTTTTTAAAAAGTCATAAAACTTAGTAATTTTATAGTAGCGATTGAGCGCTACCATTTTATTTTTTCTACTCAAGATCTTTGATTGAAATTTTATATCAAACTAGATTATCAGGTGTTTTATTGTCCTCAAATATAATTTATATTTTGATGTAAAGTCAACACTTGAAAAATATTCAATAAGCATTTTTAGAATCTTGAATAAACTCTCAAAATGCCATAGATAACCAGCAGCTGAAACTAGTTTATAATTAGAACGGGAACTCGGATTTTATGTCTAACACTTTCAACGGTTGTGCCGAAAGCTAAATCCTTAATCCCTTTATGGCCGTGTGCACCCATCACTAAAAAGTCTATTTCAGAATCGTTTACAATTTTAGCGATCGCATTTGCAGTACTTCCATAGCCAATTTTATAATCAGCTTTAAAGCCCAAAGCAATTAAGTCAGTAGTATATTTCTTTAAATTTTCCTCGTCTAAGATGGTCTCTTGGTCTAAAACGTCTTTTCCATGGTATCTAGCCGCCGCAGTTTCAACCACATGTATAAATGTGTAGCTCGCACTTTCGCCGCCTTGCAACAAAGCATTATTTATTATTTTTTGATCGTTTGATGAGAAATCAGTGGTAATACCGATATGCTTGTATTCAATAACTAAATTATTAATGTAACCAACTGCTTGCCCATGAGGCACCAGCTTTTTGTTCTCTTTTCGTTTTGTAACAAAGGGATGAATAAAAACATAAACCAACAAGGCTAAACAAGCTAGTAGAAAAGGTAATACCACTAAATATACTACAGTTTTATTTGCTCCGCCATTTAACCAACTAGTAAGCTCCTCTACAACTAAATGAATATTTAGGTATACGATAATTGCAGAACTTAGCCATGCTAAAACTTTTACCCACGTTTTAATGGTAAATGCACCCATTAATTTTTTATCGGAGTTAAAATGTATGAGTGGAATAACTGCAAAACCTAATTGTAAGCTTAAGATTACCTGACTAAAAATTAATAAACTTCCTAAAGAATCTTCACCAAAAAACAGGATGGTACAAAAAGCTGGAACGATTGCAATTAATCTAGTAATTAATCGGCGTAACCAAGGTTGAATGCGAATGTTTAAGTGGCCTTCCATAATAATTTGTCCTGCAAGGGTTCCGGTTATTGTAGAGCTTTGGCCTGCCGCAATTAAAGCGATGGCAAAAAGTGTGGGAGCAGCCTTTCCAAATATGTTTTCCAGCAACACAAAAGCATCTTGAATCTCTGCGACTTCGTGGTAACCATTAGCGTAAAACGCCGCGGCGGCCAGTATTAAAATGGCTGCATTTACAAAGAAAGCAAGGTTTAAAGCAATGGTGGTATCAATAAAATTAAATTTCAGAGCGTCTTTAATTCCGGTCGTTGATCGGTCGAATTTGCGGGTTTGCACTAAAGCTGAGTGTAGGTACAAGTTGTGTGGCATCACAGTGGCACCAATAATACCAATAGCAATATACAAAGCGCTTCCATTTAAGTTAGAAGGCACCAATCCTTTGATCACATCTCCATATACAGGCTCAACAATAAGCATCTCTACAAAAAAAGCAAGACCAATGATAAAAACCATTGAAACGATAAATAACTCTAAAGAGCGCATCCCTCGTTTTATCAGAAAAAGAAGTAATAAAGTATCAAGGATAGTAACGCTAATTCCCCATATTAAAGGGATACCGAATAACAGGTTTAAACCTATTGCCATCCCTATAATTTCTGCTAAATCACAAGCGGCGATAGCTATTTCTGCTAAAATGTATAATGGAAAATTTGCCCATTTAGGATAGGCATTTTTTGAAGCTTGGGCCAAATCCATCCCACCAACAATACCTAAGCGAGCACTCAATGACTGTAAAAGTAAAGCGATTAAGTTGGACATTAAAAGTACCCAAATCAATTTGTACCCAAACTGCGATCCACCTGCAATATCTGTTGCCCAGTTTCCTGGGTCCATATATCCTACGCTAACTAAATAAGCGGGACCTAAAAATGCTAATATCCGTTTCCAACCTTTTCTTTTATCCGTGATCACGCTCCCGTGAACTTCGCTAAGCGATTTTAAATCCTCGTTTAAACTCATCTATAATGTTAAAATAACAACTACCGTGTGAGAAATCGTAGAAAAGAAATTGATGCGGTTTCTTGGTAAAGACAAAGCTAATAAATTATTAAAAAATATCAATATTTTTTTTTAGACTAATCTAAGAATCTTACTTTGAGAAAATATGTCGAAATAAAACCGCTCTTTTTTAAAATTTAATTTGGTATATGAGGAATAAATCTAATTTTGTATTAAATCATCAACTATGGAGCTGGATAAAATTGATTTCAATATTCTTAAGATTTTACAGGAAAACGGCAGGATAACTAACCTGCAACTATCACAACATATCGGATTGTCTCCGGCACCAACTTTAGAACGCGTAAGAAAACTTGAAAACTCTGGTTACATCAAAAGCTATCATGCTTTGGTGGATGAAGAGAAACTAGGGTTGGGAATCAAAACGTTTATCCAAGTTTCTTTAGACTTTCACCAGCCAGACACGAGGGAAATTTTTTTAAATGAAATTGCGACCATTAAGGAGATTACTGAATGCCACCATGTAACTGGCCAATATGATTTTTTGTTAAAAGCTTATGTAAAAGATATAAAAACTTATGAGCAGCTAATTATGCAAAAGATAAGCAAGATATCGGTTGTAAAAACTTTTCAAACGATGATGATTATGTCAACGAGTAAGAAGGAACCGATAGTGCCTCTAGAATATTAATTTTAACAATTTCGTATAAAATCAATTAACCAATAGCTCAGATATGAAAAATGTAACGCTAAAGCATTTGGCAAGCAAGCTGGGCTTGTCTGTTTCTACAGTATCGCGGGCTTTAACAGATAGTTACGAGATCAATGTTGAAACAAAGAAGCGAGTAAAAGCGCTGGCGGTGGAGCTAAACTACCAGCCTAATCCTTTCGCTGCATTTCTTCGTAAACATATTAGTAAAACTATTGCCTTAATTATTCCTGAGATTTCAAATAACTTTTTCTCTTTGGTAATTAAAGGTGTGGAAACCATTTGCCAAGAAAAAGATTATTATGTACTTATTTATGAAACTCACGAGGATTATAAAAAAGAGGTACGTATAACCAATCATTTAATAGGAGGTAGGGTTGATGGGGTGTTGATTTCAGTAAATTCTGAAAACAATAACTCTGATCATTTAAAAGAGTTGGTGGACCGAAACGTTAAAATGGTGATGTTTGATCGGGTTATTGAAGATTTTAGCGCCTCAAAGGTTTACAGTGATGATTATGAAAGTAGTTTTGATGGAGTAAGCCACTTGGTTAACCGCGGTTGTAAACGCATCTTATTTTTAAAAGCCGGCGAAAAGCTATCAACTATGCATCAGAGACAAAAAGCCTACTTTGATGTTTTAGAGAAAAACAATTTACCTAAAGATCTTTCATTGGTTAAATCATTTATCCCGTCTAAAGAAATAGATTTGGAAGATTTAACTAAGTTTATTTTAGAGAAAAAACCGGATGCCATTTTTTGTTCGATAGAGCGTTTGGCAATTGCTTGTTACGATGTTTGTAATAAGTTGGGTTTAAACATCCCTAACGATATTAAAATAATCACCTTCTCTTGTCTAAATGTAGCTAGGTTGTTAAATCCTTCGTTATCAACAATTTCACAACCAGCTTTTGAGATCGGAAAAACAGCTGCTAAACTTTTATTAGCCGAGATTGAAGGTAAGGGAACTGGAGAGTTTGTTAATTTAAGTCTATCATCAACCATTATAAAAAGAGATTCTACCAGAAAATCGCTTTAAGCTAAAACTGCCAGTATCGCTTTAACTTTTAATAAGCATTCTTCGTACTCTAACTCAGGAACGGCATAATAAGTAATTGCGCTGCCAACTTGAAACGAGAGATATTTATCCGTTTCATTATATAATATGCTTCTGATAATTACATTAAAATCAAAATCTCCGTCGGGAGAAAAGTAGCCCACCGCCCCAGAATACATTCCTCTTTTGGTTTGCTCAAAATGCTCCATTAATTTCATGGCTTTAATTTTAGGCGCACCCGTCATACTGCCCATTGGAAAAGCGTTTCGTATTGATTTTATACTGTCTATTTCTGGGTGTTTATTACAGGTTACCGTAGATATTAAATGGTGAACCTGTCTAAAAGTATTTACACCAAATAGCTCTTCAACCGTTACAGACCCATCTTGCGCAGACTTTGTCAGGTCGTTTCGCACCAAATCTACAATCATCACATTTTCTTGTTGTTCTTTAGTGCTTTCTTTTAATTGCCTAATAATTTCAGCATCTTCTTCTACGGTAGCACCTCTTTTAGCAGTGCCTTTTATGGGTTGTGAGATCAGTTTTTCTGCTCTTTTAGCTAAAAAACGTTCTGGAGTCGCAGATATAATATGCCTATCAAACCATTTAAAATAGTTTGAGAAAGGAGTGGGAGATTGTCTATTTAGTTGTTGATAGGTACTTAATGGATGTATTGTCGCATTTAAAGCATAAAACTCCATACAGAAATTAGTTTCGTAAATATTTCCAATACTAATCTGCTGGATGATTTGCTCCACAGTATTTATATAATTTGCCTTAGTAAACCGCTGTTGTATTGTTAGCCTTCGCTTGTCTTCTCGTTTTTCAAGCACCGTATTACCAATTGCTTTCCAAATTTCTGCAGCGCTTTCGCTGATGATTTCTAACTGTGTACCTTTTAAAATTAACGTATGTTTTGGTGTGAAAAAGAATGCAGTAGGAAACTTGATATAATCAGGGTTATTGGAGCTAAGTGGCTCAATATCATTTTTTAAATCATAACTAAAACCTCCAAAAATCCAATTATTTTGATGTTTTTCTTGAAATGCAGTTATTTCTAAAAACGAATCAGATTCTACTAACTTCTCGACAGCTGCGCCAATGGCAAAATCGAATTTTGTGTATCTGTCTGGATATAAATTTGAATCTAGGACACAGCATACCTCAAAACTTGATGCCCAAACTTGTGCTTTAGCTTTAAAATTTTCTAAATTAGAAAGGTGTATAATCATAAACCTTGCTAATTTAGAATAAGCTTTTTAAATTGATGTAATTTTTAAAGTTATAATGGCTTGCAAATTATAAAGCACAATTAATTGTTCGACGGAATAATCAAAACAGGGCAATTTGCGTGGCGAGTAACACTTTCTGCAATGGATCCAGAAATGAAGTGGTCAAAACCTTTTCTGCTGTGTGTGCCCATTATAATCATTGAAAAATTTTGTTCTTTGGCTAACGAAACAATTTCGTTGGTAACATCTCCAATCAAAATATATTCTTCCACATTGGTTTCTGTAGCAAATTTCGCCTTTAAATCGGTAAAAAGTTTTCCAGCGTGTTCTTTTTGTATATCCATTACATTTGGCAAAATCATACCGGTGTCGCCTAAAATTGGGTCGCCAGTAACGTTTGTAGCTATTGGAATTTGGGTAATGTGTACTAAAGAAACAGAGGCATTTAGTTTTTTAGCTAGTGCAAAACCATATTCTGCAGCTTGGTATGCGTATTTAGAATCGTCGACGGCTAGTAAAATGCGCTCGAATTTTTGTAAATTTTCCATGTTATATTGATTTATATTAAATTACGCAAAATTCAGACCACCTTATTGATCTATGGAAAACTTTATAGGCACATGTATTTTATCATCAATCCCCTTAAGGGCAAAGCCATCTCATCAATCAGAAATGATTTCTCAGCTATTGTTTGCGGATGTTTTTGAAGCGTTCGAACAACAAGACGAGTGGTTGCAAATTAAAACTCAAAGTGATGCTTATATAGGTTGGATAGATGCCAAACAAGCGATTGCTCTAACAGCTGATGTTTCGGAAGGTTTGAATATTGACTCCAATTTCTTAACTAATGAAGTTAATACTTTAGTGCTGAAAGGAACAGCTAAATCTCCCGTTTATTTACACGCGGGAACCGCCTTACCTAATTATAATGAAGGGAAGTTTAGTTTAGCGAGCGAGCGTTACCAAGTGATATCTAGCAATGTTTTTATGCCGAATGCAGAAGATTTTGAAGGAAGTGTTATGGAAACTGCAAAGATGTTTTTAAACGTTCCTTACTTGTGGGGCGGTAAAACTCATGCTGGAATTGATTGTTCTGGTTTTTCTCAAATTGTTTTTAAAATGTTGGGGCTAAATTTGAACAGAGATGCTTGGCAACAAGCAGAACAAGGTGAAATAGTTGATTTTTTGACTGAAGCAAAAGCTGGTGACTTAGCTTTTTTTGATAACGCAGAAGGCAAAATCACACATGTTGGTATTATGTTAAACAACAGCCAAATTATTCATGCTTCTGGAAGGGTGAAGATTGATAGAATTGATAATCAAGGCATTTTTTCGTCAGATCAAAATAAATATACCCATCAGCTACGGATTGTAAAAAGATACGTCAGCTAAGTAGCGTTAAATAATATCTTGGAGGATGAGGGCAGAATGATTGGGTAAGTGAACGTATTGAACACCTTTTTAACAATAACCAATTTTGATGGAAAAACAATTGTCTGCAGATCAAAGAACAAAAATTTTAAAGATTCTTCAAATCCGTTTTGAGAAAAACACGCTAAAGCATCCCGATTTAGAGTGGCTAAAAATCCAACATAAATTGGAGAATGCAGACCTTTAATTATGGTCTTTAAATGAAATGGAATTAACCGGCGGCGAGCCTGACGTAATCGCGTTCGATAGTGAAATAAATGAGTATGTTTTTTGTGATTGCTCGGTGGAAAGTCCAAAGGAAAGACGCAGTTTATGTTACGATCGTAAAGCGCTAGATTCCAGAAAAGAAAACAAGCCTAAAAATTGTGTAGAAGATTTAGTGCGAGAAATGGGAGTTGAACTTTTAACCGAGGAACAATACCAAAATCTACAAAAGTTGGGAGGCTTTGATAACAAAACATCTAGCTGGGTACAAACACCTGACGAAATCAGAAAGTTAGGTGGTGCAATATTTTGCGACTTTCGTTATGGAAAGGTTTTTACTTACCACAATGGTGCCGAGTCCTACTACGCCTCTCGTGGTTTTAGAGCTCTATTACGGATTTAGTTATTTGATTAGAATAAATTTTGAATGATAGAAGGAGTGAGTGATTGAGTAACTGAATGCGTAAAGATTGAATAAACTAACTAACTAACTAACTAACTAACTAACTAACAAGCTCTACAACTCGCTAAGCGAAATATTGTCGTAAGTTTTCATTAAATCTCGCTCTTTCTCGGGAATTGGTGTGGGCTTATTGGTTTCGTAATTAATTGCAACTTGTACGGTTTTACCCATCGTTCTTAAAGACAATGTGCCATCGGCTTTTTCGCAGACCAAAACGTATTCAATGTCCCAGCTGCTGTTTCCTAGCCTACTGGTTTTAACGTAAGCGAAAATCTTTTCGTCTAAGATAATTGGACGTACATAATCCACTTGTGCTTTAGCCACAATAATTCCTGTCGCTTTCCAATCCCATTTAATAACATCTCGCCAGTAATTTGATCGGGCTTGCTCAAAATATGTAAGGTAAACGGCATTATTTGCATGACCAAACATATCCATATCTGAAAACCTAATTGGAATTTCAATTTTATATTTAAAAGATTTTATAAGTTCGTTAATATCCATTTTCGATAGTGTTTTATTAAAAATAGGGAAAAAAGACTAAGATTCATCTTCTTATTAATTTTAAACTCCCGCACTCTAATCGTTTTATATCGAATATCATCAAAAACAATAATTATAAAGTTCTAAAAATGAGCTTAATGAAATTTAACGACTACAAAACTAAGGGCTAGCAATAGGACAACGAGTTATTTTCAATGCTACCAAACCTATATCAAATCAAATACTAATTAATTTAGTTTTATTTAGCTAATTATTTTAGTAATTTTGATTAATGAATTTTGAACGAATCAACGAAAAGCTTTCTATTTTGGCTGATGCCGCTAAGTATGATGTTTCTTGCGCATCAAGCGGGAGCAATCGTAAGAATAAAAACAAAGGCCTCGGTGACGCTAGTGGAATGGGTATTTGCCATTCCTACACCGAAGATGGTCGTTGCGTTTCGCTTCTTAAAATTTTACTCACCAACGTTTGTATTTACGATTGTGCTTATTGCGTTACCCGTAAAAGCAACGATATTAAAAGAGCTGCATTCACGGTGCAAGAAGTGGTTGATTTAACGATCAATTTTTACCGACGTAATTATATTGAAGGGCTTTTTTTAAGCTCTGGTATCTTTAAAGACGCCAATACCACCATGGAACGTCTGGTTGCGGTGGCAAAGAAGCTTCGCTTAGAACAAAACTTCAATGGTTATATCCATTTGAAAAGCATCCCTGGAGCATCTGATGAATTGATGAAAGAGGCTGGTTTATATGCCGATAGATTGAGTATTAATTTAGAACTGCCAACGATAGAAGGTTTAAAGTTATTGGCGCCGGATAAAAATCGGCAAGATATGATTGACCCGATGACCTTTGTGAAAAATGAGATCATTATTTATCAGGATGAAAAAAAACGCTTTAGAAAAACACCAAAATTTGCGCCTGGCGGCCAAAGTACGCAAATGATTATTGGTGCTACGCCCGAAACCGACTTGCAGATTATTCATACGGCAAACGATTTTTACAAAGATTTTAATTTAAAAAGAGTTTATTATTCGGGATATATCCCTGTTTCTCATGATGCTCGCTTACCTTCGTTACAATCTCAAGTGCCTATGCTCAGGGAAAATAGGCTTTATCAAGCAGACTGGTTAATGCGTTTTTACGGCTTTAAAGCTGATGAAATTTTAGATGTTAAAAAACCATTTTTGGAGCTAGATGTAGATCCTAAACTTGGCTGGGCCTTAAGGAATTTAGAGTTTTTCCCGCTAAATATTCAAACCGCTGATTTCCACGCCATATTAAGAATACCAGGAGTGGGAGTGAAGTCGGCCTGGAAAATTGTAGAAGGACGCAAATTTGCAAAGTTGAATCTACAGCATTTGCAGAAAATGGGTGTAGCCGTTAATAGGGCACAGCACTTCATTAGTTTTGCTAATTCGTTCATTAAAACCAATATCTTACATCAGCAAAACTTAAAAGAAATTATACTTGGTACCGTAAAAAGTAAGTATCAAACGCATTATTCCCCACAATTAAGTTTGTTTTAATGATTACACTTTTAACCTACGACCATAGTTTAGATGGCTTTTTTACTGCTGTTTTTGAAGTTTACGAGTATAAAATAGAAAAAGCAGAAATCAGGAAAGAAGGTTTATCAAAGCCAGCGCTTTTTTACGGGTTACATCGTGTAATCACAGATTCAAGAAAAGCAGAAAGGGTGTTCAAGAAATTGAAAGCATTATTGGGCGAAAAAGGAATACATCAGATTATTTATAGTCTTTTAACAGAGGATGAATATTGTGAAAGACAAATTTTAGAAGTGATTAGGTATGCGATTGCTAATCCAGAAAAGAAAGTTTTAAGTAACATGACCAATCAATCAGTACTTAAGTTAGAAAGATATACTAAACAAGTTGGCAGAGAAAAACACCGTATGGAAGCTTTTGTGCGATTTAGGTTAATAACAGACCAGATTTACTTTGCAGAAATAGAGCCCGATTTTAATGTAATGCCCATTATAGCAAAGCACTTTGCGAACCGCTACCAAGATCAGAAATGGTTGATTTTTGACCAGAAGAGACAATACGGTTTGTTTTATAACCTGCAAACCGTAGAAACCATTCAAATGGATTTTAGCAATAAAACTAAAGAAATGGAAGTGCTTGGTAACGATGAGGATTTATACCAGAATTTATGGCGTACTTATTTTGATAAAACGAATATCAAAGCTCGAAAAAACACCCGTTTGCACATTCAACATGTACCGAAAAGATATTGGCGATATTTAACAGAAAAACAACCGTTTTAAAGACTTTTTACTTTTTCCCACATGGTTTCATCAACGGGGATTCCTTTGAGTATGTTTTCTTCTCTAACTTTTAAAGTTTGTTCGCCAGGATACCTAACTTCTTGTTTTCCTTGTTTGGTATAAGTCAATATCTCATCGGCAATATGGTTGGCATTTGGATACAACTCCATATCTAAACAAATATAAACCTGAGAAATATTCTTTTCTTTTTTGCTTTCTGTAATTGCGCCGGTAGTTTGCCCGCCACTTAAAATACTGGCTAGTAAATCTAACATCATGGCTAAGCCAGAACCTTTCCACATACCCGCTGGTAAAGGGCGCTTTGTTTTCCTAATACTTTTTGGGTCTTTAGTTAGGTTTCCCTGTTCATCATAACCGCCATAAAAAGGAAGTTCCGTTCCTTTTAATTCATGCTCTTGCAATTTTCCGTAAGAGAATTGCGCCATAGCCATATCTAAAACAATATGTCCGTTTTTATGCGGCACTGCTATAATTAAAGGGTTGTTTCCGATAGATGCAATATCAGAGCCCCACGGAGGCATAATGCCAATGGTGTTTGTAAAATTAATACCAATGCAGTTTGCTTGTGCAGCTTGCCATCCATAAGCACCACCACGCATCCAATGGTTCGTGTTTTTTAAAGCTACGCACCCCATTCCGCTTTTTTTAGCGAGCTCAATTGCTCTTTGCATACAAAATTTGGCATTCAATACTCCCGGACCTAAGTTTCCGTCCCATTGCTCAATAACACCAAAGCTATTTACTAAGGTAGGCTCGGCATCAATAGTAATATAACCCTCATCAATATAATCCACAAATACAGGAAACCTATTTAAGCCATGCGAATACACTCCATCTCGACTATTATTGGCGAAAATTTCAGCGCAAGCTTTTGCTTTAATTTCTGTAAAACCACGATTTAATAAAACTCGCTGTAGTTCAACAAATAGGGTTTGATAGCTTATTCTCTGCATTTTGTTATAAGATGTTTGCTTTGATCATGAATTCAAATATAATAATTGTTTAACTAATGGGCATTGTGTGGAGAAACTCCACAGTTTAAAATAAACGATAAACTATTAAATTACTCATTTACAGACATATGTGTTTTTGTTTTTTGTTTGGCACCGTTATCCTTAATAGGGATAATATAATTCATCAAAACAATTGAAAATTTAAAAACAGATATTATGAAAAAGATTTTTTTATCAGTAGCTATAGCAGCATTATCAACTGTAGCATTTGCACAAAACAATGAAATCCCAACTACACAGCCTTCAGAGCAGACAACAGCAACCGCAGCTCAAGATAGCACAGCTCAAGATAGCACAATATCAACAAAAATTGAATTAACCGATCTTCCCGATGCTGTAAAAACGACATTAACATCCGATGCTTACAAAGTTTGGACAGCTACTGAAGCTTATTTAGTAAAAGAAAGCGGAAAAGAATATTACCAAATTAATGTGACTAAAGAGGAAGAAAAAGGATCTGTAAAAATCAATGCAGATGGAACCCCAGCATCTTAATTTGAAAAATAAATTTTAACAATAATTTAGACATCTATTAATTTAAAAATCCATATCATGAAAAAGTTCATATTATCAGCAGCAATAGTAGCATTAACAACCGTAGCATTTGCACAAAATAGCGAACCAACAGCTCCCGAAGCTCCGGCGCAAGCTACAGAAATAGCCGCCCAAGATAGTTCATCAACTCCAGTTAAGTTAGAGGAGTTACCAGATGCAGTTAAAACGACTTTAACATCTGACGCTTATAAAGCTTGGACACCTACTGAAGCTTATTTAGTAAAAGAAAGCGGAAAAGAGTATTACCAAATAAACTTGATCAAAGAAGAAGAAAAAGGATCTGTAAAAATCAATGCAGACGGAACTCCAGCTTCTTAATTAGAAAATAAGTTTTAACAATAATTCATTTAACAATTTAGTAATTTAAAAACCCATATCATGAAAAAGTTCTTTTTATCAGCAGCAATAGTAGCATTAACAACAGTAGCGTTTGCACAAAATAGCGAACCAACAGCTCCCGAAGCACCAGCACAAGCTACAGAAGTAGCCGCCCAAGATAGTTCATCAACTCCAATTAAATTAGAGGAATTACCAGATGCAGTTAAAACGACCTTAACATCTGACGCTTATAAAGCTTGGACACCTACTGAAGCTTATTTAGTAAAAGAAAGCGGAAAAGAGTATTACCAAATAAATGTGATTAAAGAAGAAGAAAAAGGATCTGTAAAAATCAATGCAGACGGAACTCCAGCTTCTTAATTTGAAAATACAATAAAGATTAACCTTAAACTTTCTTTATTAATTTGCAAAAAGCCAGATTTTATCTGGCTTTTTTTATGTTTGTAAATGCTCAAAACTTTAATTATCGAAGATGATACTTCGTTTTCGGAACTTTTAGAAGGATTTTTAGCTCGACACGACTATGAAGTTACTTGCGAAGCTAAAATTCAACCTGCGCTTAAAGTTTTAGCTCAAAATACTTTTCAATTAATTTTAGTCGACTACAGACTGCCAGACGGGACAGGTTTGGAGGTGTTAAAATACTTAAGAGACCATTCGATAAACGTTCCTGTAATTATGATGACCAGTTTTAACGATGTTAAAACTGCCGTAAAATCCATTCAGCTTGGTGCTTTCGATTACATTTTAAAGCCTGTAAACCCTGATGAATTATTGCTGACTATAAAAAACGCTTTAGCGCATAAGTCAAAGCAAAAGAACCAGTCAATAGAGAAAGATTATATTAAAGGTGAAAGTGAAGCTTCTAAAAAGATTTACCAGCATTTAGATTTGGTGGCACCAACAGAAATGTCGGTAATCATTCAGGGCGAAAGCGGAACAGGAAAAGAGCATATTGCGAGATTACTTCACTTACAAAGTAAAAGAAAGGATAAACCATTTATAGCAATTGATTGTGGCTCGCTATCTAAAGACTTAGCCATTAGTGAATTATTTGGCCACGTGAAGGGTGCTTTTACTGGAGCTTTAGCCGATAAAAAAGGGCAGTTTGAATTGGCCAAAGGCGGCACTTTATTTTTAGATGAAGTGGGGAATTTAAGTTACGAAGTACAGATTAAATTACTCAGAGCTTTACAGGAACGGATTATCCAGCCGTTAGGAGCCATTAAAAATATAGCAATAGATGTAAGAATTATTACGGCCACTAATGATGATTTGCAAAACAGCATTAGTAATGGTGATTTTAGAGATGATTTATACCATCGTTTAAATCAATTCAAAATACAGTTGCCTGCTTTACGCGAACGTGGCGATGATTTAAAGCTATTTATTAATTATTTCATACAACTATCTAACAAAGAGCTAGATAGAAATGTGATAACGCTGTCTAAAGAAGTGAAAAAAGTTTTATTTAATTATGGATGGCCTGGTAATTTACGAGAGCTTTCAAACGTGATTAAGAGAATGGTTTTACTTAGCCCTACAGAAACTGCAGAAATTGACGCACTACCAGATGAAATGGTGTTTTCGTTGAATGAGGCAACAAATATTTCGATTGGTTTTGATTTGAAAGTCCAAAATGAGATCAACGAAAAAGCTTTAATTGAAGAAACTCTAAAAAAGGCAAAATACAACAAATCTAAAGCAGCGAAAATGTTAAATATTGATAGAAAAACACTTTATGCTAAAATGGAGCGCTATCAAATAGAGTAATTACTTTCAATTAAATAATCCATAAACTGGGCTAATGACTGTAGCTCTTCTTTAATTTCTGAAACTAATTCTTCAGTAAATGAGCTGTCGTCTTGCAGCTTATTTTCTGTTTTTCTGAATTGATGTGCTAAGCTTGTATAGCCAATTTGTCCGGTTCTGCCAGCTAACCGATGCACAATTAGTCTGCACATGTTAAAATTCCGATTAATAATTTCTGACTTTAATAACTCTATATCATTGGAGCAATCTTCCACAAAACGCTTTAGTATTTTTGTTAATTGGTTTTGATCTCCAAACGTCATTTTCTTAAGGTTTTCAGGACTAAAATTGTCAAATTCTGACGTGTTATCAATTAAAACTTTCAGTAGGTTTTCCTCGGTAAACGGTTTATTAATAATACCGTTAAATCCAGCATTTAATATTTTCTGTTGCTCTAACGGCAATACTTGGGCAGTGATGGCGTAAAATTTAACGACCGATGGTACTTTCTCTTTTAAGGCTTTAAATAGGCTTATTCCGTCAATTTCGGGCATCCGCATGTCCATTAAAACATAAGCTAGGCCATGCGGTATAATGGTTTTTATTAATTCTGTAGGTTTATTAAAAGTTTGATGAAGAATCTGTTTTTGCGATAAAATCAACCCACATAAATCTAAAATTAATTGATCGTCGTCAACTATCCATACCATTTTATCGGTGTATTTTTTAACTGATTTCTTGGGTTGGTTTAAAGGTGTAATCTCTTCAAAAAGTACATTCTGATAGTTCAACTCTAATTTGAAAATGGTGCCTTTTTCAAGCTCACTTTGCACACTTATTGTTCCATTATGTAGTTCAACAAGTTGTTTTACAATACTTAACCCTAATCCGGTGCTACTGAAGTTTAAGGTTTCAGTATCATTTCCGTTATCAAATTCCTCAAAAATATTGGCCAAACTTCTTTCGTTTATTCCAATTCCGGTATCAGCAACCTGTAATTTTAACACTGCGATTTCAGCATCTTTTGAAACTTCAACGGTTAGTTTGATACTTCCTTGATTGGTGAACTTAATTGCATTTCCTAACAGGTTATATAAGATCTGTTTGAGCCTAAATGAGTCTCCTTTGAGCCATAGTTGATCTTCTATTTTAAGTTCAGTTGTTAAGCTTAAGCTTTTTTCTGAAACAAGAGGTTGTAGAATAAGAAGCACTTCATTAATAGCACTTGCAGCGTCAAAAACCTCATTTCTTAGATTAAACTTTCCTGATGCAATTCTACTGTAATCCAATATTTCATTAATAATATAGAGTAGGTGAGAGGCCGATAAATGAATTGCTTCTACTGCTTTCTTATCGGGCTCCGCGGTTTTCTGAATAATTTCCGAATAACCAACGATTGACTGCAACGGAGTGCGAATCTCGTGGCTCATATTAGATAAAAAGCGTTGTTTAGCTCGGGTATTATAGTCGGCTAATTCTTTTGCTTTTTCTAACGCCAAACGATACTTGTTACTTCTGCTGATGTCACTTAAAATAAAATAACTAAGGAAAACAATCAATACAAAAAACACAATTAAAATGATGGTTATTTGCTTAATCCCTTTGTTTACTATATTTCGGGCGCTAATTCCCTTATTTGCTACTTGTGCTAACGCTTCACTTCTTACTTCATCTAAAACAGTCAACATTTGTTGTGTAAGCGTGTTAGAAGCGTTTGCAAGACTGCGTTCTTTTGCAATAAATTTGTTGCTTTTCAGCTTTTGCTGACTTTTGATATAATTGAGCGAGCTTTCCATATTTCGCAAAATGCTATCTTCTACAAACTGGTCTAAAGTATCTTTTTTTATTTTTAACTCTTCACTTACTACTTTATAAGACTCCGACTTCTTTTTACCGAATATTTTATTAAAAAGGCTCGGTTTACCGTCGTCTTTCAACGTAGTAGTTGAAGTTTTACTTTCAGTAGTATAAATTGCACTATCAGAAAGGAAGGCTCGTTCTGCAAAAATGGAGTTCAATTTTTCGATTTCTTTTGAGAAAGAGTTGGTGTTTAGCAAGCTATCTCTAACAGTTAAATAAAGTATAAACTGCCGATCTCTTTCGCTAAGTAATTTTTTAATGGATTTTATACGCTTCAATTGTAAAATGTCAGTTGCGTATAAATTACTCAGCGTATCTAAACTTAGTTTTATAGCTCTCGTTTCGCTGATGAAGGCGGTGTCATCGTTTTTTTTAATTGCTAAATATTTTTGTTCCTGATCTAGGCTAGATACACTGTTAAAGATACGATTTACCAGAATCAGCCTGTCATCAGGCTTAGAAACCTGATCTACTGTCTCAATAATCTCATCAAAAACAAGTTTACTTACACCCCAAGCGGCAGCAAGGGCTAAAATTGCCATTAAAAAACCAAAAATAATTTTACCTTTTGTTGCCCTTAACAAATCACTTTTTATATTAAAACGATAACGATTTCGCATTTTAAATTACCAGAATTCTTTAACGTTGCCTGACAGAAATTATCATACCAATTTTTTTAGTTTCAAATAAAAACTCCTTGATGGATATTAAGATTGATATTCAGGATGTTAAATACAGCCTCCATTTCTAAGGTATCAATTGTTAATTCTTTTAGTGCCATTGGCAATGTATTTGGCAAAAAAATAGATTAATTTAGTAGTTATTTCGATTAAAAATAGCTTTGAAAGAGCAACGTAGTTAAATATAAATGAAAGTAATAATTGCCGAAAAGCCATCAGTTGCTCGTGAATTAGCCAAAGTATTTGGCGCAACTAATAAAAAGGTAGGCTATATAGAAGGAAAAGATTATTCTTTTACTTGGGCTTTTGGTCATTTGCTACAATTAGCTCCCCCACAAGATTATGGTTTTTACGGCTGGAAAAAGCAAAACTTACCTATGTTGCCGCAAAAATTTAAGCTGGCCGTTAGAAAAATAAAAACAAAAGATGGTGTTGTTGAGGACCCTGCCGTACGGAAGCAACTAGATGTAATCAAATATCTTTTTGATAAATGCACCGAAATTATTGTTGCAACCGATGCTGGGCGAGAGGGAGAGTTGATTTTTAGATACATCTACTACTATTTAAAATGTAAAAAGCCATTTCGCAGACTTTGGATCTCGTCGCAAACAGACCAAGCTATTAAAGAGGGATTTAGAAACTTAAAACCAGGGACTGATTACGATACTTTATTCAATTCTGCCCATTGCAGGTCAGAATCTGATTGGTTAGTTGGGATGAATGCTACGCAAGCTTTAAGTATTTCGGCGGGCAATAGGGCAGTTTTGTCTTTAGGCCGAGTACAAACTCCAACTTTAGCTATGATTTGCAGTCGCTACAATGAAACAAAAAACTTTATTCCAGAAATCTATTTTCAGGTTGCGATACAATTGAAAAAGGATGAGAGTTTATTTAGAGCAATCTCTACAAAAAACTTTAAGACTAGGGAAGAGGCAGAGGCTATTTTAGCACAAGTTTTAGATTTAGCGAGCGGACACTCGCAAGGCGGTTTAATTGTAAATGTGGAAGCTAAAGCAAAAAAAGAACCGCCACCGTTACTTCATGACTTAAGTAGTTTGCAGCAAGAAGCAAACAAAAAGAAGGGCTACACCGCAGATCAAACTTTAGGAATTCTACAAAATTTGTACGAAAACAAGTTGGTAACTTATCCGCGTACCGGAAGTCGTTATATTGGTGATGATGTTTTTGCGACAGTTCCAGGTTTGATCGCAAAATTTACGAATCATCCTTTATTTGGAAAAGACGCTTCTTTTTTATTGGAGAATAAGCTTAACAAAAGAAGTGTAAACGTAAAGAAAGTAACGGATCACCATGCAGTTTTACCTACTGGCGAACTAGCAAGTCATCTCTCATCAGACCGACAAGCCGTTTATGACATGGTAGTTGGTAGAATGATAGAAGCATTTCATCAAGAATGTTTAAAAGACACCACCAAAATAACCATTAACTCAGGTTCAGATTTTGTGGCAAACGGTACGGTGATAAGGTCTGCTGGTTGGCGTTCTGTTTTTAATGATAATGATGAGGAAAAGAAAGACGAAGATAATGCTACTTTACCTAAAGTTACCAAGGGCGAAAGTTTAGCTATTACCAATAAAGCAGTATTAGAAAAACAGACTAAATCGAAACCTTTATTTACTGAAGCAACCTTACTTAAAGCTTTAGAAACATGCGGTAGAGATATTGAAGATGAAGAACTTAGGTATGCTATGAAAGAAAGCGGTTTAGGAACTCCTGCAACAAGAGCGTCTATTATTGAAACTTTAATCAAACGGGAATATATAGGAAGAGAAAAGAAAAACTTAGTGCCAAGTAAAAAGGGCTTAGCCGTTTACGACGTAGTTAAACATAAAAAAATAGCGCAAGCCGAGCTAACCGGTCAATGGGAAAAAAGATTAGAAGAAATACGATCGGGCGCCTCTGTAAAAGATTTTAAAGCCGAAATTGCGGAATACACAAAAAACATTACGCAAGAGCTATTGGCAGCTGGAAGTAATTTATACAGTGTTTTGAAAGAAGGTTAAGGCAAAGACTCTAAATTATACCAAAACTTAAGCAAGACTTTTTTTGAAATTACTCCAGTATTAGTTTATTAATTAAAATAAAGGCCACAAATCATTTTAACGTAAGTATTTATACAGGAATGTATGACGTATGCACTAGATATAAATGATTTAAGGAGGAAGGCCAACTAATTAACTAACTAACGCATGGACACATCGTCGACGTTTTAGAACCTATATTGGGCGACAATACGATTAGTGAAAACGCAACTTATATTTTTTCGCTAATCTTTGATATCTCTGCAGAAAGATTGGTAATCAGCTCTAATTGTTCAGTAACCTGCGGGTCAATCTCCTTATCAGATAAGTGGATGTGCAATTTGGTTTGTGTACTCCCTTCCACTTCGCTATCTATCTTTTCTATCGCTTCTTCTAAATAGAAACGAGTTTTTCTAATTAGTTTTAACTGATCTGAGTTGATTGTCGCAGAGCTATCGATGAAATTTGCTGAAAGGTTTGCCAGATATGAAGATAAAATATGGTTTAGCACCACGAATTTGTGAATTTCCTTAATATGATGTTGTTTACTTTTGGGCTCCTGCATCATCCGCTCAAAAGCACCGGCTAAATTTGCTGTATTTACATAAACGTTTTTACGAGCTAGTTTGTAATCTGTAACGCTAGTTGGTAGTAAAGACTGACGTAAAATAATGTGCTCGAAATAGTTAAGGTTAGCTTTAATCATTTTAGGTAAAAACTGCTTAAACTGTTTCGATTCCCAATCCGGAAACAAAACGTAGCTGGACACAATGGCTAAAAAAGAGCCAATTAAGGTATCAATAATACGTTCGCTAGCAATATCTGTGGTGTTATTTGCCGAATTAAGAAAGCTGAACAGGATCAGAATAAATGGCGTCATAAATATTACGCCCAAAACGTATTTTATTCTAATGATGCTATATGTTGCTAACATAAATACCAACAAAATCACAAACCTCGCTGTTTCATCCTTTACTACCATCAAAATTACCGCACCTAAAACACCACCTATAATAGTTCCAATTACCCTTTCGGAGTTTCTTTGCTTTGTACTGCTAAAACCAGGTTTCATAATCACCAGAATGGTTAAAATAATCCAGTAGGAGTGGTGGCCTAAAGAAAACATCTTCCCAACAAAAAATCCTACTAAACATATAATTGCAAGCCGCAATGAGTATTTAAAAACACCAGAATCAAGATTTAAGTTGTTCTTTAAAATCTTCCAATCAAAACTTTGGTGACTTACAAAACGCGAAAGATCAGTGGCACTTGCGCTCCTTTTTGTTACAATAGTTTCTTTATCAAAGTAATTAGATATGTCTGTTGTTTTGTTGTAGATATTTCTAATGTTAATTAAAATCTTTTTTAAGATCAACATCGAGTTACTTTGTTTTTCTAGCTCATCAATTTTTGCTTTAAGCTGATCTAAATCACTTATTGAAAGATGCTTATCTATCGGTTTTTGTTGATGAATCAAACAAAAACCGATATACTCAATTTCGTCGGCCACCTTTTCTATGGTACTTGCAAAGGCTGGTAATATATCAAAACCATTAAAACGATTCCGAATTGAATCGTAATCATTATGCGTAGCCATTGTTTGCTCAAAAATATCTACCGTATCAACAAAAATTTGAACCATTAAACGTCCAGCATTAGTTGATTCGTTCATCAACTCTCGTGTTTTAAACAAAGCATCTCTAACGTTGTCTTGCAACTCGCTCACTTTAATTTGCTGGGTCACTAACGCTTTAAAGTTATCGTCTACAGAAATCTCATTGCCATAAAATCTAGCTCTCAACCGCATGTACCTGCCAACTTCGCTAATGCTTTCGCCTAAAGTATGCTGAGCGTAACGGTAGGGTCTAAGCGTAGAAAAAAGTGTGCTCAATAAAAAATACCATACGCCGCCGCCTAAAACTAAAAAAGAATGTTCGAAAGGTTTTAAAGAGGTTTTTCCTGGGATAATATCCAAAGCCATAACCAATAACGCAGCCGTACCAACAGATGCAGCTCTGCTTCCGTACAGGTAAAACATTGAAAACAGAAAACACAATAGAAAAATTTCTACGGCCACAAAGTAAACGTTAGTGTTGATTGAAGCGGTTAACAGTGCGGTAAAAAAGATGAAAAGATTAGTCACCAGCATTCCGTTTTTACGGTGTAACCATGGCCCAGGAGTATCAGCAATGCTCACACAAAGCGCACCTAGTGATAGGGTAATGCCCATTTCCATCATGCCGAATTGAAAAGCCACTAAAGAGGGGAGTAGTACGCCTAAAGTAATTTTAACACCGTCAGAAAAGTACTGGGTGAACATGAAATTTTTAAAATCATCAATAGGATTGGTGCTCTTCATAAACTATGCAAAAATAGGCCATTTTTATAATATAGTTCTCTTAGCTATTAATTAAAAACTAAGCTATTTTAATTTAATATCTTTGTGTTTTAAAACATACAACATTGAATAATTTCCAAGAACTGGGCGTTGATGAACAATTTATCAAAGCGTTAACAGAAAATAACATACAAATACCTACTGAGATTCAGCAAAAAGCGATTCCTTTTTTATTACAAGCAGAAGGCAAAGACTTTATTGGGCAAGCACAAACAGGTACAGGAAAAACCGCTGCTTACGGTTTGCCAATTTTACAACAGGTGAATCCAGATTTAAAGCAAATTCAAGCTATAGTCATTAGTCCGACTAGAGAATTGGCTCAACAAATTGCGAAACAGCTTTTTAAGTTTACTAAATATGCTGACAAAAAGATTTTTACTGAAGCCGTTTATGGCGGAGAAAAAATTGATTTACAAATCAGTAGGCTACGCCGAGCGACACATATTGTGGTATCTACGCCGGGTAGATTGATAGATTTATTAGAACGTAATGCCATTAATTTAGAAAACGTTAAAACCGTAGTTTTAGATGAGGCCGATGAAATGTTGAGCATGGGTTTTAAAGCCGATGTCGACAAGATTTTAGGTTATACGAATGCTAAAAAGAGTAATACTTGGCTTTTTTCTGCAACCATGCCTGTAGCTTTGAAAGAAATTATCGACGAGTTTATGGATGATGATGCTTTTACAGTAACGGTATCAAAAGATAATGTTGTTAACGAAGCCATTTCGCATAAATACCTAATTGCTGATATTAAGGATAAAGTTGATGTATTATCTAGGTTCTTAAAAGCGCAAGGGGAGAAGCGAGGAATTATTTTTTGCAGAACCAAAGCAGGTACGCAAACTTTGGAGAAACAACTTCAAGCCAAAAATATTAAAGCAGAAGCTATCCATGGGGATCTAGGTCAAAGAGATAGAGACCGCGTAATGCGTTTGTTTAAATCAAAAAGATTGCAGATTTTAATTGCCACAGATATTTCGGCAAGAGGGATTGATGTTGATAATTTGGCTTACGTATTGCATTATCAATTGCCAGATCAGCTAGAATATTACACACATCGAAGTGGTAGAACCGCTAGGGCAGGTCGACAAGGTTTTTCAATAGCTTTTGTTGCACCATCTGAACTTAATAAGATAGCTGATTTAGAACGAGATCTGAAAATCAACTTCGAGAAGGTAGACGCAATATAACCACGGCTTTTTTATTTGAAAAAATACAGAGAACTCTTTAGAGCTTACATTAACGACTACAAGTTAGTGCCAGAACTCAGTACAATAATTATTGCTTTTGTACTGATGATCATTGCTGTAATTAGCTTTTATGGACTTACGGAAGAGCTTGCTGACGATGATTTGAAAACTTTTGACGAATTTTTTGTTAGCCATATCGTGGGTTTAAGAGGTCCGCTTATTAGCAAAATCATGCTGAGCGCTACTTTTATTGGTAATTTAGTCGGTTATTTATTGATTATTCCAATCCTAACGGTTTTCTTTATTATCCGAAAAAACTGGCGCTTATCTATAGAAATTACCCTTGTACTCTTATTATCATCAGGTTTAAACATTGTGCTAAAAAACCTGATTGAGCGGCAGCGCCCGCCAGAAATTGGCCGATTGGTATTCGCAGAATTTTATAGTTTCCCAAGTGGTCATGCGATGAGTGCTATTACTTTTTATGGATTTATTGTTTACTTAAGTTTTATCCTTATCAAAAAAGCATGGTTAAAATATGGAATTATTTTACTTTGCATGTTCATTACTGTTTTAATTGGCATTAGCAGAATCTATTTGGGCGTACATTATCCTTCGGATATTTTAGCGGGCTACATTGCTGGCTTGGGCTGGTTAATGTTTTGTATACTGATTTTGAACCTTATTACCCTAAGTAAGCTCAAATTAGAACAAGCCAATATATTACGTTGACAATATTCTTAATATCATGTTAAAATGCTATCTTTGTGAAATTCAAAAGCATTTCAAATCCTTTAGCGAAATTTTTAAATCGGTTGAATCAACCAAAAGCCATAATTATTGGTGTTTTAAATTTTGCTTATTTGCAATTAACCTTTCAATTTCATTATTGACGCGATCAATAAACAAATTGAATTTTCATTAGCTTGATTTTTTGCTTTGATGTAAAATAGATTTTAAAAAAAACAATAACAATAAATGGGTAGATCACAAGAAACTTTCAGTAAAAAAGAAAATGAAAAAAAGCGTTTAAAGAAAAGACAAGAAAAGCAGCAGAAGAAAGAAGAACGTAAAGACAGTTCTCCGGGCGGTAGTTTAGAAAGCATGATGGCTTATGTAGATGAATATGGCAACATTACAGATACACCACCAGATCCAATCCGTAAGAAGAAAGAAATTGACGCTAGCACCATTGAAATTGGTGTTCCAAAGCAAGAAGCTGAAGATTTGACGCTTCCTAAAAAAGGAAAAATTGATTTCTTTAACGATCAAAAAGGATTTGGATTTATCCGTGAAGACGGTACGCAAGAAAAGTACTTTGTGCATGTTAACGGCTTAACTGAAGAAGTACGTGAAGGTGATAAAGTTAGCTTTGAGCTTGAAAGAGGACTTAAAGGAATGAACGCAATCAACGTTAAAAGAACATAATATTTGTAGATCTTCCTAGAATCCATTTTCTGGGAAGATTTCTTTTTCTCTCCGTATTTCTGAACCATTCATTCAGAGTTTTCAACCTAAGACTTTAAAAACAACAATTAATAAGCTGTAAAAGCAAATCTAAAATTTGTCCTATAATTAATATTATGTTAAGTAAGATTTATGATTAGTTACCTTTTCGGGTAGTTCATCATTAAAATGAGAAATTTATTTTATAGCTCTTTCATCAGCTTATGAAATAAAGCCAATGCGTCTTTCTTGCTTTCCGTTAAACGGTAATCAATTTTATGCATCAGGTAATCAACCAAATCAAAATCTGAGCGCATCTCTATATTTTCGAAAATTTTTAATCGGTTATCTAAGCCAAACTTTAAAGCTTCGTTAAGCTGCGCAATAAAACTTTCGTCCAATTGTTTATTGCTTACCCAAGCTGCAAATACAAACTCCAATCCTGTAAATTCTTTCCAAACGGCAGCTAAATCATATACGTACGAATGCTTATTAACTTTGCCAAACGTACGATCACCAATTTGCACAAAAGCGGTTTTTGGATGTGGAGAACGTCCGTATTCTTTTGCTTTGTAAACCAGCTCTGGCTTAACTTTCCAATGATTTTTCAATAAAACCAAAGCTAAGTTATTTGATGATTTAGATTGCTGATCTAACTGTAAATATTTAACATCATTAATTGGGCAATTGCTAAAAATAAATACCGAATTTACCGCTCCGTTTGCTCCAATACAATAATCAGAGATAATATGAGCTTCTGGTAAATCTAAAATAGCAGCAACTGGAATCAGTCCAATGTCTACTTTATCTTCTATCAGCTTATCTGCACAAGTTGCAGGAACATCTAAGCTTAAATCGATACTTTTTTTAATATTATGGTGCTGTAAACCATAAATAAAAGGTATGGTGTTGGTATAACTTACGGCAGAAATTTTAATCATAAATTGTTATTGTAAGTGCGCTAAGCTGTTGAATTCTTCTATGGAAAAATATTTTCCATTATAATCTAAAATATACAGTGACGTATTCTGATGTGGAAATTCGTCCATGTTTTTAAATGGCTGATTCATTAATTCACAAAGCAATAACCGTAAAGCTCGTCCATGCATACAGATTAATACCGTTTTTTCTTGTTCTTGCTTCAGGATATGGTCCATCGCTTCCACTTGCCTAGCGTGAACTTCATTGGGGCTCTCCCCTCCTACGGCTTTATTATCATAATCGCCAGATGCCCAAGATTTAATTAATTTTTTAAAGTTTACATCCAATTCTGGCGAATGCTTTCTGCCTTCGTAATCTCCCCAAGCAACTTCGTCTAAACCAGCTAATTGCTCCCATGGGATTCCACTTTCTATAAACTTAGCTACAGTTTGATGAGTCCTTTTAAGTTTAGAAGTGTAAACTTTATCGAAGGGAATATCTTGATACGATTGATAAAATGCTTCGGCTTGTGCTCTTCCGGTATCGTTTAAATCTGCATCTATGCCGCTACCTTGTACAATCTTTTGTTTATTTAATTCTGTTTCACCATGTCTGATGATGTATAATCTTTTTGTCTTTGTATCGCTCATGAATTATTTTAAAACAGGTAATGCGTAGTATCTCGGTTTCACGTCATCTTCAAACTCCACATCCTGAAAATCTGTAACCACATTATAAAGTGTATCTCGCTCAATTGGTCTTCTGCCAACTGCTTTAATCAATTTAACTAAATCTTTAGTGCTCATTGCCGGGTGTTGCTCCTCTGCACCAGCCATACTATAAATTTTGGTAGTATCGTCTAAAGTTCCATCAATATCATCAACACCAAAACTCAAAGAAAGTTGTGCGGTATTCCGACTGATCATTGCCCAATAAGCTTTGATATGGTCAAAATTATCAAGGTAAATTCGTGATATCGCATAATTTCTCAAATCCTCTACTACAGAAGATTCTGGTACATCAGACATTTGATTTCCTTTGTTTCTGAATTTAAGTGGAATAAAGGCCTGAAAACCGTGGGTTTTATCCTGCAGCTGTCTTAACTGCTCTAAATGATCTATGCGGTGCGTAAAGTTTTCGATATGGCCGTAAAGCATGGTTGCATTAGAACGCATTTCTAACTTATGCCATTCCTCATGTATCTGTAGCCATTGTTCAGCATTACATTTATCTTTAGCAATTTTATTTCTAATTTCCGGATCAAAAATTTCTGCACCTCCGCCAGGCATCGACTCTAAGCCTGCTTCTTTCATCAATTTCATTCCGGTAGCGTAATCGATTTTAGCTTTTTTAAAGATGTAGTGATATTCTACAGGTGTTAAAGCTTTAACATGTAATTCTGGACGATGCTTTTTGATTGCCGAGAACAATCCGGTATAAAACTCCAAATCGTATTGAGGCAAAACCCCTCCTACAATATGCGCTTCTGTTACGGGTTGATCGTCATAAGATTTTACAATGTTAAGCATCTCATCCATAGTATACTCCCAGCCATCACTTCGTTCTTTAATTGCGACGGAATACGAGCAAAATTTACAATCGTAAACACAAAGATTGGTGGGCTCTATATGAAAATTTCTATTAAAATAAGTTTTATCGCCATGGCGCTTTTCTCTAATGTAATTTGCCAATACACCAAGATAAGAAAGCTCTCCTTTTTCGAACAAATAAACACCTTCGTCAAAAGTAATACGTTTTCCGTTTTTTACTTTTTGGGCAATGATTCTATGGTCGTCGCTTAAATTTTTATCGGCTAATAAAGTCTCAATCTGATGGGTTGAATTCATATATATTAGAATTTTGTCAAAAGTAGCAAAAACCTCATTTAATTAGGTTTAAATAATGTAAAACAACCGTGAATGTATTAAGTTTGAACAAAAACATAAAAAAATGAAAATTGAAACATTAGCCATCCACGCCGGAAATGAATCTGACAAAAGCACCGGCGCTGTTGTACAACCTATAACCCTTTCGACCACGTTTTTACGAGGGCCGCAAGGTGATTACCCAGGTGGCTATATGTATTCTAGAGCAGAAAACCCTAACAGACAAGCGCTTGAATCGGTTTTAACGAAGTTAGAAAACGGCGTTGACGCTTGTGCTTTTGCATCTGGTAACGCAGCTGGTATGTCAGTTTTCCAAGCTTTAGAACCTGGCAGTCATATCATTTGTCCTGATGATATGTACCACGGCCTGCGCAACCAGTTAAAATTAATGTTTAAAGGTATTTTAACTTTTGATTTTATCGATTTTACAAATGTTGAATTAATTTTTAATACGATTAAACGTGAGACAAAGCTAATTTGGGCAGAAACGCCTTCGAACCCATTAATGAAACTTTGTGATATCGGAGCAATAGCTCATATCGCTCGGGAACATCAGATTACCTTTGTAATCGACAATACGTTTGCTTCTCCTATTTGTCAAAAACCTTTGGATTTAGGTGCTGATATTGTAATGCACTCTACCACAAAGTTTTTAAACGGACATAGTGATGTTTCTGGCGGAGCTTTAATTACTAAGGAAGACACTGATTTATGGAGAAAAATTAAAATTGTACAGGGTTATGGCGGTGCAATCCCCTCTCCTTTTGATTGTTATTTGGTAACTAGAGGTATTAAAACTTTACCTTACCGTATGCGTGGTCATGTTGAAAACGCTACGGCATTGGCTAATTATTTAGAAAACCACCCTGCTGTTGAAGCTGTTTTTTATCCTGGTCTAAAATCGCATCCACAACATGAATTGGCAAAAAAACAAATGCTTTCTTATGGTGGAATGTTATCCTTCTTACTAAAAGACGGGGAAGAAAAAGCGCACAGCGTGGTTAATTCTTTAAAGATATTTACGCAAGCCACTAGTTTAGGCGGTGTAGAGAGTTTAATTGAGCACCGTTACTCTGTTGAAGGTCCGGATACAAAAACGCCCAAAAACTTGTTGCGTGTTTCTGTTGGCTTAGAACATATTGATGATTTAATTGCCGATTTAGACGCGGTTCTTTAAATCTTATTCCAATAAATAAACCAGTTGGATTGATAGAATCCAACTGGTTTATTTGTTAAGATGTTAATCCTTAAAATTCTTTTCAATCAAAAGGTTGATAATTCCATCCACCATGCCAACTTTAGGTACGTGAATCTGGTTAATCTTCGCCGTGTTCATTACCGTTAAAAAGATTTGACATGCAGGTATAATAACATCTGCTCTGTCTTGGTTTAACCCTAAAGTTAAAATACGTTCTTCTAGTGTGAAAGAGTTCAAATAATCAGCTTGTTCTTGCAATTGTTGAATACTCATTGGTTTACCTTCTTTTTCCCCAGCTAACCTAAAAAGCTTATTAATATTTCCGCCGGTACCAATTCCGATTAGATTCTTGTAATTTTTGGTTTCGGTATTAATCCACTGCCTTAAATCATCCCAAGTTTCTGTTTTATCTTGGCCATCCAGAATTCGAATGGTTCCTAAATTAAAAGACTTAGAAGCTACAGGCTTGCCTTGATGAAAAATGGATAATTCGGTACTACCGCCGCCAACGTCTATATAAAGGTAGTCTTTGTCATATTCAAAAGATTGATCAATATGGCTGGAGTAAATGATATTAGCTTCTTTTTGCCCTTCAACGATCTCCAGATTTATCCCAACCTGCTCTTTAATAAGCTTGACCAACTCCGGACCATTTTCTGCCTCACGCAAAGCAGATGTTGCGCAAGCCATATAATCTTCCACATGATAAACATCCATCAGATTTTTAAAAGCGATCATGGTTTTAATTAACTCTTCCGATTTTTTTTCGGAGATCCGATGATCCACAAAGGCGTTGTCTCCTAACCTTAAAGGAACACGAATTAACGTGGTTTTTTTAAAAGTTGTTTTTCCATTATCACTTAAGATGGATGCAATTAGTAGTCGGATGGCATTAGAACCAATGTCAATAGCTGCGTATGTCAAATTTGTTAAATTTTATTTTTTAAATAATTGTAGGTGTCAATTTGTGTACGGTAAGGTACTTTTACTCCTGTTTTGTGGTATTTATTATTATTTAGACTATTTATCTCTCTGGCTTTAGTGTTATCCATCAACTGGATTTCCATCATTTCCTTAATTTCTTGTTTAATTAAGGGGTCGTAAATGGGAAAGCCAACTTCAATTCGGTGGTCAAGGTTTCGCGTCATCAAATCCGCGGAAAGCAAATAAACCTCTTCCTTATCATTGTTTCCGAAAATCCAGATGCGGGCATGCTCCAAAAATTTATCGATAATGGAAATTACCTCAATATTTTCACTAAATCCTTTCTGGTTTGGTATTAAGCAGCACATTCCTCTAACAATCAATCTAATTTTAACACCTGCATTGCTGGCATCATATAGTTTTTTTATGGTTTGCTCATCTGCCAAAGAATTCATCTTTAAAATCATGTAAGCCGTCTTTTTCGACTTTGCATTTTTAATTTCCCGATCAATAAAAGCAAATAATTTTTTACGTGTTTCTGTAGGGGAAACAATCAGATGTGCATAATCTTTAGATATTTTCTTGTTTTCGATATTGCGAAATAATTTACTAAGATCTTTTGTAATACCTGGATGTGCAGTAAATAAACTGTGATCACAGTAAAGCTTTGCTGTTTTTTCGTTGTAATTACCAGTTGCTAAATTTGCGTAATAGGTGTTTTTTCCTTTTTCTATACGCGTTACCATACATATCTTGGTATGCACTTTATAACCAGTAATGCCGTAATTTACATTTACACCTTCTTCTTCTAATTTACCAGTCCAATAAATATTGGCTTGTTCGTCAAATCTAGCTTTTAACTCAACTAAACAAACCACTTTTTTGCCGTTTCTTGCAGCATTAATCAAAGCGTTTATGATTCTCGAATTTTCTGCTAATCGGTAAAGCGTTATATGTATGGTAGTTACATGAGGATCTATTGCTGCTTCTCGTAAAAAATGGATGATATAGTCAAATGATTGGTATGGTAAGTTTACCAGATAATCTTTTTTCTTAATCAACTCCAACATTCCCTTATCTACGCTCAATTCTTTTACAGGGAGCGGAACAATGCTTTTATATCGTAAAACATCACTTCCTACACTTGGAAAAGCAATAAAATCTTTAAAATTGTGGTATTTGTTACCCGGAATTAAACTCTCTGAATGTAAATCGAGCTTTGTAACCACCAAATTTAGCAGTTCAATGGGCATACTGCTATCATACAGCAAGCGCATTGGTTTTCCTTTTTTTCTTTTCTGTAGGCTTTTAGAAAGCGCTTCGATAAAACGATCGCTTACGTTGGTGTCTAAATCTAATTCCGCATCACGCGTTACCTGTAACGAGTAAGCCTCTACCCTGTTGTAGTCGAAAACAAAAAATATTTCGTCTAAACAATAACGAATCACATCATCCAATAAAATGATAAACTTTAAGTCGTTAGTGTCTGGCAATATTAGAAACCGTTCTAAGCTAGCTGGAATTTCAATTAAAGCGTATTTGCATTTCTTCTTATGATCGTTATGACTAAGTTTTACCAAAAAATAAATTACTCTGTCGCGGAGTTCTGGAAAGGGTTTGTTATCATCAATAATAATAGGAACAATTGCAGGGAGAATTTTGTCGCGGAAATAGCTTTTAACAAAAGTACCTCTACTAACATTAAGCTGCTGGTCGTTCAAAATAAAGATCTTGTTTTCTGCAAGCTCTTTAATGATTTTCTCATATAAGAGGTTAAATTTCTTTTCTTGCTTTACAACGATATTTTTGATTTGGTTGAGGATTTTTTTAGGATTAAAACCTAACTCGTTTTTAGTTTTGCTCACCAAGGTTACTAACCGATTGAGTGTAGCCACTCTTACGCGGTAAAATTCATCTAAGTTGGACGAGAAAATTGCGAGAAACTTAATCCGCTCAATTAAGGGAACAGATTTATCGGCAGCTTCTTGCAAAACTCTAGCATTAAAATACAACCAACTGATTTCTCTGTTAAGTAAAGGCGGTTTTTCTTTATTCATCTAAATAAAAAGAAGTTCCAGATGTTTTGATCCGGAACGTCAAAAGTGCTAATAAGCGGGCAATTAGTTATTAACTTAATGTTAAGAATTACAATTTACCCTCTCTTATATTTATTTCTTGGACCGGCCTCTAACGGCAAGTCTGTATTATGTGGCTTGGTATCAGATTTTGGTATTCTGTTAGCGGTTTGTCGTTTGTTCGGTGTTGGCGTTTCTGGATGCGAATTTTCTTCACTAGCTATTGGTGGTGATTTAGCATCAACTTTTTTTTTCGCATCTGGTTTTGCGCTATTGGCTTTTGCTGGAGCTTTCTTTTTTGCTGTAGTTGAAGCTGCTTTAGTCTCTGTTGATTTTTTTGCCTTAACCACAACTTTATCAGCTTTGGTCTCAACTTTCTTAGTGACTAATTTTTTAGCTTTCTTCACTTTAGCTACTTTTTCGTCGATGGTGCTTTTGGCTTCTTTTAGCGTACGGTTTAATCTTTTTGCCAAAATTTTACTGGTTTTTTTGATTTCGTCACCAATTTCTTCAGCGTCATGCCCTAAGCTAAGCACAAAATCTTTTATTTTTTTTCTTAAACTAATTTCAAGTTTCTCGGTTGCTTTTTTACGCATCTTATCTGGTGTCTTTGTTTTCTGAGATTTGGTTGCCATGGTTTAATAATTTAAATTTGTGTTTATTTTTTTTAATATAACAAATAACATTCCAAACATGCCTTCATTTGATATCGTAAGTAAAATAGACTCTCAAACGCTAGATAACGCAATTAACAATGCCAAAAAAGAGATTTTGAATCGTTATGACTTTAATACTTCTAAAAGTACGGTTGAATTAGATAAAAAAACAAACGTTTTAACTATCGTTACCGAAGATGATATGCGTTTGAAAGCAATTACAGATGCTATTATTTCGAGATTTGTAAAACAGAACTTAGATCCCAAAGCACTTGACTTTGAAAAACCTTTTATTTCTGTTACTGGCAACATGATTAAAAAAGATATTGTGGTGAAAGAGGGAATCGATAAAGAAGCTGCAAAAAAAGTAGTTAAAAAAATTAAAGATTCTGGTTTAAAGGTGCAAGCTTCGATTATGGACGATCAAGTAAGAGTGACTGGTAAAAAGCTCGACGATTTACAAGCAGTAATTGCTTTGTGTAGAACAGAAGATTTTGGGCAGCCTTTGCAGTATATTAATATGAGGAGCTAGTGGTTTAGCTCATTAGTCATTAGTGGATTTGCTAGATGGCTTTTAGTTCATTAGGCTTTTGTTTTAGGATTAATAGTGCATCGTGGAATAAGTCTCATCTTATACATCTATTAAATTATTCAAAATTCTATCCTTCACTCATTAATTGCTCACTTCTTTAAAACTCTCCACAATTAACTTCCTGTAAAATGCTATTCCGATAATTATCCCTGCAATACCTTGAATAAAAAGTGTATGCATTGTTCCGATGATGGGTTCAATATAGCCGACAAACAAACTGCCGACTGGTAACATGCCAAACAGTGCCATAGCTACAAAGCTTATCATTCTTCCTCTAAATGCTGGGTCGCTTTCACTTTGAATAATTGTAATTACAGTAGATGACTGCATGATGGCGCTGAAGCCACTAATTAGAATGAAAAATAACGAAATATAAAGGTTGCTTGAATAAGCGAAACAAAGTAAACTCACTCCCAAAATAAAAGAGTTGATTAACAGAATTCTTCTGAAATTAGCTCCGTTAGTTAAAGATGCCAAATAAAATGCACCCACAAAAGCGCCAATTCCTATTGCACTGTTTAACCACCCAAATATAGAAGCTCCGCCTTTAAAAATATCTTTAGCATAAACAGGTAATAATGTAACATAAGGTAGTACCAATAAACTGGATAAAGCAGCAATAACTAGCGGATATGCAATTTCTGGATGTTGAGAAAGATAATTCCATCCGTCTTTGAAATTAGTTTTTACGGCTGTTTCATTTTTTAACGCTTGGTTTTTATACTGAGGTAAGTGCATAGCCATAATTGCAGCTATAACGGCTATAAAACTTATAGAATTTGCTAAAAAGCAATAATCTGCACCAAATTTAGCTAATACAAAACCTGCCAAGGCTGGGCCAGCCAACCGGGCGAGATTATTTAAAGTAGAGTTTAATGCCACTGCATTAGATAAATCATCCCTATCATCAATAATATCGTTAATCATCGATTGTCTTACAGGGATATCGTAAGCGTTTACAACTCCCAAAAAAGCACTTAATAAAAGAATGAGCGTAATATTGTAATTGCCATAGAATGCTAAAACAGTTAACACAACCGCCTGTACGGCAGATAATACTTGCGTAATCATCAACACTTTGTAACGGTTGTATTTATCTGCAATGATGCCTCCACGGATTGAAAAAAGGAAGGATGGAAATTGCTCCGCAAAAGTTGCTACACCCACCATAAACACGCTATCAGTAATGCTGTAAATCAACCAGATTACCGCGGTGCGTTGCATCCACATACCTACCCTAGATACGAGCTGACCTGTAAAGAATAAAGTGAAGTTACGGTTAGAAAATGACCTGAAAGCGCTCTTGATTTGCATTCTATAGATTATAGCTACAAATGTAAGGAGAATTAGGAATTAGGATTTGTATGAAGTGTAAAAAATTGGCTTTACCGTTTAAACTCGTTTTAGATATTGCTTACTTCCCAATTTGAGAGGAAATTTTAAGAACAAAAACTTCAAGTTAGCTCCAACATTACGTTTTTTATGACTTATACTCGCAGATGTTATTCTCTAAAACGTCCATCCAATTCTTACGTTTAAAGGAATACTTAGCGCTGAATATTTACCTTCTTGGTTTGATATGGAAACTATGTTTGGATGCCGAGGACGTTCTATTTCACCTTCAGGATTCATTTTATTGAAATGTTTAACGTTTTTATATCGAAAACCGAGGCCTGCATAAAGGTCAATTGAAAACTGTTTTATTATTATTTGGTGTCCTATTTTAAAGTTGAAACTGTAGTTCTCCTTTTTGATGCTCACTGTATCCCTATAATTGGAGAAATCGAAGATGAAATTCGAGTCATGGTTATAGCTATTTTTCAAATAATCAACCTCTAAAGCAATATACGGCCCAAACGGAGCTGATTTTTTAAAGTAAAACCGTTCTTCTAATGCAACCCTAAATCCTTTTATATGAGGTTTGAATTGTAGCCCTGCGTCCAGTATAGTTTCTGGTAATAGATACGAAGCCATCACCTGTGTTGAAAAACTTTGTCCTGTTCTTCTTTCGTAACTTACTTCAACTGATGGATTAACAAATGCCGCTAACTTTAATGGAGTCCATTTCAAAATGTTCCAATATTTATCATCAGCGCTGCCGATCGGTATAAAAGTCAGATAATCGCTTGTATTGTCGTTAAAATTCACATACACCGTTTTAGGATAGCCATACCGTTTCGGATTTTTAAAGTCAACAAGCATCCCGACTCCGTAGTAAAAGCCAAAATTTGACCAGTATGCAAATGAATTAAATGATTTTAGATTCACTGTTTTTGTTAAGCTATCAGTGAAAACAGTTAGTTTCAGTTCTTCTTTATCTCTATTAACAACTATTGATTTATTGTTGCTTTTATTTTTTAATGTGTCATTAGCAACAACTAATCTGCTCGGTTGGTTGGTAATTATGTTCAGAGTTGTTTGGCGGGAATTAAAAATTGTTGCGCATGAATTTAATAGCAACGCTGAAATCAGTAGAATTACAAAAGTGAGGCGTTGTTTTAGCGGTGTCATTTTCGGGCATTCGGATTTAAGGGAACTCTTAAAAAATTCGAGATTACGTTTCAAGAGACCTCAACTAATAATAAACCATTTTGAACTACTCTTCAAAGAAATCTTGATCCACTTGTTTAACTTCGTATGTTGTTTTAACCTGAATTCCAACATTAAATTCATGCATTAAGTCTACCAGCTCACTTCCGTTAATTAAAATAATTTTATGGTGTGCGTTTTTGGCTTTTTCTATTGCTCCAATATCAAATAATGAAGTCGTAACAAATACGCCTTTATTTGTATCTCCACTCATAGCGCCTATAAAATTTCGAATATCTTTTTCTCGGACTTTATTTTCGTTGAATCTTTTGGCTTGAATATAAATTTTATCTAACCCTAATTTATCTTCATTAATTATCCCGTCTACTCCGCCATCTCCCGATTTTGACGTCTCTTTAAATTCACCATATCCCATTTTCTTAAGTAATATTAGAATAACTTTTTCAAAATAATATGGATCAATAGTCCTTAATTTTTCAAGTAAATCATTTTTTACTTCGCTTTCAATTTGAGAAAAGCCTTTGTCAATTAAATCTTGGGGAGAAGAAACAACTATTTCTTTCAGATCTTTCTTTTGGTCTTTCGCTTTATTATTTTCTTCAGTATAAAAATTAAGAGTTCCTGAATCTTCAACAACAGATTGCAAAGAGAGATTACTTTTCTGTTTCAATCCTTTTTCTGTAATTTTCACATTTGCCCTCTCAGGATAAAATATATAACCACCTTTTTTCAAGTATGATTTTCCCCAAGCGATGCGATTGTTTATCAAGATCTCTCCGGTTTTAGTTTTTTCTGATAACTGCTCTTTAGTCAAATCAGAGAAATATTTTTCAATTACAAGCCTTTGCAATTCTCGCGTATGAATTGTTTCAGTATTACTTAAAGTCTCTAAAATTGGAATAAAGGTTTCGTGAAATTTTGGTATTTCTATTTTCATGCTACGATTTTGGTTTTTCTGCATTATAGTTAAGGGGTAAAACCCGCAAATTTTGTTGTAAGATTACCTTATTTTCTGAATTCACTCTCAATTATACTCCCACTCAATATCTTCAATGTCGACAATATATTTATTCAGCAACAAGAAATCAAAAAGTGGTTTCGCTTCTGCAGATACTTCTAAATTTTTGGTGGTTACAATTTTTTTATTTTTAATATCCCGGTAAGGAAAAGTAAGCAGTTTTACGTTTCCACTGAACAAATCACTTACATAAGCCAAAAGCTCGTTGGTATAGCTGTTTCCGTAATTTTCGGAAAGGAAAATATGTTTTAGATTGGCGATGCTGGTGGTAATTCCTACACTTTGTGGTTTGCACTTCGCCAAGTATTTCGCCAGGTTATTATGTCGGTTAAAGTTGGAGATGATTACCGCGTGTCCCATCTCTAATATTTCTGCCGCCCGTTTAGAAACTCTTTCTAGCAGTTCAGCATCTTCTAGCGACGCAGTTTCCATCATATTATTCAGCGTAAGTTCGGCCATGGTTAAAGAATCTGCATCCTTAATACCCATGTGAAACTTGTATTGAGTTACGGCGTGGTTAAAAAGATCGAAATCGGGTTTCGCTTTTTGATTAAAGCGGGTGCGTAAAATCATAATATGCTTTTTGTACATCAAATCCTTGGCTTGCACCACTCCTACTTCCGGAATAAAAACAGCCGCCGGAGAAAACCCTTTCTGAATCAAATAAAGATTGACTAAAACCTCGCTCACATTCTCGAATGCAGGACCTTTAACGTTAATTAAATCAATCTCTACAGAACCAGGACTTAAATTATCCGCTAATGATTCAATCATACTTTGCGTATTTTGATGATGAAAGAAAGCGGTATAAACTAGGTTCACACCCAAAATACCCAAAATATTTTGTTGTAAAGTAGCATCACTATCCAACAAACGAACGTGGAAAATAATCTCATTCGCTGGTCCGCCAGGTTCTAGTTGGAATTTAATGCCTAACCAACCATGCGGGTCGTTAGACTTATTGTAATTTAAAGTAGTTACGGTATTCGCGAAAGAGAAAAACTTACGCTCTTCATACTTTACGCCATGTAAACGCTCGCACAAAAGCTCAAACTCGTGATTCAACATTTTCTCTAAACGAGATTTAGAAACATACCGCCCTGATTCTTCTGCTCCATAAATCTCATTACTAAAAGTCATATCATAAGCCGACATGGTTTTAGCTATGGTTCCTGATGCTGCACCAGCCGTGAAAAAATTTCGAGCGACTTCTTGCCCTGCACCTATTTCGGCAAATGTTCCGTATATGTTTTGATCTAAATTTATGGTTAATGCCTTACGGCGAGTGTCGAGTGTTTCTAATAACATGAGGTAAATTTAAGAATAATTTGTTGCTGATTTACGGTAGGTTCCCATAGCTTTACCGTCTTTTGCAGAGCGGCTGGAATGGAGTTTATAATTTAGGTAGCTTAAAATGTTTTTGATATATCACTTTCAGCTCATTGCCACTGGAGGACTATTTCTTTTTAGATAAAAAAAACAACCCGAGTGGAACGAACACATGAAAACCTATGAAAACAATAAACAAATTGAATAAACTCTCTTCTTTTTCAGAGGTGCTTTGGGCGCAAAGCCACAACACATCAGAAAATCAATAGCGCTTATTTTCACTGGATAGTGCCAGTACTGAGTTTTTGCGCACCCAAGTGAAACCGCTTTCGCTATAGGCTTGGTTGTGCTTTTATTAGTTTTGTACTACTAATTTTCTGATTCTCCAGCACTCCCACCGCTCCTTGTGTTAGAGGAAATTATTTTGTCGGAATTTGTATTATGAAATAATGCAGAGACACTTAGCAGGTTCGGCCTCTGAATTTTTGGATTGAAGCCCGATAAGTCTTTTTGCACTACCTTTGTAAACTGACAACCGTCAGCAATCCGTAAAAGTGTTACGAAAACTTTGTTAAACCACTGCCGTTCCCACGGCTTGGATTGCGCTCAAAAGATTTATTGCGGTGGAATGAACAAAAATTCTGAAGCCTTGATTCTTTGGTTACTTTCTCATTAAGGAGACCTGCGGAGCATGCCTGAATGCCTCTTTTTAAAATAAAAAAGAATAAAGAAAGTGACTAGCCTTAGTCCCGGCAATGAGGGACGGAAAGCCTGTGCGTAAACGCTAAGTTTAGCTAACCCTAAGACTCTTTATCATAAAACAAAGTAATATAATTCTTCCTTTTAACATCGTCAAAACCTTGCTCTAACAAAGCTCGATCTCCGTGGATGTAAACGTGAAAGTTCTTATCAAGTTTCATAACTGTTTTGTAGTTAGCATTCTGTTTTTTAACAGCTTGTGAAGATATATCGAAACCATTACTTAATGGCGCATCAAATTCATGTTCGTAATTACTCATCATGCTTTTGAAGGATTGTGACGCGGTTTCGTTTCCAATCACTTCATCAGAAAACTCATCTAAATCAAACTTTTCTTTTTCTTTAAAATACTTCATTGATTTGTTGAGCAAATCAATTTTATCTGGTTTAGAAATTTCAAAGGTTTCGTCGATTTTTTCTGTGACAAAGTTTTTGTATAAACCTAAAACGTTGTGCGTTTGGTTAAAACTATCGTTACGGATCTTCAATTTTAAAAAGTCATCTTTCCAATAAACAGCTTCTCCACTTTTGTTGGTTTGGTCAATCACCAACACTTTATAACCTTCTTCGGATTCGGTATTTATAATTAAACAACCTTTGTCAAGCTTCTGTATGTTAATGGCTTCCTGTTCGTAACTTAAAGAAAAGCCTCCAGCATCTGGGTAAACCTTTAAATAGGTTTCCTTGGTTTCTGATTTAAAAATCCCAATCGCTTTGTGCAATTCGCCTTCAATCTGGACGGAGTCAAAATTCACAATATACACCTCTCCTGACTTGATTTTTGGATGCGTAGAAACGTCATATAAATGACGGGTCATCTGTTGGCTAATTTCGTGGAAGTTGCTTCCGCTTTCAAAGGCTTTTTTAGCGAAGTGGTAAATCTCATTTAAAGCCAAATCGTCGGTAGCGTGGGTAAAACGATAAACCTCGTTAACTTTTTCAAATGGCTTTAAAAAATAAGTCATCAACAGGTTTTTTAGCATTTCATCTTCAATGCCCAAGGCCTCTTCAGATAAAACCATATACTCGTCTTGTGCCTTGTTACCTACTTTATGTACTGATATTTGATTTAATGACGCTTCAAATGATGTAATCATGCTTTAAAAATAAATTTGGTTTGCAGTTTTAAAAGTGTTACAATGTGCATCAACAATAACTTTAATATCAGCAGAGTAACCGCCTCCCATGCTTACTTGTACAGGTATTTTACGTTGATAACAAGCTTCAAAAACCATTTGATCTCTTTGCTGGCATCCTTTTAAACTGAGTGCAAGTTTACCTAATTTATCTGTTTCTAACACATCTACTCCAGAAAGAAAAAATACAAAATCTGGCTTAACCTTTAGAAATAATTGCGGAAGGTGTTGAGCGAGAAGCTTTAAGTATTCATCATCCTTTACCCCATCGGGTAAAGAAATATCCAAATCAGATTTTTCTTTTTTAAAAGGAAAGTTGTTTCCTGCGTGGACAGAAAAAGTAAAAACATTTGGGTTGTTTTCAAATATTTGGGCTGTTCCGTTTCCTTGATGCACATCTAAATCGATTATTAAAATAGAAGATGCTATTTTATTAGCTAATAGGTAATTGCAAGCTATTGCTTGATCGTTTAATAAACAAAATCCTTCGCCCCAATTGCTTCCTGCGTGGTGCGTTCCTCCTGCTACATTAAAAGCAACGCCGTTTTCAATCGCGTAATGGCAACCGTCAATTGTTCCTTGAGCAATTCGTAATTCTCTTTCTACCAATTGAGCGCTTAACGGAAAGCCTGTACGTTTTTCTTCTTGATAACTTAAATTTAGGTTTTTTAGCTTTTGCCAGTAACTTTCATCATGTGTCAGTAAAACCCATTTTTCTTCACAAATAGCTGGCGCAAATAAGTTTTCGTCAGTAATAATGCCTTCGTGTTTCAGCTGAAGTGGAATTAATTCATATTTCAGCATTGGAAAACGATGACCTGCTGGCAATGGATATGCGTAAATTGGGGCGAATGCGGTTTTAAGCATTCAACTGGTGTTTTTTATAGGTAGCAATTTTATACCATTGAAAAGCGGTAAGTAATGAAACTATACCAAAACCAAACCAAGCGGTTAAAATGACGTTACTGTAAGCCACTTCGTCAACTGCTGTTCTCTTTAAAACGATCCCATAAAGTGCCCAAATCACGACTAATCCAAAGAAAGGATTCTTCTTTACTGTGATGATAAAAATTGACAATATAACGGTTACCATTATCAATATAATGGCCCACGTTGCTGGTGAAATACCGAAACCATCCCAGCCTACAGAAACTAAATACAACGAGATATTCGCAATATTAGCTACACATAACCATGCGAAGTAAATGGTTAAAGGGAATTGGGTAAATAGCTTATTATTAAAGGTTTTATCGTTATTGAATAGATTCAGATTGATGAAGATTTTAAGCAGGGTAATTAACTGAATGATGATGAGTAACATTGAGGTTAGCAAGTACTCATACGTAAAGGCAAACACCCAAGCGGTAGTAGCAATATTATTGGCAATAAATAGATTATTAATCTTTAATAAATCTTGGTTAGCATCAGCATGTATGTCATCTTTATAAGCTCTTATCAAATGATAAATGGTAAAGCCAAATAACGAAAGATAAATAATACCCCAAATTGAAAAAGTTAATCCTGCTGGAGTAAAAACGGTATCATATTTATTCGAAATATCACCGTTAGTTAGGCCGCCAAATATTTTAAGCTGGCTTAAATTGGAAACAGCAAACGCTATTACATAAAATATTAGGTTGAGTATGGCTAAGGTTCTTACTTTTTTCATAAAGACGGAAATTAGTTTTTACTTAAATTTTATCAAAATCTATTCGTTCATGATTGCCCTGGCTATAGGTTTCTCCCTTTATAATAGCCTTAATTAAGCTAAAAAGCACCACCATGTCACTAGCAGAACTATCCCAATATTCCGCTTTTAGTATTTCTACCTTAATTAAGGTAAGGTTAGGGTCACTTTTACCTTTGGGAAACCACCCTTTCATTGCTGGTATCCAAAGCTCGTCTACTTTATTTTGATCGTTAGCTAGGTAAAGCTTTCCACTGAGTGCGATATAGGTGTTGTTTTCGGGATTGGTGTAAGTTACGGATACGTTATTATTAATAGCGATGTCATGCACATTAGGCGTGTGTTCGTCAGAAAAGAAATACAGGTTTGCCTCATCATCCAGCTCCATGGTATTCATCGGGCGACTGTAAAACTCACCATTAGCTTTTAACGAGTTGAGCATAGCCACATTAACTTGGTTAATGAGCACTCTTAGCTTATCTATTTTTGCCGCTTTATTGTTCATTTTCTTAAATTATAAAACATGGAGTCTTCAAAAAAACTGCCAAATTAATCATTTATCAATGTTTATATTTCTAACGTTTTAAGTAGCCAGTTAAAGCTATTCGTTGATGTTCAAACCTATTGCATTTAACAGAATTGATGCGTTAAAAGTTTTGCATTCACCTGTTTTAATTTTATAATCAAAATACATTTCGTCGTTTTTAATTTGAATATCGAAGTGAAAGTTTCTTAGCTCATGTGGAAAATCGGTTTCTAATTCGGCAATTTGCAAATCATGGGTAGCGATAAATCCAGGCGTTTCTTGCTTAATTAACGCTTTGATAAACACCTTTGAGCCCAAATACTTATCTCGGCTGTTTGTGCCTCTCAGCATCTCGTCTACTAAAACAAAAGAGTGTTTGTCTGCTTTTGTATGATCTAAAATCATTTTTAAACGATCAATTTCAGCTTTAAAAGTTGAGGTTTGACTTGCTAATGAATCTTTGATACGCATGTAGGTTATCAAATTAAAAATCGACGATTCAAATCTATTGGCACAAACATTTGCACCCGCAAAAGCCAGCACCATGTTAATTCCAACGCTACGTAAAAAGGTAGATTTTCCTGCCATATTTGATCCAGTGATGACATCTATGGTAACGTTTTGGGCCAGCTGGAAGTTGTTTGGAATGTTATCTTTGGCTTTAATCAGTGGATGGCCAAGCTCTTCTGCATTAAAATAATACGTGTCTTTAATTAAAGGGATTGTCCAGTTTGGATGATTAAGACTTAAAGTGGCAAAAGTGATTAAAGCCTCAAAATCTCCTATGAGCGCAATTCCCTTAACAACGTTTGTTTGATTATTCTGCTCCCATTTCGCTAAACGTTGTAAACAACGTAAATCCCACTGAAAAAATAGGTTTAAAAATATTCCTACAATTGGGTTTAACCTACTGTTTAACGAATTTAGGATGGTTGCTAATTCCGCTATTTGTAAGTGTAAAGGCTGTTTACTTGCAATAGATAGTTTCTTTTGTTTTAAAAGATTGCTTTGCCACTCAACTTCCTCAATCCATTTGATGTTGGGAGCATAACCTTCTAGCACCGCTACGCTACTGCCAATATTCTCATGAATGTGATCAATCTTTACTTTGTACAGAAAGTAAAATAACCCACTAAATAGTAAACCAAGGGCAACAAGACTCCAGAATATACCACCTATAAATATTGCTAATACTAATAAAGTAGGATTTAAAATGCTTATTACAATTACTCCAATATAGATAAATTTGGAAGTAACGAAACCAATATTTTTTGGTAAATAATCACTAAAGAAAGCGCTGATTCTCAACGCTTGGTTAATGTCCAATTTAAAAAGTCTAGCTCTAAAATCTAACAACTCATTAAAGTACTTAGTTAATTCTTTTACAGCGACCTGTCTCGATTCTACTACAGTTTTTATTGAGGCTTTCTTAAACCAATCTGATACGGTTTCTTTTCCATTTTTGGTAACACTTCTGTTAAGGTAAGCGTATAATGAAAACTCACCGAAAACATCTAAATCATCTGTGTACGCATGATGCGGATTTTGGTATTCGTTACCGTGTGGATAAATATTTACACCACCTGCTGAAAGCTGAATCTCGTTTTCTGTTAATTCCATTTTTGTAACGGCAAACTCGTACAACGACTGATAACCTACTTGTTTTTTAATCAGAATTAAAAATGCAACAAGCATTAAAACTCCGATGATTGCCAACGCAAATAACCCTTCATTAAAAAACAAATAAGCCGTTAGTACCGCAAGCGCAAATACCCCCAAACGGAAGTAAGAGTACCTATTTACGCTACGTTTCAATCCATCTATTTCAAGTTGTAACTGATTTTTTAAAGATTGGTAATCTACTACTGACTGATGATTCATTATAAAAATGGTATAAAAAAAACCGCTGGAAGGTGGATCCAGCGGTTATAAAAGTATAAAATTAAATGTTTATTTTATTTTTCTAGTGCTATTTCAACTCTACGGTTTAAAACTCTTCCAGATTCTGTATCGTTATTAGAAATTGGCTCTTTCTCTCCAAAACCTTTGGTAATCAAACGGTTAGAAGCAACTCCGTTGTTTACAAGGTAAGCTTTTACAGCATTGGCTCTATCAACAGAAAGTGCCATGTTTCTTTGTTCAGTACCTTCTGCAGAGGAGTGTCCGCTTACTAAAAACTTAGCTTTTCCAGAGCTCTTAATCTGTTGAGCAATTGTTTCTAAAACTGCGTATGAAGATGTTTTCAATACAGATGAATTGAATTCAAACTGGATGTTTTTATAATCGTAAACCTTCATTTCTTCTTTAGGGCACCCGTTGTTTGACGCGTCACCTTTAACTTCTGGACATTCGTCTATTGAGTCTGGTACACCATCGCCGTCGGTATCAACCTCTTTAACAGGTTCTGCTTGTTTTGCTGGTGGTGCAACTTCCGTGGTTTCTTCTTGTGGTTTAACTACGGGCTTTTTTGACTTACAAGAAGTGTAAAACAACGCAACAAGTGATAAGCTTAATGCAAAAACAATGGTTTTAAAATTTACTTTAATCATGATTTGTATTTATTGATATAATTCAAATAGCTGCAATTATAGCACCAAAATATCAAAATAGTAAATCTAAAGAGTAATAATTTATAACGTCGCAATAATGATCAATTACAAACCGTTTGGAGGTTTAATTTATATTAGAAATTAATTCCTTTTGAAAGGCTAAATCATTTATTTCTAATTGTTAAAGATTAAAGTAAATCCTTTTAAGGCTTAACTTTTATAAAAAGGTAACTAAACTTTGATTCAGGTGAAAATATTTAGAAATCTGTTTAAACCTATAAAATAAATAGTTACTTTTATTGATTACGAATTTTAAAACATTTAGATTTTGGCTAATCCGCTATGCAGAAGATTTTAATTATTGATGATGAGATTGGAATATGCCTAATCATGTCTAAATTTCTAACAAAAAACGGATATCAGACAGTTATTGCAGAAAGTGGGGCAGCAGCTTTTGAATATTTAGAAAGCGAATGTTTTGATTTGGTGTTGAGCGACTTTAGGTTAGAAGACACTAACGGGAGAGAGATTTTAAGACGTATAAAGGCTGATTATCCCGAACTTGTTGTAATTATAGTGAGTGGCTTCGGCGATCCTAACCTAGCGGCAGAACTGATACGAATGGGAGCTTATGATTTTATAAACAAACCAATTTATCCTAATGTGATTTTAGAAACGGTAAAAAAAGCGCTAGAGTTTAGAGACGCAGCGGTTAGTTAAATTTTCACTCATTTTTATTCTGTTCAAATTAGATACTGCGTACTATCTAAATTTTTCTGGATTATTACTCATTTTAATAAAAAGTTACACTTGTTTATGAATAAAATAATTAAGCTTCTTCGTAAACTATCAGCGCAATGAAAATTACTTTAATAGCAATTGGTAAAACCGACGATGATTATATAATTGAAGGGATAGATAAATACCTAAGTCGTTTAAAACATTATATCAAATTAGAGATCAAAATCATTCCCGATTTAAAGAAAACGAAGAATTTAAGTCAGGATGAGCAAAAAAGTAAAGAAGCAGAGTTGTTTTTAAAACACATTAATGTAACAGATGAAGTAATTGTTTTAGACGAACGTGGAGTCGAACTTAGTTCAATGCATTTTGCAGACTTGTTGAACAAGAAAATGATTGGAAGCGTACAAAACCTAGTTTTTTTAATCGGAGGTCCTTATGGTTTTGATAATTCCATCTATCAAAGAGCACATTATAAATTATCTTTATCTCGCATGACTTTTTCTCATCAAATGATTAGATTGTTTTTTGCAGAACAAGTTTACCGAGCTTTTACCATATTAAAAGGCGAACCTTATCACCACGAATAAAAAATGGATTTATTTGGCAACAAAAGACATTATTCCTTTAAAGGTGGAAATAAAAATAACGAAAACCGTTTGTTTTGGGTTTTAGCCATTGTGGTGAGTTTAATATTCCTCGTTATTGCACAATACGTTTAAATACCTTAACCCCCCCCATACCTATTGATTTTTCCATTAAAAAATCAGAAATAAGTCAGCATTTTAAAATCCCTTCAAGCAAAGCTAACAAAATTAAAAATTAGCTGTATTTTTGGGTATGAATATTCCTGAGCTATTAAACAGGGCACTCAACTTTGAGTTATTAACTTTAGAGGAAGGCCTTCATCTATATCACAATGCTTCTACTCCGGAGTTAATGTACGTTGCCAATGAGTTACGAAAAATTCAGGTTCCACATGGGAAGGTAACTTGGCAAATTGATAGAAACGTAAATACAACCAACGTTTGCATTGCAAACTGTAAATTTTGCAATTTTTACAGAAGACCTGGTCACGAGGAAAGTTACATTACAGATATCGAAAGCTACAAAGTAAAAATAGAGGAAACTATTAAGTTTGGAGGAGACCAGTTGCTTTTACAGGGCGGCCACCATCCAGATTTAGGACTTCAGTTTTACGCTGATTTATTTAGAGAGCTAAAATTACTATACCCAGATATTAAACTTCACGCTTTAGGGCCGCCAGAGATTGCTCACGTAGCAAAACTGGAAAACATGAGTCACTATGATGTGCTAAAAGCATTGCAAGAAGCTGGTTTAGATTCGCTTCCTGGCGCTGGTGCAGAGATTTTAAATGACCGGGTGCGTAGATTAATCTCTAAAGGTAAATGTGGCGGACAAGAATGGTTAGATGTGATGAGAGCAGCGCATCAGTTAAATATTCCAACTTCTGCTACGATGATGTTTGGCCATATTGAAACCATTGAAGAACGTTTTGAGCATCTGATTTGGGTACGGGAAGTACAAAGCGAAAAACCTGAAGGAAATTATGGCTTTATAGCGTTTATCCCTTGGCCTTTTCAGGATGATGGAACTTTACTTAAAAAGGTACGTGGTATTACCAATAATGTAAGTGGCGACGAATATATCAGAATGATTGCTTTGAGTCGTATTATGTTACTAAATATTAAAAATATACAGGCTTCTTGGTTAACTGTTGGTAAACAAGTTGCTCAAATTTGTTTACATGCTGGCGCAAATGATTTCGGTTCTATCATGATTGAAGAAAACGTTGTAAGTGCCGCAGGTGCTCCACATCGTTTTACCTCTAATGGAATCCAAGAGTCAATTAAAGATGCTGGCTTTGAGCCTCAATTACGTACGCAGCGTTATGAATGGCGTACAGATGTACAAGAGTTGGCGCAACAGGAGATTGATTATTAAGTTAATGATTGAAGGATGGAATGAGAGAAGGATTGAATGAGAGAAGAATTGAACCACAAACTGGAAATCTAAGATTTAAATTTTTATTCGCGATTAATTTTGCAAAAGCTGTAAAACTAGCGGTCGATTATTATTGGAAAAGAGGCGAAATACACTTAAAAACGTCTTTTTCATAATTTGAAATGATGCTTTTTAAATCAATACAGCATCAATTATTTTATGGATTTATCTCAGTTAAAACACATTGAACAAAACACGCATTTAAAGGTTGAAAATAAATCAAAATAATTCGAAATGAATTTTTTGAAATTCAAATTTCCTTATACTTTTGTCTTACCGCTAAACAACAAAAAATATTTTTTATTAGATTCTAAAAAGCACTAAATTAGAAACGTAAAAGTAACCCAAGATGGCAAAACAAACTAAACCAACCAAGAGCACTAAGCCTACCGAAATTGATGAAGATGATGAATCTGTTGATAATCCAAAATCAAAGAGTAAGTTTTCTGAGGATGACGATGACGACTTTGATAAGCCAATGGATGATCTCGACGAATTAAGCTACGAAGACGACGATGACGATGATTTTTAAATCATTATTAATATAGCTATTTTAGAAGCATCCAAGAATAATTGGATGCTTTTTTTATTCTCACAAAAGATGATATATGACGATTTTAGAAGTTGATTCTCCAAAAACAAAAAAAGATTTTTTAGAGGTTGCCCGCATAATTTATAAAAACGATGACGTTTGGGTTTGCCCATTAGACAAAGATATTAACACCGTATTTGATCCCTCAAAAAACAGTTTCCACTCACACGGAAAAGCTAAAAGATGGATTTTATTAGACGACAGCAATCAGCTTGTTGGAAGAATTGCAGCTTTTATAAATGATAAAAAAGCCGATACTTTTGATGTGTCTACCGGAGGTATTGGATTTGTAGAGTGCATTGATGATAGCAAAGCATTTACATTACTTTTTGATACTGCAAAAAACTGGTTAAAACAGAATGGAATGCAGGCAATGCAGGGACCAATAAACTTTGGCGAGAATGACACATTTTGGGGATTGTTGATTGAAGGTTACACGCATCCATCATACGGGATGAACTATAACAAACCTTATTATCATCAACATTTTAAAGATTATGGTTTTGAAACTGACTATGAGCAGATGACTAACCACTTGGATTTACATAAAGAATTTCCAGAACGCTTCACTAAAATTGCAAACTGGGTATCTAACAAGCCGGGTTATAGTTTTAAACCGTTAGATCCCAAAAACTTCGCGAAGTTTGCCGAAGATTTTATGGAAATATACAATGATGGTTGGAAGAACTTTGCCAACTTCTCCCCAATTAAGCTTAATACTGTTATGGAAAGCTTTGAGCAGATGAAGTTAATCATGGATCCAAAACTAATTTGGTTTGCTTACATCAACGGAGAACCAGCATCATTTGTAGTGATGTTGCCTGATGCTAATTTGATGATTAAACCTTTAAACGGCAAACTTGATTTAATTGGCAAGTTGAAGTTTATGTATAAAAAAATTACTGGCGTTAACCGCATGCGAGCAATTGTGATGGGGACTAAAGAAAAATTCCAGAAACACGGCCTAGAGTCGGCGATATTTATAAAACTTAAAGAATACGTGATACCTAAAAACCAATATGATGAATTGGAGCTTTCATGGGTTGGTGATTTTAATGACAAAATGCTTGCTATACATAGCGCCACAGGTTCGGTGTTTGGTAAAAGACACGCAACTTTAAAGTGCGTTTTCTAAAAAGATGAAATGCTAAAACCAAAAAAGCTTCTTAGAATGAGTTCTAAGAAGCTTTTTTATGTAATTCTGTTTTTAATTATGGATTTTTGCTCCCACCAGCCTTTTTAGTTGCAACAGATTTAGTGTTGGTCTTAACGTTTTTAGGCTTCGCTGTTTGAACGGTATCCTGTTTTGATACTCTTGGTGCGTCCTTTTTAGCTTCTCCTTTTTCGTCAGTAGCTTCTTCAGTAGCGGGATCTGCTTCAGTAAAAATCGGTAAATCCTTGATAATATGAAACCAGCTTACAATCTTTTTAATATCAGATGAGTAAACTTTTTGCTCATCATGATCTGCTGCAACCTCAAAAAAGAAAGTTCTTAAAACTTTACCATCAGCTTTAGCATCAGGAACGTTTTTAGCATCTGCCATCTTAGCAAAAATATCTTTAAGCCTTAAATCGTCGTCTTCGCCGTAAACAGTAATATCTTCTAAAGAAGCTAATTTAGCAGTAGAAACGCTTACAATCGTTTTGGTTTTTTGGCTATCTAAGCTTTCTAAGATATAGCCCGACTTATTTTGGCCAATTAATTTGTGCAATCCTGGCTTGCCAGATACCGCAACAATTCCTGTTAAATTCATATATTATATATTAATCTTCAATTAGGTCAATGCTAATAATTTTATCGCCTTGTTTAATTGTATCAACAACGTCAACGTTTTCAATTACTTTACCAAAGCAAGTATGGTTTCTGTCTAAATGCGCAGTATTTGATCTGCTGTGGCAAACAAAAAACTGTGAACCACCACTATTTCTACCTGCATGCGCCATTGATAACACGCCTCTATCGTGATATTGATTTTCGCCATCTAATTCACAATCAATTTGGTAACCTGGGCCACCAGAACCTGCTTTAAAAGCAGTAGCTTCTTCTTTAGAAAAAGGGCAACCACCCTGAATTACAAAATCCGGAATAACACGGTGAAAAGTCAAACCATTATAAAAACCTTCTTTCGCTAGTTTTTTAAAATTTTCAACAGTTTTAGGGGCGTCATTATCGTAAAACTCAACAGTCATGTCGCCTTTTGCAGTTTTTATTATTGCTTTGCTCATCTTTAATTATTTTGTTAAGAGTGGCAAAAATAACAAAATTTTTTGCCCTGCTAAACGTTTTGATGCTTTATCCTTATTTTTAAAAAAATGAAAGCAAAATATATACTCTTCTTCCTGTTTTTTTTATCGATAAAAACCTTTGCATCGTCTATTTTAATACCGATGGATGAAGGTCAAAGAAATCATTTAAAAGCTTATGGAATCGCATTTTACACCTTAAAGAATAATTTAGAAGTCGATTGGCTTCTGAATTATAAAGAAGGAAGCTTTTTGATTGCTTATAATCAGAAAATAGAATCGGAGCTCAAAATAAGAGGGGTTAGTTACGATGTACTGCCCGATGCAAAGGTAACGGCCATACTTACCGAGATTAGTGATGCTGAGGTGAATATGGATATTGTGAAGCTGGAGAAGGTGCCTAAGATTGCGGTTTACTCCCCAAAGAGCAAATTACCATGGGATGACGCCGTGACCTTGGTTTTAACTTATGCGGAGATTCCGTATGATGTAATTTATGATGAGGAAGTAATTGGTGGTAAACTGCCAGAATACGATTGGTTGCATTTACACCATGAAGATTTTACCGGTCAATATGGTCGTTTTTGGGCTAATTATCGTAATGCAAGTTGGTATCAAGAAGATGTGAGGAACCAGGAAGCTATGGCAAAAAAGCTAGGTTTTAATAAGGTTTCTTTAATGAAATTAGCTGTGACTCAAAAGATGAGAGATTTTTGTGCTGGTGGCGGTTTCTTATTTGCGATGTGTTCTGGCACCGATAGTTTTGATATCGCGTTGGCAGCAGCGGGGATTGATATCTGCGAACGGATGTTTGATGGTGATGCTGCAGATCCACAAGCACAATCTAAGCTGGACTATGCGCAATCTTTTGCTTTTCACAACTTTAAATTGGATTTAAACCCTATAAATTATGAATTTTCTGATATCGATGTCACGCAGAGTCGGCAAGTAGACAGAACCAGAGATTACTTTTCCCTTTTTGATTTTTCCGCAAAATGGGATGTGGTGCCAACCATGCTTACTCAAAATCACGAAAAGGTAATTAAGGGTTTTATGGGACAAACAACTGCATTTGCTTCTCCCTTGTTAAAACCAGATGTTTTGGTGATGGGGGAATTGAAATCTGCAGGTGAAGCAAGATACATTCATGGCCAATATGGTAAAGGGCAATGGACTTTTTACGGCGGACATGATCCAGAAGACTACGAACATTTGGTGGGCGACCCTCCTACCGATTTAAGCTTGTATCCAAACTCTCCGGGTTACAGGTTGATATTGAACAACATTTTATTCCCCGCTGCTAAAAAGAAAAAACAGAAAACTTAAAGCGTCATTTCGACGAGCAAGGGAACGAAAAAAGGAAAGGAGAAATCTGTAAATTCATGGTATTAGCTTAAAGAAGCTCAAGTGATACTATATAAGAGATTTCTCACATACGTTCGAAATGACGGAGTGGGCATTTTGTTACCCAAAAATAATATATAAATACTTTTACAATACAAATTTAAACAGGCTCTCAAACTAAATGTTACTTATAACCTGAGTTCGATTATTAAAACATTCATTAGGGCGTTCGGGCGGGCTTTTCGTTACAATCTTTTTACTCTGAAGAAGAGTAAAAAGGATTTTCACTGCAATCCCTAACGCAAAACCTTTATGACTCTAAAAAAAATATACTCTATTAACAGCATAAAAGGATATTAATAATCGAACTCAGGTTTATAGTATTATTTATACGTATTATCATAATATCGTTTCATAACAGATTGGGCTTCCTTGTTTTGTGGCGTCCAATCGTGGTTCAATTTTGGATCCATCCTTCTAAAAGAGCTATACCACTTCCAAGCAAAACCTCCAGCAAACCATTCCTCTTTCCAAAACGTTTGATATAAAGCATCGTAGGCGTTCGCTTGAGCTTGGTTGTTAATTGGTGCCTGTTGGTTTTCTTTTTCCCAAGAACGCCACGCTGGCTGATCCATGCTTCTGTAGCCGTATTCGGTAAAAAGAATAGGCTTCCCTTTTTCGGAACTGAATGCAGTTAAATCTTTTTTAATTGGTTTCCAGAATTTTAATAGCTCGTTAACATTTGGATTTTTTGAATCTGAAAGGGGGAAGTAAGCGCTTATTCCAATAAAATCAAGATCTTCCCAAAAAGGAACATCTTTATAATCATCCCAGTTTGCACAATACGTTAATTTGCCTTTGTAAACTTTGCGAACCTCCTTGATTAATTTTCTCCAGAAATCGGGACGCTTTTTTACTGCAGTTCGGTACTCGGTACCCAAGCAAATCATTTCAATATTTTCATCAATAGCAATTTGGGTAAGCGCTAACATATAGTTTCTATAGTCAGTTTCCCATTTTTGCCACTCGGTGTCCGACTTTAAATTGAAATTCCCAATCCAACCGTTCTGTGACCAAACGTGTGGTTTCAGCATCACTTTTAATCCAGCTTGATGTGCTTGTTTAGTGTTTTCCTTGATTCCTGCAGATGACTCGCCCCAATATTGACGATCGTAATTATATATTACGTTTGGGCTGTCTGCTTTAGTGAAAGCATAAGGAACCAAAGCGACCCAATTGCAATTAATGCTTTTTAAATCGTCGGTCCATTCGCGAGTAATTGCTTTAGGTGGCGCAACAAAATTTACTCCATTTATCTTTTCAGAAGGTTTTATTTTAAAAGATTTTAAATGAGATTTGTCGTTTTTAGTTCGAGATTCCGGGTAATTACAAGCAGTAACGCAACAATAAATTAGCAACAAACAACTGCTAACGAATAACTTAATGTTGCTTTTCATTTTAAAAATATTTCTAATTGGGTTTTTCGTATTTGCGAAACCAGCTTCTCACTTTAAGTTCGATTACACCTAAGAAAGCTTCTCTAAAAATACTGGTGCTCATTTTTGATGTTCCTTCGGTTCTATCCGTAAAAATAATGGGTACTTCTACTACTTTAAAACCATGTTTTATACTGGTGAACTTCATTTCAATTTGAAACGCATACCCAACAAATTTTATCTTGTCTAAACGAATCGTTCGCAATACAACGCTTCTATAACATTTAAAGCCCGCAGTAGCATCCTGAATATCAATCCCGGTTATAAACCTTACATAAACAGAAGCAAAATAAGACATTAACACCCTTCCCATTGGCCAGTTTACTACGTTTACCCCTTTGATATAGCGAGAACCGATGGCTAAATCAGCGCCGTTTACGCAAGCTTCGCGTAGTTTTAACAAATCTTCTGGGTTGTGAGAGAAATCTGCATCCATCTCAAAAATGTAATCGTAGCTGTGAGCTAAAGCCCATTTAAAACCATGGATATAAGCAGTTCCTAACCCCAATTTTCCTTTACGCTCTTCGATATAAAGATGTCCGTCATACTCCCCTTGAAGCTTTTTAACAATAGCTGCTGTTCCGTCTGGCGAACCGTCATCGATAATTAAGACATGAAAAGCGTGTTGTAGAGAAAATACTTTACGTATAATCTTTTCGATGTTTTCTTTCTCGTTATAAGTTGGAATGATGACTAAACTATCCGGCACTTGATTATTTTTTTATAAGGACGCAAGGTAGCGTTTTTAGTGAATACCATGCATCCATTTGTTCAACTTAGGTGTTAACAACAGTAGCACAGCTGCAAAAGCACCAACTACGAATACACCCCAAATCAAATAGGTTTGTGTGTAGTTGAGTAAGGTTTCTTGTGTGCTCAGTACTCTTCCATTACCTTCCGCAGCCGTTAATGTACCGATAATTCCAGCCAGTTTATTACCTAATGATATAGATAAAAACCACGCACCCATTACAAAGCCAACTATTTTTACGGGAGATAATTTAGTAATCATTGATAAGCCTACCGGTGACAAACAAAGCTCGCCAATGGTAACTAAAAGGTAAAGCAAAGCTAAAAACAGCATAGGAACTAACCCATCTGCATTAGCAAAATACTTAGCTCCCAATACAATTACTAAAAACCCTGCAGCTAAAAAAGCCAAGCCTAAAACAAACTTCATCGTAGTACGTGGCTCTTTGCCCTTACTACGTAGTTTTATCCAGAACCATGAAAATAATGGCGCTAACACCATGATATAGAAAGGGTTGAAACTTGTAAATAAGGAAGACGGTATAATTCCTCCACCCAAACTACGGTCTATATTTCTTTCTGCAAAAAGCGTTAAAGAACCACCTGCCTGCTCAAACAATGCCCAGAAAATAGCATGGAAAAAAAACAAAACAATAACAACCAATAAACGCTGACCTTCTACTTTTTCAGGATTTCTTAAGGCTTCATATAGTAAATACCCGATGATGATGGCACTGATAGAAAGCATCAGCGTACTCATTAACTCGTTTTGGTTGAGCAACAAGGCGCATATCGGAATCATGATTAATGTACCGATGTAAACAATTGCTTCCCAAGATAAACCCAACGGTTTAGCTGGTTTTAAAGTTATTATTTCTGGTTTTAAACCTGTGCCATTAAACACTTTACCGCTGAGTAAGAAAACAATTACTCCAATTGCCATCCCAATTCCAGCCAGCCCGAAACCATAATGCCAACTGATTTGCTCGCCAACGTAGCCACAGGTTAAGGTAGCTAAGAACGCACCAATGTTAACGCCCATGTAAAAAATGGTAAAAGCGCCATCCTTTCTTGGGTCGTTGGCATCATAAAAAGTACCTAAAAAGCTGGAAATATTTGGTTTAAAGAAACTGTTTCCAACGATAATCAAAGCTAAAGACATAAAAAACAGGGTGTTACTACCTTCAAATGCAAGTAGGAAATGCCCTAACATCATTAGTACACCGCCTAGCACAATTGCTTTTCTGAAACCGAAAATTTTATCGGCTACCAAGCCACCAATTACTGGAAAAAGGTAAACCATTGCTGTGTAAGAACCGTAAATACTTAAAGCTTTAATATCGGCGCCTTCCATACCCTTAAAAAGCACTTTAACCATGTAAAGTGTTAATAAAGCTCGCATCCCGTAATAACTGAAACGCTCCCACATCTCTGCAAAAAACAGAATAAAAAGCGCTTTAGGATGCGTTTTTCTATTTGAAATGATGACAAAGGGAACCCAGATTAAAACGAAAACCCAGCCGATGATTAAGGTCCATTTTGCAATATCCATGTTGTAAAGTTATACGGTTTCTATTTGTTCGGTGTTTTTTAAAGGATTATTTCGTGGATCGGGTGTAGCATCTTCTGCTCCATGTGCCAATCTTTTTAAAGGCTTAATGATTAAAAGAACTAGCAACCCGAAGATTGTACAAAATATAGCGATACCTGTAAATATCTCTAATTCGCCGGCCGTTTGTGAATATTTGCCTACCCAACCCGAAAGGTAATTTCCCATTCCGGTTGCAGCAAAATAAGCCCCCATCATTAAAGAAGCGTATTTTAGGGGAGCCAATTTTGTAATGAAAGACAAAGCTACTGGTGAAGCGCAAAGCTCGCCAATGGTGTGAAACATATAGGCTAGAACCAACCAATACATTGCGGACGAACCATCAGCTTCAAACTGCATGGATGCAGCGGTCATAAAAAAGAAACCCCATCCCATAATAATGGTTCCAATTGCCATTTTGAATATGGAGGATGATTCTTTCCCTTTCTTTTTTCGGTTATACCAAAATGCTGCCACGGCCGAACCTAAAGTTATGATAAAGAATGAATTGACAGATTGAAACCAAGGTGCAGGAATTTCGAAATTATTTAAACTTAAAAAGCTTAAATCTAACATTCTGTTCGTTTTTTCATCGGCATACAAATTCATTAAACCACCAGCCTGCTCAAAAGCACCCCAAAAAACAATAATCATAATAAAAGAGAGAAACATCACAATCATACGGTCTTTCTCAATTTTTGAAAGTGGTTTCTTAACTGCTAAACGTTCAGCTTCTGGCAAAGAAGTAGTAGCATCTCCTATCCCAACTAAATGTTTTTGTCCGAATAAAAATACCAATTGACCAATTGCCATTCCAATTCCAGCTAAACCGAAACCAAAGTGCCAGCCATAATTTACCCCTACCGAACCTATTAAAATACCGGCTATTAAAGCTCCAATATTTATTCCGATGTAGAAAATAGTGAATGCTTTATCTCTTCTATCATCATTTTGAGCATATAAACCACCTACCATGGTAGAGATGTTTGGCTTTAAACAGCCCACTCCTGCTACAATTAAACCAAGACCTAAATAAAATGCCCATTCAGCCCGAATAGCTAAAACTCCATGCCCTACAACCAGTAACCAGCCACCTAGCATCACTGCTTTTTTCTGTCCTAATAATTTATCCGCCAAAATTCCCCCGGGAATGGAAGCTATGTAAACTAAGGCAGTATAAGTGCCATACAAGCTTAAAGCTTCCACTTTTGACCACCCGAAACCAGGATTTACACCTGTAGATGATGCTACTAAAAATAAAACCAATAAAGCCTGCATTCCATAGTAGCTAAAACGCTCCCAAAGTTCTGTAAAAAACAAAATGTACAAGCCCACAGGATGTCCAAACAGCTCTTTTCGATTGTTCATAAATTTATATTTACGTTTTTTTAATTGAGGTTAACTATTCTTGAATATCAATAATAAAGATTTTTTCTATTAATTACCGACCAGCAAGCATTTTTTTTTGTTTGTTATGGATTTATTACAAAAAAATAATGACCCTAATTATTAATAACGGGTGAGGTATTCTGGCTGTCCTTTGAAGGATCTATAAAAAGCTCATCGTTTTCATCGGGTAAATTGGTGAGTTTCAAGTTATCCTGAAAAAGCCATTTGCCTTGCTTGAATTTTAAGCCGTCGTAAGATAAATCTGGTGCGTAAAACTCTGTCATTCCTTCAGATTCTTTATCTGGAGCAACCAAATGATCAAAAACAATCATGTTTTCGGCTTTAACATACCTTAATAACATGGATGCATCTTTGATGTAATCGAAAATCATTCGGTTCACAAAGGCTTTGGATTTAGGGGATGATTCCAATACGGTTGATCCAAAAACTGGTTTTCCATCGGTAAACTTTAAAGTTTCTATGATTTTACTAGAAGAGAATGTGTTTTTGCCTTTCCAACCAAGCAAGATGAAATAAGGATCTTTTATTCCCGTAATTGGTACAATTTGATAATACACCGCACCTAGCCATTTGTTGGTCTCAAGCGTTATATCTGCAAGGTCGGCCTGCATGGATAAGCTTTGCGTGTTATCTAGTAAAGGATAAAGTTCTAACTTATTGGGGTTATTAACTTGAATAGCACCAAAGTAGCGATAGCTCCCATCATCAGATTGGGTAAACCAAGTGAAAATTCTGAACTTATTATCATCTGCTTTTTTTATAGAAACAAAATCACTTAGGTTTTTAAAAGAATAATAGAATGAGTTTTTCTCTTTTAAGGCATCTACCAAAGTTTTGATAAACTTATAATTTGCTTGTGTTCTGTTTTCCTCAACAGAATCGCTGGTGATTGCTATCCCAAGACTTTTTAAGGAATCTTCATAAACCAAGAGTTTATTTTGGGAGAAAGAAAGGTTTGTTTGTATTAAAACAACTAAAAGCAGGATGATTTTTTTCATTCAAGATATTAACGCAAATTTTCGATTACAATTGCACTTTCACCACTGCCACCATTGCAGATTGCAGCAACTCCGAATTTAGCATTATTTTGTTGAAGCGCATGAACTAAGGTTACAATAATTCTAACACCCGACGCACCAAGCGGATGCCCTAAAGCTACTGCTCCACCGTTTACGTTTACTTTATCGGAATTTAAATCCAATATTTTATTATTTGCTAAGGTTACCACCGCAAAAGCTTCATTAATTTCGAATAAATCAATATTGTTGATGTTTAAGCCTGCTTTTTTTAGAGCTAATGGAATTGCTTTTGATGACGCTGTTGTAAACCATTCTGGCGCTTGTTGTGCACTTGCATAAGCGATGATTTTTGCAAGTGGCTTTTTGAAGCGGAGTTTTGATGTTGAGTTGGGTTGTTTATTAACCACAGAAGTAATAGCGTTTTTTCTATAGAGTGTACAAAGTTTTTTAACCACAGAGAACGCAGAGATCACAGAGTCGGGTTGCTGGAGTGGTTGTTTTTTAACCACAGAGGTATTCAGAAAGATTTTTTAACCGCGGGAGGATGCGGAGGTAATAGAGTTGGGTTGTGAGCGTGGTTGTGTTAACCACAGAGCTTTTTTAGAGGAAGGATGCTGAGATTAAAGAATTAAATGTTTTAAAATTTAAAATAGAATGCTTTAAATTCAAATTTACAGAGGCTTCTTTTTTTGCGTTAGCGATGGAAGTGGCATCCTTTTTTTGTCCTTCGACTCCGCTCAGGATGACAAAAAAAGATACAACGTACAGCGTGTTTAAACGCCCAAGTTAATAAAGCCTTTTTTATAAGCCCTAACACATAAAACCCCCGATAAATAATTTATCTTTAAATTTGACAAAATTTTAGACTTAAAAGTGGCTGATATCAACAGAAATTCTCATAAAATTATTTACAGAAAATACACTTCTGTTATTAAATATGTGCTGATGGCGCTCTGTGTCATTATTATAACTGCGGTTTTACCTAAGCATGCCAAATTTAAATACGAGTTTGAAAAAGGAAATGTTTGGTTGCATGATGATTTGGTATCGCCGTTTAACTTCCCTATAAGGAAGACTACCGATGAAATAAAGAAAGATAAGGAGAGTATTTTAAAGTCTATTTTACCGGTTTATGAGCTGGGAGAAAAGGTTTTCGAAGATCAATCTTTACAGTATCAGGCAGATTTTGAAGCCAAATGGAGGAATGCGGGTTTAAAAGATGATGCGTTAAAGGCTAAAAACTTTGACGTTGGATTTAAACTTTTGGAGAACATTTATAAACGAGGTGTTATAGGTTTGAATAAAAAATACCAGCGAGATGGTGAGCAGTATACTATTTCTTTATTGAGAGGAAATATAGAGACCCAAGTAAGTACCGCAACATTATTAACGCAGCCAACGGCAGTGGCTAAGGTGGCAGATGCGTTAGTCGGTGATAAAAACATACAATCGGATATGTTGCTTTCTGTTATTAAAGATCGGATTACGCCTAATGTGATTTATAATGAGTCTTTTACGGATAAAATTGAGAGACAGGCGATAGAAAATGTGTCCTCCACCCGAGGAATGGTACAAAAAGGGGAACTAATTGTTAGTAAGGAAAGCACCGTTACGGAAGAAATATACCAGAAGCTGGAGTCGTTGCGATTGACTTACGAAGAAAGCATTACCACCCCTAGCGACCGGAAACTGACTTTATTTGGTCAGTTTATTTTGGTTGGAATGGTGATTTGTCTGTTGATGGTGTTTCTGAACCTTTTTAGACGAGATATTTTTAACGATAATCGACAGATTTCCTTAATTTTGATGGTGGTAACTGGGATGTTGGTTTCCCTGTCCTGGGCGATAAACATTAAACTGCCAAGTCTTTATTACATCCCGTATTGTATTGTTCCTATTATCATTAGGATTTTATTTGATACGCGTTTGGCGATGAATATCCACCTATTAGTGGTTTTAATTGCGAGTTTCTTTTTACCAAATAGCTTTGAATTTGCTTTTTTACAGATTACTGCGGGTATGGTTGCTATTTACAGTATCAAAAATTTGGTTCGTAGAGAGCAGTTTCTAATATCGGCCGTATTGATTTTAGTGAATTATTTTGTGGCCTATTTAGGTATATCTTTAATTAGAGAAGGCACTATTGGCGCCATTGAATGGGCTAAATTTACACCGTTTTTATTTAGTGTATTGTTAAGCTTATTGGCTTATCCTTTAATTTATTTGTTTGAAAAGCTCTTCGGAATCACTTCTGACATTAGCTTGATCGAGCTTACCAACACAAATTCAACGCTGCTGCGAGAACTAGCTTTTAAAGCGCCTGGAACTTTCCAGCATTCTTTACAAGTAGCGAATTTGGCAGAATCAGCTATTTTTAAGATTGGCGGGAATGCGTTATTAGTTAGAGCTGGTGCATTATACCATGATATTGGTAAAATGGACAATCCGCAGTTTTTTATCGAAAACCAAAATAAAGGTTTAAATCCGCATGATAAATTACCTTACGAGGAAAGTGCACAAATCATCATACGCCATGTGATAAACGGAATTGAAATGGCTCGTAGAAACAATTTGCCAGAGGTAATCATTGATTTTTTAAGAACGCATCATGGAAATACGCGAGTGGATTATTTTTACCAGTCGTTTCTGAAAAACTTCCCCGAAAAAATTGTGGACGAAAATACATTTAGATATCCTGGTCCTATTCCGTTTACCAAAGAAACTGCTGTTTTAATGCTTGCAGATTCTGTAGAAGCCGCATCAAGAAGTTTAAAAGAACCGGATGCAGAAAGTATAAATAACCTAGTTGAGCGTATTATTGACTACAAATTGGCGCAAAATCAATTAAATGATAGTAATATTACTTTGAAGGAAATTGAGACTATCAAGCTGATTTTTAAGACGATGCTGATGGGCATTTACCATGTACGTGTGGAATATTTAAAATAGTTTGAAAATTTATTTTCGTAGCTCCAAAGGATTACTATATTTGCAGACCCTTAGGGAATTGGTTAGCTAATTTTTAAGTATTGGAGAGATGCCTGAGTGGCCGAAAGGAACAGTTTGCTAAACTGTCGTACTGGCAACGGTACCCAGGGTTCGAATCCCTGTCTCTCCGCTGATATCATTATCAAAAATCAACAAAAGCCTGCAAATCAAATGATTGCAGGCTTTCTTATTTTAGAGAAATGGGCAAAATATTCAAATATTCTCAGTATAAGTGAGCGTAATTCGAGAGTCAATGACTATCAATTGAAACACTCTCGGTTAGAGCGGTAAAAATTTGAATATCAACCTGTTCAGTCGTTGAGCATCTCAATTTTGGTTAGCTGCAAGCGTATTTTTGCTTAACCCTAATTACAAAATCATGAGTAACCAAGTTCCATTACATTTCTACCTAAAACCGCCAAAGCTTACATTTTTGAAACTACGACAATCTGCTTAAGGCTGACTGCTAAACACTAAACGAAAAGGATTATCAATTGGGCACAAGTTTGAACCTAGTAAATTTTATCAATCACAAGATCTTCTTATCAAAAATTCTGAAGACGTAACCGCTGATGAAATCCGGAATATTATTGTGGGTAGAAAAGAAACTGGTAGAACCATTATTGAAGGCTTTAAGGAACACAATACCAAACGGGAAGAACTGGTGGATAAAGAATTTGCAGCAGGTACTTTAGAGCGTTATAAACTTATTAAAATATCCACTAGATTTTATCTAATTCGCTTTCATGACAATAAAATCTATAATCTATATTTTGAAATTTTCTATAAGTCGAATAGCTGTTAAAATATCACACAGATATTTTTGGATTATTTTTGTCATGAATATTTTTTACGGTAATCAGTTACTAATTGACACATTTCTTCAAAACTGATTTTAAGTTCCGTACTGTTTATGAAAAAACCTTTATTGGCGAGTTCAATTTTTGATTGGGTATCTAGATACTTTTCTGGAGCCTTTAACTTTAAATAAAGTTGCTTGGTTTTATAAGCTTCTTTTTGCTCTATCGATTCAATATCATTCCAGCTTACTTCTCCTATTTTTTTTGCCGATGTAGTCCCATTAAACTTAATTCCGGTTTTAGTTAAAATTAGACCAACTTGGTCTGTACTATTGATACTGGCAATGGTTTTAATCATTAGATATATACTGGCTAGTGCTACTAAGATAAAAAGTGATAGATAAAACACTTTAATTACAGCAGCTGTTAATATTATCCATATAAAAATACAAGCAAAAATAAATAAACCTATCCCAATCGGGATTAACTTTTTCCTTTTTGTGTTATCGAAATCAATTATTATTCTATCATTTGTGTTTATCATCAGGTTTGTTTTTAGATTCAATTTTATATTAGTAGAATTCTAGTTGTTGAAGTTATTTATATTTTATTAAATAAAGCTTTTTAACATTATTGGTAGCTAAAGAATATGCCAATTCTTTGTTCGAGTATAAACTGCAAGGACTAATTGGTTCAGTTTTATTTTGATAGAAAGTGCTTATTTCTCTACACCTTACTTTAATTAGGGTTGGAACCAGTCTTCATTTAACTACAAATCTTTGTAAAGTATACAAGATCCGCAATAGTAAATGTAATTGCTGATTATAACGCGGCATCGTTTATTTGAAAAATTGGCAATAAAAAGCGTATAATAAACACGCTAATTTTACCGGTTAATTTTACCAACTGCAATTTTTAATTGGTTACTTTATTAATTTGCTGCTGTGCATTATTATCACTTAATTTTTTTAACAACACCGATTGATTTTTTTTTACTCGGTTAAAAAGTTTTTCAGATGTTCTAATCTTCGCATATTTCTGATGATTAAAATACCCACCGGCCATGCGCTTAATCCTCCTAGTCCATACAGCTAAAAAATAAAATATAGGATGATGTTGACTTAAAAGTTTGCGTTGTTTCAAGGCTTTTTAGATTTTTTGATGAGCTCACCTTTTTTATTTAGCATTACTCGCTTATTATCAATTGTTAGAGCTTCGCGTTTTCCGTTTTTCAATTCGCCGACTTCTTTAAATCTTTGTCCAAACCTGTTGATAAAACCACTTTCTTTGACGTTTCCACCCCAAGTCCAATGAACGTCTCCCTCACTCATAGTACCATCCGCAACGTTTTGTTTGCGGGTTTTACCGTTCTCATAAATTCTGTCGCCACCGATATAGTAATCTGCAATTCCATCTGTAAAAAAAGTAGCAAATGAGTATTGTGCAGAGATTATTTTATTGCCGTTTAAGTCAGCGAATCCTATTTTGTCTTTTTCTACGAATCTAAAAAGGCCTTCTTCCACATAATCAGGACCATTATCATAAATAAAAGGGATTAAAATTATCTTCGCATTTCTATCAATTCCAACCCATTTCCACTCTTTAAGCACAATTGCCATTTTATAAAGCGTGTCGGTATAAATGGAACTGTATTGTGCCTTAATGGCCACCTTGCCGTTCCTATGTTTATAACCATAAACATCAAAACCATCCTTCTCAATATGATAAGAAACTAAATAATCACTCCGCTTCTGGGCAGAAGAAGAAAAAGCGAACAGTATGCAATAAGAAATTAGAATTAGTTTGATCTTATTCATCTATTTTAATTTTAACTGATTTTCGTTTGCCAATTTGTTTAATTTTTTGATTGCTTCTTTAACTGCACTGTCTTGCAGTTGCTCTTTCTCAATTATTTCATTCCATTGGTAATAATTGTTTTTATCTTTTGCAAATGGCTCATCCCTTAATGCGATAAATGTTTTTACATCCGCTTCCGTTATAATTCCATTTCTAGCATCGTAAATGTATTTTTTATCTTTAGCATAATAGCCGTTCAAAGCTGTAAAAGTTGCTACGTTTACCTTGGGTTCTACCTCTTTAAAATTCGAGAACCATCCACCACCCAACATACCATAGTGTTGATAAATATTACTTTTATCGCAATAAAAGCTAGAGGTCAATTGTTTAAAAGTTGCTGTGTCTATAATAGATTTTAACGATGGATTTTCCGGCTCTCCAAAACCAAAATTAGTCAGAAACCGACTTGTCCATAAACTCAATTTGCTATCTCCGCGGAGTAGATAATCTATCTTAAAACCGATATCACCTTTAGTATTAATCCATAAACCGCAATCTAACAATCGCCATCCTTGTAATTTGTGCAAGCTATCTATTGATTTTTTGTCGGCTGCTAGTTTTGCTTTCAAAATTGTATCTAAACATTCTACTTTTTCGACACCTAAATATTTTGCAAATCCTCCTAATTTTTCTTTTTCAACATCACCAATAATGTTGGTGTCTATTTTGTAAACCGCAAAGCGATAATTAAACAAATTTTTATCATTACAACTGTTGCTGTATCTTATCGGAACAACGCTGTTATATATCAAGAAGGTACCAATAAACAGAAGAAAAATGGAAAGGAGACGTTTTTTCATGGCGGAAAACTATTCTTTCTTTTTGTAGCTTTTAACCTCAACTGATTTTCCATTTACAACTTTGTATTCTTTATAATGGATATAAACATCATCTTCGTAAACTCGCTCCTCTTGGATTAAGTAGAGCTCCCCATTTTGCCATTCATAGGTTTTAGTTCCTTCATTTCCCCTACCATCAGCATCATACTTAAATACTGCTTTAGTTGTAGGATTAACAAAAGCAACACCTATGTCATCTAAAACAAAATTTCTAATAAATTTTGCTTGCTTTAGATCGTGTAGATAGTAGATATAGCTATAATCTCCTTTACTCATATCCGGATAATTAATCATAAGTTTCAGATCTAAATAACCATCAAAGTTCATATCCTCTAGCTCTACTTCTCCTTTTTCATCTACCAAATCAAGTGCGTTAAAACCTGTAATTTTTTGAGGGTTATTTCGGTTATTATCAATTGTTAAAGATGTAATGCTGTAATAAGAAGCGGCTACCTCAGTTATATTTTCATAATTAGCTTTCTTTTTTGTGATACTATATTTAAACTTAAAAGGATTAAAAACATTCAGATTTTCCCTACAAACAAGGTTTACTTTTAAAGCGTTTGGTTTGCTGGCTTCAATCCTGTTTTTTCCCCATGTGCCAGATATAGTGGTGTTTTTAATTGTAGTTATGTTGAAATAGCCAGAAGATAAATATTCTTTCTTTTTGTTATCATACGCCCTTTCTTCTAGCAAAAGATTGCCGTTTTTAAAAGTACCGTTAAGAAATATTTTGCTTTCACTTCCACTCTTTAAATAATAATATTCTCCATCAATAGAATCAGATTTCTGAACCAAACGAAATTGCATTTCAACAGGATATGTTCCGATTGTCCCAGTGAAATTAATAATTGAAGTAACTTTTGGTTCTTGCGCAACCGTAAATTTTGCGCACAAAAGCATTAAAAAAGTAAAAAGTATTTTCTGCATAATTGTTTTTTTATTAGTTTTTTACTTAAAAACTTGATCCGCCAATACACCGAAAACAAATCCACCGATAATCCCAAATGCGCCTAAAAGTACAATTGGTATCCCTAAAACCGTGAGTAGTTGAGACTGACTTTCTCGAATTTGAATAAAGTATTTAGATAGATCTACTGTTGGTAGCGGAATCAGTTTAGATACAAAACTCCCCAAACCTGATACACTTGAACCTTCGCTAAGCTTTAATTCGTAAACACCAGGTGTAGCATTAAAAGTATAAATCTCCATCCGCCCTGTAGAGAAATCATTTGATCGTGGACTCATTAAAGAATAGTTCAAAGGTATTTCCTGCTGTGTCGCTTTTTCATAAATGTGAGTACTAAATTGATCGAGTGGTGTTTTTCTGAACATTTCTCCTTTTTGCCACGCAGAATAGATACCACTTTTTAAAACTGTAAATTCCGCATTCTGTTTTAAGTAAGGCATTTCAAGCAATACCTTTCCATTAAAGGATTTCCGTAAGAGCTTTATTCCGTGATACAGAATGATTGCACCAATTGGAATAAGACAGAAAAGTAAAATTCTAATTAAAAGTGTCGACATCATTTTAAATTTGGGTTTGATGAATCGTTAATGATAAACATCTATCAATTTAAGTTTAGTTTGAACAGCTTCATATTCCTCTTTGGTTAATTTTAAATCATACAGCCCAAATAATCCCCGCCATTTTATTGCGTCTAATGATTGCAAGAAAAGTTTTTTATCTATTGGATTATTACTGAAATCAACGTTTGTTAATGCTATTAAACTTGCCGCACTGGCCGGAAATTCGGCGAACTGATTGCCATTAAGACTGATAGAATTTAGCTTGCTCAACTTGGATATCGATGGTGGCAAACTAGAAATGTTGGTGTATTGAATTCCTAAAGTTGTTAAATTTGGGAGCAGATTAAACTGGTCTGGTAAGGTTTTTAGATCATTTTTGTATAGCGACAGTGTTTCCAAAGTTGGAATCGAAAATAATTGTTCTGGAAATTTATTAAACTGATTTCTATCCAAAGAAATCCAATTAAGCTTTTTTAGTTTGCTTATGCTTTGTGGAAGACCCGAAAGTTGATTATGATCCACAATCAATTTTTCTAAATTGGAAAATAATTCCAGCCCTTCTGGTAGCTCGACCAAATTGTTATTAGAAAAGTCAATTGATTTTAGTTTGGCGTTTTGGTTGCGAATTTTCGGGATAATTTTAAGCTGACAATCTTGTAAATCTAATTCTTCAAGGTTAGGACTTTCATTTAGAAGTTTCGTTAGAAAAGCATTAAAGTCAACCTCTTCAAATTCTGGCGTATACCTATTATCTGCCTTAAATTTTTTTATCGTCTTAAAATCTAAGTTATTCAGTTCTGAAACCTTTCTGACCGTTAACATTTTACCATCAGTTAAGTACAACCTAATTTGTTTAGGGGCTTCAACCATTGGTGGTGCAGACATCGTTACATTACTAGCTCCTGGGTCTGCCAACAAAACCTCAACTCGTGGTGGTTCAGGATACTTTTCTGGTTTTAAAACAGGAATATTAGTTTTAGCTTTTGGGATTTTTTTATTGGGACTTTTTTTTGTTTGTCCGTAAGTTATTGCACTTATGCAAATCAACACAGAAAGTAATAGCGCTTTAGTTTTCATATTTTTTTTTAAGGACTTTTGTGCAAAATTTTTAGTATCTGCTAATTAGTGTTTTCAATAATTTTAGTATAGCGTAAATCACTACCCATTTTAAAGAACAACCAAAAATGGTTATATAATTTAGAAGCGTATAACAAATGTGCCATGTTATCTTCCATAGGTTCTTCCACTTCTAAAAAGTTGAATACTGATTGAGCTTTAATCGGTTTAAACTGATTGTTTAGGGTGTACATTTTAATGCCAGAATGAAGCGGAAAGCTGGAAGTGAAAAACACGTGATAGTTTTTACCGTCATGAGTAATTGCGCCATCTTCATCGTAGTACTTATCTTTAAAATCAACTGTCTGTATTTCGCTTAAGTTACGATCCAATGAAGCATCAAAAGAAATACGCTTTAAAAAACCATCTTGTAAATTGATGATGTCTAAGTCATCTGCATGAATAAATACAGTAGAATTTTGAATCATCGATGTGGTTTCCATTACTTTGGCTCCGGCTAAATTTACACTTGCTTTTACTAAGTGGTAAGTTTTGTCTTTGCGAATACCGAAAAGAAACCCATCTAGAATTTCCGTACCATATTTGAGGTACACAAAACTTAAATCTTTTTCCTTTATCATTGGCAATAGTTCTTTTAACTTTTTAGCGAATAAGACTTTGCCAGTAATGGTATTTAAAGTGACTACGAAGAAAGATTTAGAAATCTTGTTTTTTAAGATGACGTAACTTAATTTTTCACCCATTTGAACCAAGCAGATTTCGTTTTCACCTTTCACGTTTAAAGTTTCGGGTAATTCTATAATTAACTGTTTTTGGATGTTGTATTGCTGAGCTTTGTCTTCATATATTAAATGAGTCCAAGTATTGGATTTCCCGATTATAAATAAGTTATCACCTAAACTTTTGAATGCATCAATCCTAAATAGTCGCTTTTCGTCTGCTCGGTAATAATCACTTTTAACGGTTTTCATACCATCCCATCGGATAATTTGATGACCTTCGAAATCATCAACATTGTAACGCAAGGATTCTATCGCCAAAATCTTTTTACTAACCTCGTCTCTGCCATAAAGCGCCATATTCGGAAAACTACCTTTAAAATTATCAGGAACAGTAACTGTATTGGCGTTCTTGAGCGGTTCTAAAACAGTTTTTTCATTTAATGTTTCTTCATACCAGTTCTGCCATTGGGTCTTCGTCCAGTCTTCGGTATTCCCCAAGTCGAACAGATTACCTACGTAGTGTAGTGCTTTTTTTGCCAGTTCACTGATTGGAGTCAAATCATACACAGGGCTTGAAATGCATTCGCCAGTTGTAAGTGTGGCAAACATAGTGCCTTCTACCGTTATAGAATCTGTATTATCCACCACATCAATCCACTGCTTTGTAAGACGGAAATCGTTGTCGTTATAAATTGAATTATGGTTTAAAGTATCAGTCTTGGTGGGATTTTTTAATACGGAAATCAATTTTTCATCTTTAGCTTTCTTCTTTGAAACATCAATAAAAAGGTAATCCTCTAAATTGCTTAACTGAACTGCGCTTGTTTTCTGAAGCGAGGTATCACTTTGGACATAATCTTCGCCATTGGTAGCAATAACCAAGATATCATTTAAACCTATTTTCTCTGCATCTGAAGGGATTAGATTTAAGTAATATGCATTTCTTGGAATGATCACTTTACCTTTAGTTTTTACAAAAAGCACTCTTTGGATTTGTTTGCTGAGTGCTACCGTACGGTAATTCTCTTTAAAATAGCCACTTAACTCTATTTTTTCCTGAGCAAAGGAATTGAAAGAAAAACAAATCATAATTATTGTGATGATCTTGTGCATTACCTTTAATTGTTATTATCCTTATCTAAAAAAGTGGCTATGAAATTATCCTGAGTACAGCTCGATGCAACTTTATCAGCAAGTTTTTTCAAGCTTTCATCACCTGTATGATACTTATAAACTGAATTTTTATCTTTAAAATAGTAGTTATATTCTACTACAATTTCGATTTGTCCTCTGCCCCCATCGCAACCCTGTTTAACATTAACTGTAGAACCGAGAAACTCGATTGTATTATAATCTGCAATACTTGGGATTAATTTATTTTCAATCAATAATTTGTTATCAAATGCGAAAGCTAAAGTCAAATCTTTTAGTGCAGATTTATGATAGATAGACCTATCCGATTTTTGGGTATTATAATTATAAAAGTTTATAGTGTCTCGGGATAAAAAGAACCGAGGTGTTGAATGTCGATAAGACCAAAGCGAATTGTTATGCTTGGCGACTGCCTCATTTTGAAATGAAACTGCATTTTCTACCTTCTCAAGGATAGCACCTCCGTCTAAATCTCGTATTTTGTAGATATCGTTTCCTAATCTGTACAAACCATCTGAGGTAAGCGTAAAATCTTTTATATCTCCAGATTCGGGAAGGTCTATTGGACGATGCTCGTAAACTAAAGCCCAAGGATCATCATACAAAAAACCTTTATGTAATACCAAACCTGATGCTTCAAAATATTTGCAATTTTCTACCTCGTAAAAATTAACCTCACCGCCCTGCTCTAAACTAATTCCCGCCGATACATAAGACCATAAAGCACCGTCTTGAAAGTCGAGATAAGTTCTAAAAGTATTTGGTCTATGAAATTTTAGTTTTAGAAAACTTTGTTTCAAATCCATGCTCTTGAATTGTGGCGTCATATCTTCCACAGTTCTAAAATCATCCCTCGTCATGTAAAAAGTATTGTCGTCGTAAATGCAAAATTCATCTGAGTTTTGGCTCAGTGTATCAATCATTACGGTTTTTGGGTCGAGATTTTCAATTACGGTAACCTCGGCGGAAGCTTCATCATAACTATATACCTTGTTTTTATCTTTGAGTAGATAAATAGAATTTCTTCCAGAACCATAGCTTGCCATCAGCGTTGCGTCTTTCGGCATATTTTTTACAGGTGTAAACTTTACACGTTCTGCTTTTGTGGGGTAGTAAGCATTATAATCTAGCTTTTTCCAAGTATCGCCCAATAAAAAACTAAAACCAATGGGCGATAAAGTCTGTGTTTTTACTTCAACAATATTGTCTATCAAAACAGCTTTATCATGCAAACTATTTTTTGCAATGTAGTAATACCAAACATTATTTTTTATGATAATTCCATCATCAGTCTCGGTATGAACAATGGCATTATTTGGCATCACGCCCTTCAATAAAACCTTATTATAACTCACTATACTGACCTTGTTGGGGTCTTTTACAATAGTTTCGAGATATAAATTTCCATCTATATTTTTTAATTGGTAGGTTTTGAGTGTGTGGTAGTGGTAGCACTCGCTTGCTTTTACAAATAGTGTTGCAAAAATAAAAATGAAGACAATACTTATAATTTTCATAATGTTGATGATAAACGCTACCTGCTAATCAATTTGTTATCCCACTTTAAGAATTATCTAAATCTAATTTTTACAAATTTAAATATCCATTAAATATTCACTGTTGTAGAAACAGAGTCTATACAATTTGATTCACCACTAAAATACTTCTTCTATAAGATATCTTTGAAGGAAATGATTATCCGATTGGTATGTTCCATTATTCGACGACATTTACCTTAGATTCGTTAAAAAAATTTCCTGTATACGATTGTATGTTGTACGTTGTCTTCACTTCTGCATTCAACGTTTAAAAACATTGCTAATCAATTTCATAAATCAAATGGAGCTATAAAATTTTTGTACATCCAAGTTTCGGTGGATAGAGTTGGATTTCAAAAAGGTCTATTAAAATAGCGATAGAAAACAATAACTTCACATTTAAATTCACCAAAGGAAATGATTGTGGCGCTTAATATTGTGTTTTTAGGAATTGGCCTAATAGTTTGGATTGGTCTTGCCATATATTTACTGATTGACACTCGTAAAAAAGTGAAATTACTTGCAGAAAAATCTGACATTTATTATCCTTTTCAATGTGTTAAATGCCATAACATTAAAGAATATTCCTACGCTAAATACATGCAGATCGTTAAAAATCCTCGAAATAAATTCACAACTTTTACAAGTATACGCAACCAGTATTTGTTTCATTGCGAGCAATGTAACAAAAGCCACTATCAAGAAATTTTATACGGACGGCTAACGCCAAACACAAAATTCATACAAGAGCGCCGGAAAATCGTAATCATATTCCTTTTAAAAGAATTCGCATTAGCATTTTTGGTAACTGCAATTTTACGTTTAAGTGGCGTTATACCACAGTAAAAAAATCTGCTATCAGCGGTTTAGCTCAATGATGTTGGGAAGTGCGTAGTATGAGTAGTTTTGTTAAATTAAAACTTTCATTCCTAGTACTTCCATTTTTGCAATTTGCGTAAGCGATAAAAATCAACATTAAATATGCAATCGCTTAAAAACAATTTTGTAAGTATTAAAAGAAAGAACTTTGGAAATGCCAACAGTAAGGTTTTTTTAGTTTTAATGGCCCTGTTTTTCTCTTTAGGGATAATGGGAATTTTCTTAAACTGGAAAATAGGATTGTGTTCCATAAGTATACTTGCTATTGCGTATTTGTTATTGAAAAACGATATTTTAAAAATCACTCCTGTTATTTTTATAGTGCTTTTATCCGCCTTTGGAGTTTATCATTTCTTGGATCTTGACTTTCTTGAAGTTATGCTCACCACGTTATTTTTGTCAGTTGCATTTTTCTTAAAACCACTTTATGAGGTGACAAAAGAAGATAATGAGTTTGAACTGTTTTTTCTTGACAAAGAAAATTTAAGATGTTTAGTGAAAAAAGATAATTATTATAACGGCTATGCTTTTAATCCTAAAGGTTATTTAAAAAACTATTGTACAAAAAACATCAAGTCCATTACGTTCCAAGGGAAACATCTATCAATAAGTATTGGAGGTAGAATCATTCGTCCGAGAGAACTAACGATTGAAAATATACAGAAAATAAACCTTTTTGTACAACAACATCTTCCTGATTTATGGAATAACGAAATTGTGTTTAAAGAGAGCCTAAAAGCTGAAAATAAATTTTATTTAAATAAACTTTTCATCTCCTCTCCAGTAATTATCTTATCAGCGGTAATTTACTTCTTCGGAGATAACGGCAGAGACAAAGTTTTGACTTATATATGCCTTATACTGATGATTGTGTTACCGCTTATCATTTATAGAATGTTAAGACAAAGATAATTTCCGGAAATATACTTTTTTATTAGCCAAGCTGATTTTACATAAATCCTAACCCGCAATGCGATGTGTGAGGAACTTCAGTTTTTCACCATCAAATTTAAACGTCCACATCTGTGCAAATTCATCACAAATTTCCTCTTCATCAGGATGTGCTTTTCGGTAGTCATCGCTTGAGTTTGTACCATATTGAAAATAGACTAAGTCATTTTTAATGGCAATAAGATATATATAAAAACATCCATCGTTTGGAGGTCTTTTTTCTCTTTTGATTTGATCTTGGTTTCTTAATAAGCCCAAATTCACATCAGCAAATAAGGTATTAAATTCTAGCATATCTGTCATTTCATAAATCCGATTGAAACTTCCCGAAAACATTTCTTTAGTGATTTCGCCACCGTTACTTCTTCTTTTCTCATCAAATAAACTGTCCACCTCAAAAAAGTTAACAGCAGTATCTGCCAATGGAGTCGAAAAAACTCAAGATCTCGGTTTTGTTTTTTGTAGTCATTGCACTCTTAAATCCTTTAATTTCAGAAATTATTTCCCGATTATTATCAATTTGAGGTTCAATAACTGCGGGTAAAACTGTTATACTATCTTTCAAATCTGATACTTTCACTTTTTCCTTTATCGTTTGTGTGCATGACCCCAAACCTAAAATTACAATCATAAATAATAAATTTTTCATTGTCTTTTTTTATCAATTAAATTCGCCAACTCATCTACTTCTTTACAACTATCTAATAAAATGGGCAAGTAAATTACCTCATTTAGTTTTGTATCGATACGGATAAGATTACATCCAAGGTTAACTTTTTTTAAACTGACTTTTTCGATTGTAGCATAAGAAAGAAAGTAGAATTTTGTGTTGATATAAAACCCTAAAACAATGCCAGTGAGATTTCGGCCAATAACATGTTTACGAACATCGCGATAGCTTATTCCATCTTTATTAAATTGAAGTTGTACGCGAGTGACTAAAAGACATTTTACAGCAAAATAAAGTGCATAGCTACTTCCTAAAATTGCTCCGATTGCAATAATCAAAGCTGGAATTTTAAACTGATCGTAATTTACTATCGTATAAATTCCAATTAACATTCCAAAAGCACCAAAAACAACCATCACGGAACTTACCGTTATCAATCTACTATTTGAAATTAGTACAGCATCCTCATTATACATTGTTGTTTTTCTTTTTTCCACAGCGTAAACTTATATTTTTGTTATTTAAAACTGCTCCATTCAACCCAAATGTTAATTTTCAAAAACATCAGGATTGTTTTTTTATTTTCATAAAGTGATGATACAATTCAAAGATTTATAATGGATTATACGATTTTTTTTTGCAAAATTTGATTTGAATTAATACTGACACTCATAAGGTTCGAAGAATTTAAGGTTTGGCAATGGCCGGATAAACTCCTTGCTTTTTTTAATGCTTTTTACCTTATCTCCGCCAATTGGTGTTCGTTTAATTATTTTATTTCCAGTGGATAAATTGAAATCGATTTCCTCAACATCTGGGGGAGAAACTCCCGCCGAACGGTAACCTATCAATTCGAATTTATTATTTTGAAAACGGAATTGATGAGTAAAGCTACCTCTTGTTAGTTCATGACTGATTATCAAAGTACCGCTCTTGATTTCTATGCCCGTGAAAAGCGTCACCGCAAAACCAATATTCCCCTCTGATTTCATAGCCACAATTGCACTGTCTGATGACAGGACTAGTTTTCTTTTTTTATCAGCTTGCGTTAAATAAATCTGTAGTCGATAAGGTCGGTTTTGGCTAACTGTGTCTTGCTTTACAGTTACTAAATCCTCAACACCATCTTTGTTTAGATCACCACGAACACTTGAAATTACTACATCAAAATTACCATCGCGTATCTGGAGAAGGTGCTTTTCAACTGTTGGATTTTCTTTTAATTCAATTGCATTAAAGAGTTGCTTCTCGTAAGCGTTGCCGACAATATTCAGTGGTATTATCCGGTTGTTTTTCCAGGAAAACAACAGCAAAGCCACTAAAGGTAAAAGGAAATGTATTTTCATCATATTGTAGACTGTATGGAATTGATTTTAACAAATAACAGCAAATCAAAATCCCGTTAGCATTTATATCAGTTTTCTTTTTTTAGTTTGATCCAAGTATTATAAGTTCCTTCTCCGCCAGTGCCCTTTACAAAATAGTTTTTCCCTTCTTTTTTGATGGTAAAAGTTGGTTCTGAAGATTTACAATTAGCTTCTTTTCCGTTATAAAAAAGTTGGAGAATATTATCTTTCTCTACCAATTTATAATCGCCATTACACCGAATTGGTTCGTGATAGGTGTTGGTAGTTAAAGTCGCTTTGCCTGCATTAATAATAAAATCATAGCTAATACTTGCCATACCAGTTGTGGTTTGTTCAGTCTCCACATACACTTTGTATCTACCGTCGAAACCCGATTGTACAATTTCTTCATCTCTTCTAAAATCCAATCCTTCATCCGTTTCAAAAAAATAAGGTTTATGTTTTTTAATTTTTTCATATGTAATGGTACTCGGCATTTCATCTAACATGGTGTTTACATCTTCATAACGTACACTATTTTTCAGGTAATCTACATCTACGTAGCTTTGTCCGCCAGCTCCAGCGTTGTATAAACTAAGAGAAATAAGAACCAATTTGTTGTCGATGAATTTATAAGTTTTAAACCGATTGCCGGTCGGAGCACCATATCCAGTTAAACTAATTTTTAGTTTAGCACTATCTATTTCTACACTTTCAGCTAAATATTCTTGAAAATCTTCCCGATAAGCTGGAGGAACTGTCTCCAACGAAACACCGTACAATTGATAACCGCCAGTTTGCTGTTTTAAAAGCACTAATGTTGGACGTACATCGGTACTGTCGTTCTTGTTTTGAAACGTAACCACCACATCTTTTAAATTATCATCATTCAGCAAGCCTTCATCTTCCATCACTATTTTATAGGGTTCGATGACAAAATCTTTTACCGAATTACCCGTTTGTGGAAACTGCTTTTGCTCATAAATGGCTTGGGAATCTTCAGCTTGTAATTCTTCTTCGTTGAAACTGTCGTCAACAGTATCAATCTCTGTAGCTACAGCTGGGGTGTCCATAACATGACTTTGAGGTTTCATACCCGCACCAAACCAACTCAGTTTGTAAATTAAAAGACTGGCTAAAATCAATATAAAAGCTAGGACTGAAAGTATTATTTTGGTTTGTTTTTTCATTGTTTAAATTTTGTAAGTCGCTATTTGCCTACTTTACTAGTTTCGGCCTTATTAAATAATACCTTGAGTTCTCAATATCATTTAATAATAAGTACTCGCCATTTTTTGGTTTATAAACTTGATAGGTAAATCGATCTCTTAGAGATTCATCGGAAGATGCTATTTCTACAGGTTGTTGAAAATGAAGCTTTTTATTCGGCATGGTTATTTCAAAGTAACTTGTTCCATCCCATCTATCTCCCCTAGGACCACCGCCCCAACCATAATCTATATGCCAAAATGAACTGCCAATCCATTCTTCCTTTTTTATAAAAACCCTTTTTATTAAACCGGTTTTTTTGTCAATTTCATCAGTTGAGGGTTCGTATTTTACGGGTAAATTGTTGGCTGAATAAGTTGCCGAACCGTTCCAATCTTTATCAGTATAAAAATAATTCCACACCTTGTTTTTGTAAATAATCAGTTTGTATTTTGCTTCTTCTTTATCGCTATCCGAACTAATTCGTTCAGCATTCATAAATTCACTTTCCGTAGTAATCTTCCCAGCCTCCTTGGCAGTAAACACCTTATTTTCTTTCAAGTTTTTGAAATATTTAATCGTGTTGTCGCTGTTTATTAACCAAGTATTGTAAGTGTTTTGCTCTGTATCCACAATGTAACCGTGGTAAGTTTTATAAGAATGCTTTTCTTTACGGTCACTGTACTGATATTCAAGGCTGTCTGTTATTTGTCCCTGCAGATTGACTTTGTACCAGACATTTTTTTCGACTCTGCTACGATCTTCCGTCTCTTTACTGTAATTACCAATAATTACAATTGTACTGTCGTTAATCTGAAGAACAGGCTCACTATAATCACTTTCAATTTCTAACACTTCGTAATAATCATCTTTGATACTATCGATTGTATGGTAATTTTCATATACTTTGGGAAGCCTATCAAAACTTAGTTTTAATTGTTGGTAATACATTGATACATCTGGAAGAAGTATAATTGCAAGTATGCCAACAATTACCCAAAGAAATATTTTCACGACTTTTTTCATTTACTATTAACTTTAGGCCTGATGATATAATACCTCGTGTTTTGGATATCATTGAGCAAAAGATAGCTTCCGTTTTTGGGTTTGTAAATATTGTAGGAAAACCGATCTCTTACACCTTCGTCAGGATATTCAATTTCTACTGGTAGCGTAAAATGAAGTACTTTTTTAGGCATTTCGAGATCGAAAAAACTGGTGCCATACCAACCGATTCTTCCCGAACCATTGCCTGAGCCAAAACTAAATGAACGCGAATCCCAAAAAGTATGTCCAACCCATTCGTCTTTTTTTACAAACTTTCTTTTGATTAAGCTGGTGCCTCTATCTACGTCATAAGCTGAAGGCTCATATTCAATCTCCCGATCTTCTACTTGAAAAAGCAAAAAATCGAGGGAGTTACTATCAATGTCAAAGTTTTTAAGCTTTCTATTTGTAGTATCGTTGTTTAAGATCCAAGTATTATAGGTGCTATCGCCCGAATCAATAATATGATTTTTAAAAGTATTGTAGATGTGATTTTTTTTCCGATCGTTGTAAGCATATCTTAAACTATCTGTGATCTGTCCTTTTAGATTAATCTTGTACCAAATATTTATCTCGTTTCTGCTTCCATCATCGGTCTCATCGCTGTAACCAATACTAATCATAATGGTGCTGTCATTTAGCGGTATTAAAGGATTATAAAAACCACCCTCAATTCTTAAAACCTCGTAGGTATCATCTTTTATACTAGCGAGCGTTGTGTAACTTTTATAAACTTCTGGTAGCTTATCAGCTTTTAATTTATATCGCTGGTAATAAAGATTAGCATCTGGCAAAAAAATTACCGCAATGATGCCAATTACCCAAAGTAATATTTTAATTCTTTTTTTCATCTTCTGTCTGCCCATATTAAAATGCTACGAATAATTTAAAAACCGCTCACGTAAAGGATTAATTTCACACTTATTTCCTATTGGTGATCTTGGGCCTGATTAGATAAATCGCAAAGTATTGCCCCTCATTTAATAACGCGTAATCGCCATCGGCCGGACTATACACACTATAGTCATGATCAGCCCGCACATACTGATCGGGATAGTCTATGGTAACAGGTTGTGTATAATGGAGCGTTTTTTTCGGCAACTGCAAATCGAAATAGGCTGTTCCCTCCCACCGTTTCCGACCAGCACCACCTCCAGTCCACTTTGTTAAGCGCTCACTTAAATTCCAAAAAGAGGTATCTATCCATTTTTCTTTGTGTAAGTAAACACGTTTAATGATGGCGGATCTTTTGTCCTCACCTTCGTCTGAAGCTTCATATTTTACTTGTAATTTACTGCCCGGATCATTGACTGTGGTCCAACTATTTTCCATATGGATGATGTGAAAGCTTTTATTTCGATAAAAAATCAACTTGTTAATATCATCTCCCTCACTTTTTTCAGATTGTATAGTTGTTGAGAATACGTAATTACCCACTAACATCACTTTCTCTACTTCTGCAGAACTGTAAATTTTGGTTGGATGCAGATTTTCAATTGGCTTACTCGTGGCGTCACTATCTATCAGCCAAGTGTTGTAGGTATTGGCTTCGATATCTACTATGTAATTGTTAAAAGTTTTATAAAAGTGTTTCGATTCACCTTGCGTGTAACCCAGTACTAAACTATCCCTAATTACGCCTTTCAAATTTACTTTATACCAAGTCCGGCGTACTGAATCGCCATTGTTATTTTCGTTTTCTAAATCAGCGACGATGGCAATTGTGCTGTCGTTTAATTGCAACACTGGCTCACGACTCAAAAAATCTAGAACTTCGTAAGTATCGTCTTTCAAGTTAGCTAATGCCGAATAACTTTTATAAGCGTTAGGTAGCTGATCAAGTTTCAAAGTAATATTTTGGTAATGCATGTTAAAATCTGGAAGGATAATAATTCCAAAAATGCCAATTACCGAAAGCAATACTTTAGTTCGTTTTTTCATAAATTATCTATCAATATCATAGTGATACCAACCTCCTAGCTCGTCGCCATCTCCACGATTGCTATATTCTACCCGTGTAATGTATTTCGAACCTGGATGTTGCTTATAGAAAGTAGTTTTATCATAATTGTCTCTATCCGGAGTTGTAATCGTCAAGCGAATTCTTTCTGGTTTAGTATAATGATACACACGATACCTAAGCAAACTCCTAATTTGTTCATCGGTCTTATACCTATCGCCATAAGGCTTTTCGAAAAAATAAGTCATATTCAACTTCTCATCCTCATATACATCAGCTCTAACAACTTTTCTATCGTAAGCATCGTTCACAACAGCTTCATAATTCATCATTATCTTTAATTTCAGCGTATCATTCATATAGGCTTTTAGTAGAACTGGCTTTTTGTTGCTGTTATAGAAAACAGTGTCAAGCACTTTTACATCCGTAGAACGATGGTAGTTAATACAAAAACTAGTATCTATACCATTGAAACATTTTTTCTCGAGCTTGTTGCCGTATGTATAGTGGTATGAGGTGTCTATCGGCTTATCTTTCTGGTAGGTCTCTTTTGATTTAAGCTCACCACCATACCAAAATTTGGTTGTTAAACCATCTTGATGATTGAGCTTATAATTTACAGTTTCAGTAAGTTTGGCTCCACTGTAAACTTTTTCCAAGCCTTCTCTCAACCCATTTTGATAGTAGGTTAGTTTCCATAAATCGCCAGCTCGATTAAAATACTTCCACTCTCCTTCTCTTAAATCATTGTGATAAAGGCCAACTTCAGATAGTTTCTTATTTCTATAAATCTCTGTTTTACCGTTTTTTAAACCATTGATAAAAGTGCTTTTTTCCTTTTGATAAGGATTAATTTTAAGTTCATAATTTCCTTGCAGTGGCTCACCTGTTTTTTTAAGAAAAGCTTTTTCGGCAGGATATAAATATTCCGTGTCTTCCAAATCGATCTTAATATATTTTTCTTGAGCTGAAAGCAAAACGGGTATGTAAAACAGTAGGATAAAAACTAGAATATTTTTCATGACAAATTATTTGCGTTAGATGCTTTTTTTGAAGTTTTTCAACGTGTTAAAGTCAAGCTATATTTTTAATTGACATTTATTTAAAATGTTATTTTCGAATGATCTCGAAGTTAGAAGACCCCTTTGGCTTGTGTAACATCATGCCCCAACTTGTTCTCCTGCCCTTTGGTGTTTTACTTATTAAGACATTCCAATTTTTATATTTTCCTGAAGGGATGATGAGCGATACCAATTTGCCATCTCCATAAACTACTAACTTAGCGCTATCTAAATTTTGCATATTTCCTGTACATAGTTTTATCATTTTTTCTCTGTTGCGTTGGTAATCTATTTTTGAATCTGCTAGTGAAGTATAGGTAGCAACATCTCGTTCCTCATCTTCTTTCTTACATAACTCTAAATACTCGTCAATTTTACCGTCATTTAGCATCGTGTTTATTTTCGTGAAATAATCTAGAATATCTTTTTTTAAAATTGTTGTGTCCATTTTGCTCAAATCCTGGCTTTCGGTCCATCCTTTTAAATTGTAAGGCAAATCATCTACGTCAATTGTCCAATTCTGTTCCCAAGAGCTTACATTTCCTTTTGGTACTTCTATTTTCAATTCGCTTTTAGCATAATCTATATTACTTGAGTATCCCAAAGGGGCATCTTTATCTCTAGCTATTTTAGTAAAGAATATATGCCATCTTGCATCTTCACTAAATATGATATCTTTTGGCGATAATAAATGATTTGACAAATTGCTATTTGGTAGAAAAATAACCTTCAACTTATGTTTTCCATTACCGAGTAAATATGGATTGAGTTGAATGGTGCTGCTGATAATCCCACCATAATGAAAGTCTACTAAAATGTCATCAACATAGATTTCATAAGGTGTTAATGCATTAACATGTACAATATAGCTGGGTTTCCCCTTCAAATTTTCAGCTTTTTTCTGCGGACTAATCTTCACTTTTTCGGAAACTGTTGTTGCTTGCCCGTTCGATTTTAAATCACAGCTGGTAAGCGCAAGAAGTAAAACAACTATAAAATATTTCCTATTAAACATATATCTTAACATCTCTTTTCTAGCTAAAATAACCATTGATTTTTAGTTGATGAACTTTCCGTTTTTATATTGAAAGAAAGCCATTTGATTTCCATTATATAACTGCCACCAAAGTCCCTCTGGTTTTCCATTTTTATAAATCTCACACTTTATTGGACGATAGATTTGTGTTAACGTATTCCCTTCCCAAATTCTTCGTGGCTCCGCTGGATAATAATACCAAATGCCTTCTTTTTTACCATTTACAAAATAAGCTACCACATAATCGATATGATTTAAGCCGAAATAATAATCAGCACTTGCCATTCCACCGGAGTATCTTTTGCTATTGAGGTCATATATTTTGAAAAGACCATTTGCTGGTTCGCCTTGGTATTTCACGGTATCGATACAATCTTCTTTCACATACGCTCTTCCGCTGTAATAAATCTTCACTGCAGGTTTGCCAACTGTAATTTCCACTTGCTCAAACCCGTTTTTATCCAATTTCAACTCGTAATATTTTTCATACTGCATGCAGTTAAACATACCCTTCAATTCATCACTTCTTACCAAAATCGTGTCCGCTATTTTAGGACTTTCAATATCCTTAACCTCTTGTGCAAATAGATAAGTTGGAAAAAAGAAAAGAATTAAAATCAAATATTTTACTTTCATTTTTTAGAGGTTAAGTCGCTCATGTATTTTTAAAACTGATTAGCAAATGGATAAATTGTGTCTTGTACTTCGGCATTGTCATGGCTTAAAAATGGGCTAGCAACTGCCGGATATTTGTGCTTGCAACATTCAATAAATACTTTTTCGTTGCCTCCTCACTCAATCCTTTCAAGCTATCAAGAATAATCACTTGTTTCTGTTTATCTGAGCCAATAATCGCCTTTGTAAATTTCGTCGAAGAGATACTTCGATCTCCAAAATTAACATTGAATCTCTTTCCCATATCAGCTTGATACAAACTATCGACAATTCTTCGTTCCAATTTTATATGTGAGCTGGCAACTAGGCTGGTAGTTTGTGAAATAATGTCTTCACTAACAATTGGATTATAATTTTGACTAGCTAAAACATGCCTCTTAAAATAGATAAATTTTGTAGTTGTGTAAGGTAAAATTGCGTTATCGAAATTGTCTTTTAATCTTGTCGAAACATCAATCTTTACGCCATCAGTTGTGAAAATTAGATTTTTATCCAAAGAAACATCATCAAGAATAGACAGATCGTAAACTCCCCTTAGCTTTAAAAGTTGCAAACGATTGTTAGAAACAATGAGTTCATAGGGAAGATAAACCAATGATTGATTTCTCAGTTGAATGAGCTTGTAATTTAGATGCGTTGCTTTACGATTTGAAACTGTAAATGGAACTTTCCAGTAGAAATAGATGGTGACAATCCCTAAAATAAAGAACAAAAAAGCACACAACTTGAGCAAACATTTTTAGGCTTTCTTTTCATCAGAAAAATAAGTATCGATTACAATTTTCAAAATAAGGCGCTTAATGAATATTAGTTTTTTATATTGTTACTGTTAAAATTCCGCTTTCGTTACTTTCTATTCTTGCAAGACCATCTGCATAGGTGGCATTAATTTTTATTTAATTTTCTGCGAACGACATAAACCCCCTTTTTGTAATTGTCATAAGTATTAGTACTGTAATCATAAGTTAAAAAACACACATCTGTTTTACTCGAATATCGCTCTGGCAAACTGAATAGGAATATATCTGTTTGGGTTTTCTCGCCTAATCCATTGTATTTATGAGCTACCGTTTTAAAATTTAAAATATCCTCATTAAAATTCAGCTCATAAAAAGCAGTCCCAAAAAAGGTTGAAGGAATACCAGGATTCATGTAACCCTCAGAGGTAGAAGTTTCTTTTGAAAACGCAAGAGTTTTAATATTTCCCACATTTTTATATGTAATTGCTTGATCTGGAAAAGTTTTATTATCTCGTTTAATGTAATCATCTGAATAACGAAGGTAATTGGAGTAACTTGCTTGCTGAACATCTTTCAGATAGTGCTCCTCATTTAATTTCGGCGGTATTTCTACATCGTTAATTCTGCATTTGATCTTTGCTCCATCTGGGTAAATAAACTGTCTGCCAGGATGGTTAAACTCGTAAAGTTTTGTCCATTTGCCTGCAGTGCGAAAATAGACGCATTGCGCACTAATCAATTCTGTATTCTGAGTGTACAAAACGATATCTGCGGAACGATAATTATCTTCGAATATTTTTATCCAATTTTTTGGGTCAATATTTTTTTCTTTATTGAGTAGTTCGTGGAAATTTACTGCCATTGGGCAGTCTGCAGAAAAATCATAAATGGCGTTTGCGCCAATGACAAAGCCATTCATATAATCTAGAAGCTTAAAGTCACTTTGTTCATCAAAACTTAGCTCAAAAACTTTTCTACCCAAATTGTCGATTTTGATGGGGTTGTAAGTACCCGGCTTTGAAGCGTTGCTGATAAAGAAGAAATTTTTCTGCGGAAAATAGCTCAGCTCAGCTCCACTTGTTTTTGTTATCCTCTCCATCTCGTATTTGCCCCATTCCAACGCATTTTCAAGTTCTGGAAATTTCTTGTATTCCGCACTTTTCAGGAGTAATTTTGGTGATAAATTAATAGTTGTACAACTTTCTATCACGAAAAGAACAATAACTATAAGGATTATAAATACTAACATTTTTTTCACTTTGTGCTATTTAGTTAACTACAATTGACTATAATCTATTTGCCCTACAATTAAAATTCTGATCTTCTTTTAAACCGCTCCAATTAAATCATAAATATTCTTCTATTTAATTTTACTGATGCGTTTATCGTACTTTTTAGGATTGAATTCGACCATTGGTTTGTGCTGTCCGTCAAATAGAATCATTGCCGTTCGTTTTGGTAATTGTTCTACCTCAATGTAATAGTTTTTATCACCCAAATTGAACTTTACATCTTTAGCGTTTGTAGATGCAATGAAAAAATTATCTGTTGCAGGTCCATACTTATTGTAGAGACTATTCGCTATTTTTTCATGCTTACTTATATTACCGCTACTCGGGATTTTTTGATTGGTTACAAAAAAAACGGCCTTGCCAGGCGCAGAAATTTCAAAACCGAATTTTGTTTTTGTATTTGCATTTACCTGTTGCACATACATATTACTGCAAGAGCCAAGGGTGATAAGTGCTAGGAAAAATACGATGATTTTCATAAATATATTTTAATTAAATATTATGATCGGATTCGAATCGATGCTTGGTGCATGGATAAATTCCTATTTAACCCTTTTTTAGAATTTTTTATAAAATCGCAACAGCAAGTTTTGTTCCCATTTTATTTCTTCTGGGATTTGGGCGTAAAGTGACGTGGATAAGGATACCATTATCAGAATTGTGAGTAGTTTATTACGTTGTTCTCATTTTATAATTTGCTGTTTAATCTTTCTTCAATAAAATTTCTAAAATCTTGAGATGCTTTTTCAAGATACTTTTGCTCATCATCTTGATTTTCTTTTAATACGTAATAAATCATTTCTTCAGTTTCAGATTTTAGGTCAATCAGATTTATTTCAAAACCGTAATCCAGAGGATGGTAAGCATTTGATATTGTTATTTTTAGATTTTTGTCGAAGTTGTTAAATTCAAATTTGTCTAAAATTACAACACCGTTTGATTGTTGCGAAAAAGTATAAATCGGTTTATCAAACTCAAAGTCTGTAGTTAGAAAACCAAAAAAAAGTTTTGTTTTGTCAACAAAACTTTCCCTTTTAGTATCATAAATCTTTTTTTGTATCGTCATCTTTTTAAAATGAGTATAACTTGAAGATTAGTATTTCCCATCAATTCCGTTCTGTGTCCTTTGCTCTTTTATTTCAGCTTTATTATCACTCATATATTTTATAAACTCTTGTCTATCAGTTACTGCATTTTTTACAGCCTCTTCCAACTTGGTATCATCAAATTTCAAAGTTGGGTAAACCATAGATAACGTTTTCATATTGCTATTGTCTGCAATAACAGCCTTACATATCTCTATATTTTTATCAATTTGGCCAAATGCATATCCGTTAACGTATTCTCCCAATAGTTGCTTAAAGGCATCTAAAGCTTGTGATAATTCTCCTGCTTCCGTTCCGTGTCTATTATCCAAAGCAATTTTCTTAAAAACATTACGTCTAAAAGAAGCGGTGTAAAACCAATAAACAGCTTCATCTTTTTTATTCAAATCATAAAGCCTGGTAGAAAGCACAAACAAAGTCATCAAGTCCACTTTGTCAATGTTTGATTTGATCGTTTCAGCAACTTCTAAAATCTTTTCATCGTCATTGGTTTTTAAGGCTTCACTGTACGAACCTACATTTATCTTAAACGGATTGGAATTATAATAAGGCTCAACATAAATTCCAATCGGTTCTTTAACAGGATTTTTAGCCGTATCTGTGTTACAAGAAAAAAGTGCAAGAGAAAGTAACGCAGTGATATAGGTCGTGATTTTCATAATTAAAAGCATGGTCGTTTAGCTCCCACAAACTAAAAATAAACAATACGATAGCACTTTTACCAGCCATATGTGTATTCGTTACGGTTTAAGTGTAATACGTAGCGACTGCTTTATTATTCGTTCATTTACAAAATCAATTAACCAAATTTGATTAAGGCCGGTCAATCAAAATTGGTTTCACAGCTACTATAACCGTATTTAACGCCATTGATAGTATTCTATAGATTTGCGCTCTCTAAACAAATTTTCATCGGTTTTTAAAGTTTCATCAAAAGGTTTGGAAACAATATAAAGCCTAACTTTAGCTTTGGCGAACAAATTAAGGTAATGCTCAAAAACTTTTTTTATCGCTTTAGGGTTTTGCGCATCATAGGACAACACCATATCGTCTCCCCCGTTTTTGGTGTAGTAATCCAGGGAAACATCAATTGAAAGTTTTACTATTTTTTGGTCACCAATAAAAGATATGCTAATAAAATCGTCTAAATCTATCAAGTCTTTTTCAGAACCATATTGAGGCAAGCCTTTCGTTTCAATTTTAGCATTTGGCAAATTTGAACTGATGGCTTTGTACAACGCTTGTAAATCATCGTGGTTTGCATTTTTTGTTAACAGAATTAATTCGGGCTTTAGTTTTTTTGAACGATTGATCAGCTCTAAACTATTGAAAGTAACCTTCCCCACGTTGGCGACTACAAGATTGATTTTTTCAGTATTTTCAATCGCAAATACATCGTAAGTTTCTGAAGGCTTTCCGGCAATTTCACTTTTGAAATTAAAATCTGTCGTAATTTCGGTAATTAGATCCCTCACACTATTCATATCACAAAGCTCTTCTGCCAATTGAATAGGGTTTATTGCATTCCCTAAATTCTCCTCCATAAAATACGATGGTAGAGCTATGGACAAATCCAATTTAGAAAAGTCGATAGGTTTTATTAAACTCAATATTTTGTCCTTTTCTTTTTTAAGTTGAGCTACTTCTTCACCATATTTATCCTTGTCTACCTCAACAAGATTTACAGAGAACCTTTTTTCATCTTGTGAAGTTCCTGCATAAACAAATTTAATTTTCAGGAGGTCACCCTCGACTTTTACTTCATATACGCTATCTAACAACTCACCAGAATCCTTTATCCGAGCGTTCGTTAATGATTTAAATTCTGAAATCTTTATTTTTTTCTCATACGGATAAGAGATCATTAAACTATCACTGTTTTTTGTGAGATGGATGCGCATCTCCGCAATCATATCCATATAGCTGGAAGTAATTCCGTGAAAAGGTTTTCCATCAATTTTGGTAACATCTTGTGTTTTCCAATACGATTCACTGTTTTGTCCGTTGCAAGCCATCGTTAATAATAAGGGGCAAAAAAGTAGGATGAGTTTATATTTTTTCATTGGTTAATGGTTAAATGTAGTTATTGTACAAGTTGAAATTTTATTTACAAAACGCGAACTCATGAATGTATTTAATAAATGTTTTTAATATCGTATTTATTTATTTGGGCGTTACCCAAGCTACGCAAGGGTCAGGCTTTTCAGGGCTACGCTATCGCTTCGGTACCGATAAAAAATCGGTACTAAACCCTTCCAATCCCTAACGCAAACCGCATGGCGTTAACATGTTTTCTATAAATATTAAACAACTTAAAAAAGGAATGAGTATAAGAATGAGTAAAATACCTGCCATGTTTAGGTTAATTATTATTAGTTTCCTTTTGGGGCTTCCAAAACTGATATTTCAGGATCAATACCAGTAAGGTTACATTCGATAATGAATTTATTAGCAGAAGCGTTTCGCCATTTTAATTGAGATCTGATGGATTTATACTGCAACCTCTCAAAATATTTAACTTCATACAATTCCGAAATTATAGCTAATTGTGCTTCATTTTTAGATTTTGATGTTAGCTTAAATTGCCAATTTCTGCCATAGCCTGAAAATTGATGACCATCGTTAATTGCCTTTTTGTTAAATGCTAGATGAGTCTCATTAGGGTCTTGATTACGTGTTACCGGAAAATTGTTTACTAATATAATTCCATAATTTTTGAGTTTTCTATCTCGTAACAAGAAATCATCAACCTCAATCTCAATAATATATTTTTTGCCTTTATAATTTACTGTCCTCAAGATAATTAGATTTTTTTTAGAGTAGTAATAGCTTCCGAGTGTATCTGTCTGAAATTCTAAATCCTTGCATACCGAAATTACCTCATCAACAGGCATAAACAATTCGATTTTTGTACCATTGTACAGCACTGTTAATGAAGTCGCATCAATTTCAATTCTATCTTTTTGTAATTTAAATAACGATAAAGCCCTCGTTACAGAAACCTCATTAAATGTTTTGGGCTTAATGCTATCCGCATAAATTATTTTTACAGCCTTGCTTTCATTAGGATTATCTATACTATAAAACTGCTTAAATTCATCTAAATCTTGAGCTTTGATAGCACCGCCTAAACCAATAAGAATATTAATAAAGAGAAGAATTTTTTTCATGAGCTTAATAACACAACGAGCTTTTATTTATTGTCTAACTAAAATAAGTGATTTTAGTTGTCTCTCATCTCCAGATTTTTTTATTAGTTAAACTTTAGGGTTTATTGGCCATAATAGACTTATTATTCGTTTGATGCACTTAAAGTATAGTATTAACAATATCCTAAATCGCATATTGTTTATTAATTTTTTCTTCTGGTTTTACAACGGACAAATAAAGGACAGTAAGAAATAAATATTCCAAAGGCTTCATCAATCTGTAAACTAAGTTTGAACTTTTTGCTGATGTAATTTTCCTCGATAAAGGATAACCATATTTATCATAAGCGTTCCTAATCAATTTATGCAACCTTGGTGTACTTTCTTGAATCAATTCTTCAAAGGCGTTGGCAATTAACAACTGGCGATTAACCACAATTTCTTGACCATATCTTTTACCCAAACGCAAAGGTTTTACTATTTCAGGGTCGCCACAAACCGCAACTGTACATAAATAATGTCCGCGGTGTTCTAAAGCTGGCGGATGAGTTTTTTGCGAAAAATTCCAAGTGGCAGTTTCGGTAAATACTTTAGTAATTGAATTATAATCTTGACCAAAAACTATTAAAATTGCGACTATCAAAGCAAAAACAGGCACCAGTAAAACCAACACATAAATGGGTTGCAAAGCACTTTGAGCCATTTTAGTGTTCAGAAAGTTTAAAAATTTGTTTTGATAAATTCTAGTAGCAGAAACTTCAGCTTCTGTGTAAGCAATCTTGAGCATTAGTACAATTGATAGCAGAATAAAACAGATTGGAAAAGGAAGCATAATAATTTCAACACCATTGCCACCCACGTTACCTGATAACTGCAAAATAATCACAAAGTTGAGTATCATGCCTATGATTAAAAACACAAATGCCAGCACAAATAATAATGGCGGTAATTGGTTTCCTTGTAACCAAAGCGCAAAAATTGACCAAATAGAAAAGCCAAAAAACACTAAAAGCGTAAAAACATGTTTAGAAGCAAAAGGCGAATAACCGTCATCAACAATATCAATAGCAGTATAATATTGTGCACTGCTCATCATCCAACCACAAACAAATGCAATTAATGACCATACAAAAGCGGTAATTAATGTGAATTCTATAATTCTTGTTTTTAGCGTTAGATCTGTTCTGTATTTCGTGAACAACAGATAGCTCACAAAGGGAACCAACAAGAAGAGAATTAAAATAGGTGCCATGGATTATATCTTGGTTTCGTTATAAATTAGATTAAACTTTTAGTATGCTTTAGAGTTGAATTAATCATCCTGCAAAATCCATCTTTACCAACATCATTTTTTTATTATCGATAATTTTAAAGTGATAAATGATATTATGCTCGCCTTCGCTAACATAATTACCGTCAGGATATCTTGCGTTATTTCCAATAGACATGTTTAGCATTAGCGTTTTTTGCTCATCATTGTAATCGGCGTGTAATTTGTAAATGAGGTCATCATCTACAAACAATTTAGTCACAGTTGAATGCTTTGAAAACAGTTGTTCTGATTTTATTTTTAAAATAGCTTTTTCGAATCTTTCATCGAAAAGATTTTTATAGTATTTCTCTAAATCGGCTTCATAAAATAATTGAGGATCTTTGAATTGATGTTTTCTTTCTGCTCTATCACTCTCAGAAATGTTGCAAACATATAAAATCGTCTTGCCCTTATCGTCAAAAGGAAAATTGAAATAGTTTTTCAATTTCGACACATCGTTGTTGTAAATCGCCATCCGGAAATTCCTAAAATCATCTATCCAAGTTTTAACCTCGACGTATTTTGATTTTTTTGAATCTGGTTTACTTTCCAAACTATTATCGCTCTCTTTGATGGTCTGATCTCGACTAAAAACCTCAACTTTTTTAAGCTTTTCTTTTAATTTCTTATCCGTCTTTCCCTCACACCCAAAAAAACAAAAAATGACGATTAGTGAAGCGTTTAAATGATTTTTCATGGCGTTGTTCATTGATATCTAGTCATTTTCATTTTCAAAACTCGTTCTACTTCTGGTTTTAATCTTTAAAACTAAAATGGGGTTTGGCAAGGTTTCAAAATATTTGTCATCAGCTACATAAGTTCTTCCTGCTTTTATAATTTCCTTATCAAAAATTGGAAAATCCTTGATGCGGTATAACGAAGTGCTTTCGCCATCAATAGAAATGTAATATTCATTACCATTTTTATAGATTGTTGAACCCTCTAAACGATGAAAAACTGCTAAATTCTTCGCATCAAAATTCGTTCTGTAAATATTGGTTTGCGAACCAGAAGAACCGTATTTTCTTGAAGTTAAATTTCCCGTCTGTGTAAAATAGTAAAACCGGCCATCTGTAAAACCACCATCGTTTAACGGCCTCAATCCTGGTAAATCATCGGCACAAATAAATTCATTTTTCTCGTCGTCGTAATAATAAATGGCTTTACCATCCGAAAACAAGAGATGACGAGAATTTGCTATTGGTTTTTGTAAAATAACCAGTTTACCGGTGTCGACATTTGTAGTACCCCATAATCTATTATTCACGGTGGCCGGAAACTGCATGCCATTTACAAAATGCTTTTTCCCATCCGATGCGTAAACAATCTGATAATTTGTTTTTACGGCGTGGAAATTTCCGACATTTACGTTAGGCAATAATTGCGTCCTGTAGAAAGCGTTTTTATCATCTTTTATATAATCAACGATTCTATCTACTGAGCTCACCGTACTCGGGTTTGCATATTTAACTACCAAATTTTTATAGTAAACTTTGCTTATATCCGTGGCGTATTTAAAACCCAGCGTGTTAAAACCTGCGCTATGTTTTAATGATTTAAAAGTCGCAACATCGGCACCTTCAATCTTTAAAGTTTTATAAAATACATGTTGAGCATCTTTGGTGTAACTTAAACCTAAGTATACAGCGGTATTAACATCAATACCAATTATCTTTTCATCGCTAGCGAATACATTTTTCGCATCTTTCCCGATTAGTGTTCCATATTCATTGCGAAAAACTAAGGGTTTAAAAGTTCCAATATCAGCGCCTTTCAACTCAAAGTCACCATTGCCAGGCTTTAATGCGTAAACTTTATTTTGATAAGTAGAAAAAACACTTGAGCCAATATCTTTTGCATGCAATAAATTTTCACCTCCTGTTTTTGATGAAATTATAATAGTTACAGCCAAAATAATCACCGCAAACATTACTGCAACTCCCAAAGAAAGTTTTAAAATCAGCTTTTTACGTTGTTTGCCAGGTTCTATTTTAGAAATTGTAAAAGAAAAATTATTTGCAACTGCAGTATTTGCGCTATAATATAGCTGATAACGTTTAGTTAACACTTTTTTAAGCCGACCTAAGATTTCGTCAATCTCAGGAATGTCGATTCCTTTAAGAATAGTTCCAATATTAATGTGGGTCGTTTTATCAGTTTTTATTGTGATTCTGTCCCAAAGTCCATTTCTTTTAACAAACATGACATCTGTAATTTCTTGTAACGGAATGTGGATTTTAGTTTTACCAAACTCAATTTTGAAATCATCGTCACTTAATGAAATGGTAACTAGTTTTGGATAATACAATGAAGCCAATAAAAACGATAAATACAATCCTAAAAATATTGGAGGAACAATTAGCATCATTAATGACACTGGCCCAGTAAGTACAAAGGTAAAAAGCTGAAATAACAACTCGTAAAGCTTGAAGTAATATAAGGCGAAAACCAACGTGAAAGTAATCAGTAAAACAATTACATAACTGAAAACGTATTTTTTAGTGAGTAACTGGCCTTTAAAAGTAACCGTCATTTATTTTTATAATTATTCAATTAGAAATATCGCTAACAATCAACATTGTTATTATAAAATAGTAGTACTGACTATTAAAAATTTATATTTTTCTGGTACTGATTTTTGAAACTAAGATTGGATCTTTTATCGTTGTAAATCCTTTGTAGTTATTGACATGTGTTAAATTATTGTTGATCACATCCTTTTTAAAGAGTGAGAAATTCTCAATCTTGTAAAGAGAAATAGGGTCATCATTTTTAGAAATGTAGTAATCATTTTTATTTTTATAAACCGTCGCATCTCTCAATTGATGTAAAATAATCATTTCACTTTTTTTAAGATTTGTTTTAAATATGACGGTCTGGTAACCGTAAATGCCATTTGCCCGTGTTTTTATTGGTTTTGTTTCTGTATAATAAATAAGCTGACCATCGGTAAAAATACTCTCGCTAAATGGTGTTAAATCTGCTATGTTTGTTGCACTTACAAAACTTTTGCGTTGTTCATCGTAATAGTATATCGACTTGCTATCTGAAAATAAAATGTGATGTCTATTATCTGATGGCTTTTGTAAAATTTTAAGATGATCTAAATCGGCTGTCGTTGTGCCCCAAAATATATTATCAACTTTTAATGGGAACTTTATGTCATTTACATATTGGTTTTTGCCATCTGTTGTATAAATATTTCGATAATTTGAGTAGTTATAATTAGTGTTAGAACCTTTATTATTAGCGTAAAAGTTGCTAATAATAAATATCATAATTATGGCGACCATCAAGCTACCGAATACCACTGTTAAAAACTTAATGGTGTATTTATTTTGTTGGCCATTTGTGAATTTTAACATTTGATTGCCTTTAAATGAGTGACCCGCCTCGTAGTATAAATTGTGTTTTCTAACTAAACTAGATTTTAGTAACGCAAAAAAGTCATCCACATCCGGATTGTAAATTCCTAAAAATGGATTGCCAAGATTTATATTTATGTTTTGTTGATTGGTTTGAACAGTAATTTTAGACCAAGCTTGATATTTTTTATAAAAAAATAAATGCGTGATATCTTTAAGTCTAATTATCACCTTCTCGTTATTATAAATTATTTCTAAATCTTCATCATTTAGCGATAGCTTGATAGCATTTTTAAAGTATGAAATATTAAAGCGGTATGCGATATACATAGCTATAATAGCAGAGAAAACTACAAAGAACATAATCGACATTTCTCTGCTGATACCACCTGAAGAAAGATGGAAAACTAAATCGTATCCTGTAAAATAATAGAACGAACATAAAACTCCAAATACAATTACTGAAACCAGTATAAAGCTTGATATGTATTTTGCTGTAAGTAATTGGCCTTTAAAAGTAGCAGTCATTGCCATTTATTTATTGATGATAAATTCCTCTTTATTTACGGTTTCAAAAGATTTTTTCTTCTCATTCCAAACGTAAGCTATGTACTTGGCTGTTTTGCTGTTTTCATCCTCTTTACAAATGGCTGAAATAAATAAACGACTATTAGGATTACTAATCGCTTTGTCTAAATCCCAAGAGCACATATTCTGTTCGCCTAAAGGCAAATCATAGATTTTACCGTCTCTAACATCAACTATAAAACCCATAATACAACTTGCGCCACAACCAAAAATAGTCCCAATGTAATGTCCGCCAAAAACTATTGTATTGCTTTTATACGCGTCGATTATTCTTGTTCTAAAAAATTTCGCATCTGGGTAACTGCTAAAATCAAGCGGTGCTTTTTTGATGACTTCTCGAACTTCAACTGCATATTTATTGAAGTTGATGCTGTCTTTTGCTGTAATGTCTTGCTCTGGCTCTTCAATGGCTTCTACATCAGTATCGACTAGCTCCGTAACTTGATCATCTGTTGAGATTACCTCCGTGGGTTGATCCTTTACTTCTTCCATTAGTAAAGGGGCTTGTTTTGTTGTATCTATGGTGTCCGACTTTTTATTGTTGGTACAAGAAAGAAGTGAACTTATTAGTGCAAGGATCAGTATTAACTGTTTCATAATTTAGATTATTGATATTTATTTATCCCCATCACTAGGTAGCAAGTAAGTAACATCATTATCGTAACACCGGCTAAACCAATTGGCAATAACCATAAATTTTGTTTTTTACCACTTTTTAAATAGCTGAAATATGAAAAAATTAAGATGATACCATTTATTATTGCCAATAGATTTAGCTCCATAAACGCTACTGGAATATGACTATCCATATAGGTATACACGTACCATAAGTGTATTAGACTAGCTATTTGAATAATGGTAATTAGTATGGGAATTCTGCGTTTTATCATTAAATGCGATTTTAACGCCAGCCTAAAATAAGTTTTGTAGTCACAAAGTTGCCCCCGATATTAGTGCTTGCATTGTCCTTGAGTTTATAATTGGCTAAGTTGTATTGTGCTTTAAACTGAAGAAATGTTTCTTGCCCTACGAAATAGCGAATACCTAAACCTGGATCTACAAAAAAGCTCGATTTCCCTACACCATTTTCCTTGTCTGGAACGCTAAAACTTAAGTCACCAAAGCCAAAACCGCCAACACCTTCTAAAGCGAATCTGTTTTTAGTATACAGTTCATGGCTATACTGCAAGGATATTTGAACGCCTGAGTAACCATCCTTTTCGATAATTTGATCATCGTTTTTTATGAAAAGTGTTTGGGTTTTACCAAGATTTCCAAAAAAATCAAAGTTGAATCCCAAGGCGCTCTTTTCACTTTTTAGCTCCAGCAACAAACCGCCCATTATGTTATTACCTAAAACCGCACTTTTGCCCGTACCGAACCAAGTGCCGGTATAAACACCAAGATACACTCCGTTTTTCCGGAAGTTTTGTTGTTCTTCTTGTGCAGATAGTTGGCTTGAAAATCCAAAAATCATTAGAAAAAACCCAGTAAAGCAAATATTTTTTATAATGCTCATCGCTTTAAGACTAAATACCTAAACTAAATATTATTAGCGATACTATTCAATAGGAATTTGAATTCGTGGATTATCAACAACTATCCGCTTTAGTGTAGCAATTATTCGTTTACAGTTTTTACTGCTATTGGCAAAAAATAGTTGCTGAACGCTAACGAAAGCCCCGAGTTCCATAGAAAATAAAAGAAAAAATTCTTGCCATATTCGTGTACAGGATCTAATCCGATAAAATATGGGATAGGAATTAAAACGGCAAGTACAACAAACTGAATAATTCTCAATTTGCCTTTAAAAAATGCCCAAACGGTAATTAGCACCAAAAATGCACACCCTATACCAGAAAGTGCACTTAGCCAGTTTTGGTTGTTGCCGTTAAAATTATGCTCGGTTAGTTGGTTCGCTTTAACATAAAAGCCACCGCCGACTAAAAAGATGATTAAGAACAGAAAAGGTAAAAAAAAAGCAATGTATTTTACCCGTTGTCGCTCCTCGTAAAATTGGTAAACCAAGTAAGAACCAAGAATAAAAGGGATGGTTAGCGCACCCCAACCATCAATAAATATTAAAAATGAGGAGAAAAAGGAAATGGAAATTAAAATACCTAAAAGCTCCAGATTAAAGTTACTCGACAATTTACTGCTAAATTTATTCAAGTTCATTTTCCTCCCCATAAGGCTATCCGATAAATTTTTTTAGGCTTTATATCGATTTGTTCAGTTAAGAATCCTCTAAATTCTTGCAACTCTACATCAGTTTTGAAAGAGGCTTTGGGTAATGTATAAAGTTTCTTGTTTTGATATAGTATGATAAATGTATCGTTCTCGGCCTTCATTGTCAACCAATATAAGTTCTTCATCACTTATATTTCTTACGCAAAATCAACTCAATTTTAGCTTCTAAATCAAGATTTTCTGTATCCTCAAAGCTTTTTCCAATTTGAAAAACTCTATTTGATTCATCTATTCTAAAAACGCTATAATAATTACTTCCAGCGTATCCATAGCCAAGTATCACGTTAAATTTTTTATCGTAAGTGGGATTCACAATCGTATTGAAGCCTTGGACCGGAGTTAGTTGATGTCTTTTTTCATCAACTAAAAATAAATTGTAATATTCATTACCACCTCTCCCGCCTGAAATTTCAAAAATTAAGATATCTTTCGTACCATCGTTGTTATAATCGTCATATTTAACGTTATCGGCTACACCTAGCATGCCTTGAGAATTTTTCCAAAACACGATATCTTTGGTCTTACCGATTTTACCAAAGTAGAGTATTGCGGTTTCAAGGTCATCCGACTGTTTTAAGTTATTTCCGTATTGAATTGCTAAGACATAGGTTTTATCTTTAAATGGATAAATGTATTGCCATTTTTCATCAAACTTTTCTTGGAGAAATATTTTTTGTGCGTAAGCATTGTTGCAAATGGTTAATAGGACTACTAGAACGACGATTTTCATTGTTTGAAATTTATTAATCCCTATCTTTTTTTTGCTTTCAAAATTCTATCTCTAGCCTCGTAATATAATTTACTAGACCGTCTTTGATAGTCTATTATCACGTCATCGGAAAAATCTGATAGATAAATTTGTGGTAGCGTCATCTTTTGCTTTATGGTCGGTATTGCAATTAGTTTGTCTTCATCGTCATCCCAATAATTCCAATTTCCAATATATTTATTTGTAATCAAGTTCACGCTTGCCTCCCCACTTCCATTATTGTTTGCAGGACCAAATTCGTAGTTAGTCATGCCGATTAATTTAACTTGTTTGGTAACTGCATCATATCTAAACTGACAAGTATAGCCAGCTCTCATCCAATCATTAAAATACTCAAAACCGTTTCTTGTTAACTTAAGGCCGGCCATAATTGGATCAAACGAAAATACTCCTGTTTCAACCGGTCTAAATTTTTGAGTAGATAGCTTTATGATTATTACTCCTTTTTCTTTATTGAACACAACAACGTCCAATTTTAAATCTTTATCAAGGTCTACGTTAAGCGTATCTCCTTTTGAATTGCCTTGTGCAAAAGACAACATTGTGCAACAGCTTAAAAAGACAATTAACTTGCAGGTTTTTATCATAGCATTGGCGTTGTCACCTTATTTTGATCTAGAAAAAGGAACTGTATTTTTTTCTGATTTTTACTCCTCATAATAAGTGTAGTCACTGATTACATAATTACCTTTTTTATCATCTCTGCCATTTAAGGTTAAGGTAATGGTTGGGTTTTCGTAGCTATCAAGTTTTTTATAATGATACCAAATGTGTCCTAGGCTCGGATTATACTGTTGTCTTAAAATCAAGTGTAAAACACTTTCACTTTCCATTATCTCTGTTTCTTCATTTCTTGTAACGAATTTACCATCCTCTAAATCTTGGTATTTTCGGATTAGCGTTTTACTTTCTTTGTTTAGTTCTACCTTTTGGTAATCGTATATCTCATTGGTCTGGACATTTGTCGAAGTAATTAAATACGAACTATCAGTCAATGTCTTTAAATTATCGAACGCCCCAAAAATCTTATTTTCATACGTATTTACCTGCAGTTGTCCGTTTACAATGATGTAATCTTTAGTTTGAGTTTTAATATCATTCATTCCAAGTCTAACGAAAGACTCGATTTTTTTATAATATCCCAGGCTATCAAAGTGGTAAATCTGTCTAATAAAATAGTTTTGAGTAGTTAGACTATCCAAATCTAAAAAACCATCATATCGCATAATTGTAGCGGTTTTCACATTCCCTTTTAACCGCATTTCAGTAAGCCCATTAAATGGTTGGCAAAAACCTGCAAAAGGGATTAGTAATAAAAAAAAAAGAAGTTTATTCATTAGGCATATTAATTTAGAGCGAGTAAAGTTTGCAATCACAGCATCAAGTCCAGAGATCTCAATTTATCGGGAAGGTTCAATTTATGCTTAGTACCCCAAGGTTTTTTCTTAGACCTGTAGCTCTCCTTGAAAGTTTAAAATGAAATTTATTAATCAAAATAAACGGTACAAACGACGTTCTCAAATTAATCTGTTAATTCCAACTCTTCCAGAGTTCCTTTGGTTTCTTTTAATTCTTTGATGGTTGATTCTAGCGCTGTAATTTGTTGTTCCAGATTACTATTATTTTGAACCCGAATAAATTTTCCTTTTTTAGTAATCATCATTGCTGGGAATACTTTTATCTTCAAATTATAGGTAGAGAGATCTGTTATTGGATATTTCGCATTTTTCCAAAGGTCGCTATTTTGATCAATTCCGTTTAAAGTCTCAGTTGATGAATACTCTTCGTTTGGCTTAATTCCCTCAACGTCATCGTTGGGGTCAATCGTTTCCCCTGTACCTTGTGATCCAGATGCAATTAGTTTACCTGTTTTGGCATCGTAAACATCCAACTGAATAGTATACCTAAGAATTTCTTGGCCGGTTTTATTAACTAAAGTATAATCAACATACGGGACTTTCTCGGACATAAATACACCTTCAACCAAACTGATTTTCGTTAATTTAAAACCATCTAATTCTTTATTTTGTGCTGAAATTTTTTCGTTACCTTTTTTTAAACTATCTATTTCTTGAGTATGCGCTTCGATGTTTCTATCTCTATCCTCTTTTAAGAAATCTTCTGCGTAGTTAACCAAGCCCGAAAAAGTTTTGCCGTTCACCATCGCCATCGAGATTTGGTCAAAAGATTTGCCTTTATATTTAGGATCATCTGCCTTGTCCCATTTTTCTTTCATGGCTTTCATAACCACAACTCTCAGTGCAATTTCTAGCTTTTCTTTATCAGCTTTATCTAATTTTTCTTCCATTTTAGCTTTAGATGCCTTGAAAGATTCTTCGTCTTTACCGGATAGTTTTGGGCCACAGCTTGTAAAAAGTACTGCGACTAGTATTAATATTGTGAATTTTGATTTCATATCTTGTTGTTATTTTCTTTGATAATCTTGTTTTAATCTCGTCTAAATGTGTGCTTCATACCATGATTGATGTTTTTCTCCAAAAATCCCAGTTCATCAGTTATAAAAGCCATTATACATTTTGTCGCAAATGTTTGATCACAATCTGGCAGATGATTTGGGGTGGATACAATTTTAATTCTCTCTACACCTAAGCCAAGAAAGCCTCTACTCGTTTCCTCTTTCGGTCTTTCATAGATGATATCGAACAGTGGTCCTGAGTTTTCTAATTGCTCTCCGTATGTATATTGCCCGGCTACGGTTAGGTTAGATTTGGCGCCTTGATTGTTCGTAGTTTCCATATCGAAAAAATAAAAATTATTTAAAACCTTATCTTCTCTATCAAAACATTCAAGATTCAATTTTGTCCAATCAATCGCTAAAAAGCTTTTTACAGTTTCTTCTTGATCGATATAGGTAATGTTCGTAACATCCTGATCAAACGGATTTTGAAAAGTGATTTTAAATTGTTTCATTTTATAGGTTTTGGTGTTTTACTGTTTTTAAGGTTTTATTTCTATCCTTGTTCCAATTTTTACTGATGAATAAAGCTCATCTATCTCGCTGTTTGTTAATGCGATACAGCCATTTGTCCAATTTATTAACCGTTGAAATTTATTGATCACACCTAAACCATTTCTAATGCCGTGGATTTTAATGTCACCGCCAGGAGAAACTCCAAGTGATTTTGCATGGTCGATATCTTGATCATTTGGATAGGAAATCCCCAGGTTTTTGTGATAGCCACTTTTATCATTTTTAGCATTGATGGTGTAAACTCCTTCTGGCGTTTTCTCATCTCCCTCAAATTCTTTGTGCCCAACTGGCGCATCGCCAAAAGAAACCTGATAGCTTTTTAAAAGCTTACCATCGGCATAAGCCATCATTTTATTTTGTGATTTTTGGACAACCAATAAATCTACCTGACTATTTGCTGGCAGTTTTTGTTCTGGATAATAGTTCCATATTAAGCCCAACGCTAGCAAAACTATATCTATCAAAATTATTTTTCTCATCTATCAGTTTTTAAATGGCATTTCCGTTCTGTACAATTAAGCCCTTAACAATTTCTTTTTAAAATTGCAAAAGCTCAATTTTTATCTTCTAAAATTACAATTTCATAGAATGATATTTTCCCCTAATTAGTATTCGCAAGATTTCAAGTGTTTTCTGTTAAGAATTAATAGTTATTCGTTTTCAAATAGTATTATAAGGTAAGTGTATATCCTAAGAATTTAAGTCGATAGCTAATCCATCTCCTAACCTTTATTCACCAGAAAAAATTAAATTATCCTAATAAAGAAGGTAATTGTTTAAAAAAACGTTTTATTTGAACCAAGTACACGCTTCCTAGATTTATGAAAACAAAATATCTGCTTTTAGTTGCTCTTGCATTTTTCGGATGCAACAACAAACAAAAAGAAAAAAAAGGTAGTGATACGGTAACTGTTGCCACTCCAATGCTTAAAGAAACTACAAGCGAAAAACCTAAAACAAATAGCTTCGATTATGACAATACCAAAGTTATCAAAGAGGTTTTTGTTATAAATAAGCAAGGAACTGCGATTAAAGAAGCGAGCAGTGAGCAAGCAAAAGTTTTAGGTTATACTGAATATGGTGCAAAATTAGAAGTAATAGAAGAATTAGGTGATTGGCTTGCCATCCGAGAAAGAATAGGTAGAAATTACGTAAAGGATGACGGAACTAGAGTGGAAAGTTCTGGCTGGGAAAGGGTTTATGTAGCAAAAAACGAGACTGGTACCTTAGACGAAATACAACTAACACAAAGTGATTTAAACATCATTACTTCCTCAAATATCAATGAAAAATCAGAGTTTTTTGAAAAAGGTAAACCATTAAAAACCTACTTGAAATTTGAGTTGATTGATCAGTCGGTTTTCGAAAATCAAAAGATTAATGCGGTGAATTTTTTATTAGCCGATACGAATGCTGTCATTAAAAAAAATGGAATTATCACTTTGCCAACAGCAAGTAAAGCGATTAAAATTACAGATAAACCAGGCGATGGAGACTACAGAGAAGAATATTATTACGTAGGTCAGGTTGAATTTCTGAATCAATATTTGGTTGAAGGTTCGTATTATGAAAGTTTAGATTTTAGATTTTTCAACAAAACAAGCGGAAAAGAAACACAAACTTTTGGTGAATACCCATATATATCGGCAAACAAAAAAAGCATCATTTGCATTTATGGCAATGCTTATGAATCAACCTCAGATTTAGAGCTTTACACCATTAACAACCAACAGATTACATTGGTAATGAGTGCAAGCTTTAGCAAGTGGTTTCCTAGAGCAGAAAAGTTTAGTGATATATTCTGGAGCAATGATGGCAATTTATATTTGGAAGTTATACATGTACAAGCGATGTGGGGAGAAACCAGCGACGAAAAACCTAAAAAGCAATATCTTAGAATTAAATTGATTTAAATGTAATTATGATTTCTAAAAAATTAACTTCTGCCCTCCTATTCATCATGTTTCCAACATTAATGATGGCGCAGGTAAAAATACCTAAAGGTTATATTGAATTAACAGAAAGCCCGGCTAATGGAAAAAAAATGGGGAAAATTTCTCTGACTTTTGATGATGATTTAAAAAAAGATGAAGCAGTAATTGTTAAGCACCAATCTAGTCTTTCTAATTATAAATTGCTTATTTACCTCAGCAAGTTGAATAAACAATTTGAGATAGACTTACCATCAACCAACGATTTCCAAATTTATCCAATTCCGTTAACGCTTAAAAACAAGGTGTTACAATTTGGCTATTTTGAGGATGGAACCTCCGCTTTTGGGCGTTTTATAAAATTGAGGTATGATGTATCATCAAAAAAAATCAAAGTGATTGGTTATGATTCAGGATATAGAGCTTTACCTACGGAACATATTGATAAATCTTATAATCTGCTCACAGGGAAATATGTTGTAAAACGAACTTACTATACGGCAAATGACCAAACCAAAACACAAAGTTTTAATGGTAAAAATGACCATTTTAAAAATCAGGTTTTTATAGATGATTTAGATTTAGAAATGATAAATAATTTGGACGATGTGGGCAGTAAATATGAATAAGTATTCAAAAAACCTTAACTATTTTGTTTTAGCATTATCCTTTTTGTTGGGATGTTCGGGTAATCAGTCAGCAAAAAATGTTACCACAAATGATGAAGAAAAAAACAACCTTAAAACTGAGTTAACCGATAGTTTAAGCAAAGCCAATTCGACGTCAAAAATCAGTGACGCTAATAACGCGATAGATAGCGACGAGCTATGGCTAAAAAATATATTCCAATGCGAAAATAATTCAGGTTTCTGTTTTTATTTAGCTAAAGAAAAACAATTTTGTACCCCTCGATTTTATGATTTCATGACCGATTCTGAGGAGCTTTTTGGCACATCCAACCTCACTGAAGCAGAATATCCGAAAACGCTTGAAAAGTATCAGGAAAAGTGGGGGAAAACTTATCCGTTAAGAAAAGATACCGAACCCTTTCTGTTTGGCCGTGGCAACGACGATATGGAAAATATTAAAAAAGTTAAAATCACTAAAATTTCCACTTTAAATTATTTGGTTTTTGTTGATTTTGGAGAAGATATCAAAACAGAAAGCAAAGTAAAGTTGATAGAAAAAGACAAAGATTTTGAGATTGATTATTGTGAAACTGTTTTTTTATGAGCCCTATTATGTATAAAAATAAAATTGCGTTGTTTTTGCTCTGCATCTTTTTAGTTGTTCATTCATCCTGCAATAACGACAAAACTTCAACTGAAAAAGATACTGTAGAAACAACTGACTCTTCAAATAACGGAAGAGAAAACCTTACAGCCGATGAGAAAATCTAAAAGTCCAACTGTTGTGGATGAGCAGGAAAATCAAAAAACAATCTCATCTTATCTAAAATAAATACTAAACTAGACACTGCTTTGTTATTTGGCATTTGGACAATTGACCCCAATGGGCCACATGCCGATTTTGTGCTTTCGAAAAAATTTTATTATATCTTAGATTATGACGGAGATGGGGATATTCCTTACGAGCTAAAAGGCAACATTTTAAAAGTTCACTTTAAAGAGAATACCATGGAAGGCGAAGTAGTTTCTGTTGGGAAAGACAGCTTAAAAATTATTTGGAGCCATAATATAGATACCAATAAGTATACAAGATGGAAAAATTAGGTAGAAAGTTCATTTTAAAAACACCAGCCAACTCTTCCTATATAAATCATTTACAGGCATTATTATTTTCATGAAACTTATAACTATCATCTGCCTAATAGTTGTAACTGCTTTTTTAAGTTTTTGCACCAAACCAGAACAAACAACAAAAAAGCAAGTCGGCATAGGTTTGTTAAATGCTAACACCACTTCAACAATCTATTTGTATCAAAATGAGGCAGATTTAAGTCCTATCGATTCTATTAGTTTTAAAATCACAAATAATGGAAGCACTAAATTTATAACTGATATAGATTTAGAACCTTATACATTTTTTGAAGGCAATTCTGATGATGAAGGAAAAGAGAATATCAGCATGGGCTTAGTTCATTTTGGTCCAACCTTAACGTTTAGGGTAATTGATTCCACAAAAAATGCCTTTAAAATCATGACGAATGAAAAAACCTACGCTTTTTATTATTTGAAAAAAAACGATAAGAACGTCTATTATACCACTGAACAACAGTTACAAGATAACAATTGTATGGGTTGCCCCAATTCAAAGTATAATCCAAATTGGTTTGTTTTTGAAACTTGGGAACGATATTTAAAAAGAGTTGCATTTGCCAGAAAGAAAACGCTTCAGATTTATGACAAACCCAATGGAAAAGTAATTTTTAAGGACACCGCGAATGATTTTATACCATTTAGTATTTCAGAATTAGAAGGCGATTGGGCTAAAATAGAAAAACCGTATGGAACCGCCGACGAAGCTTTTAAGTTTAACGGTTGGACGCAGTGGAAGAACCAAACCGAACTTCTAATAGATATTACTGAGCAATTATACGATTAACGAGAACGTTAGATTTATCCGGGATCTTCGCTCCTATACTCGAGTTTTATAATTAGATGAGCGTCGTTATAATGGAGTTTCAAATAGTCAGATTCACCTTTCCCAATAATGTAGATTACATTTTTTTCTTTTTGCTCATAATTTGGAATTTGAAATCTGTCCCAAGATTTAACTTCCTTTCTGAGGTTGAAAATTAAATCATAGTTCTTCGGTTCGGTTTTCTCACAAGCCCAACCTTCTCCATCATTCTTCACGTTCAATTTAATATTTCTATCTATTGCTAAGCTTTTTAAACGACTGATTTCTCCATCCGTTGAACCGTCACATCTATTATCTGCATGATAAACAAAAATCCAATCTTCATTAAAAAATGAGGCTAGGTTTTTACCATTCTCCAAATTTTCAACGAAGCGATTAGCTAAAGAATCGATGGAAATCTTACTTAATAAAACTACATCATCTTTAGGTTTTATATTGAGTGTCGAATCTCTTAAAATTTCTGTTGGAGCTGTGACTTGCTTATCATTTCCGTTGCTTTCTTTTGGTGCGGTATTTTGGCAGGAGAAAAGAACCATTAAACACGCTGGAATAATGATTTTGTAGCTTATAATCATTATCATTTATTTAACATAGTAGAAGCTATAGAAATCATAATTATTTTTATTTTTTTGTAATATATCTCCATTTTGGCTGATTACCAGAATTGATTAGAACTAATCCTTTGCCGTCGCTGAAATTCATGGCTCCGTGAAAAACAGGTCTAAAAACCCAATTACCCAGCTTATCAATATAGCCGTAACGTTTAGTTTCAACTCCACCAATCTCAACCATAACTACCGCTACTGACAAACCTTCGGAAAACCCATACACTTCATCAAAATTAAAACCGATAATTTGCTTACCAGTTTTATCTATAAAACCTTCGTTATAAATGTCATTTTGAACGTCTGCCAATCCTTCCTTAAAGTCTCCGTTATTCTCATAAATTGGTTTGATAACTACCTCTCCTTTGGCATTCAGATATCCCCATTTTTCCGTTTTATCATCAAAATAATAAAGAAGCCCTTCACAAATATCACCCAGCGTTTCATATTTAGGCTCAATTACAAATTTTCCGTTTTTATCAATCAATCCAAATCGTCCGTTTTTTGCTTTTTTTGCCACGGCATACCCTTCTTTAAAAAATTCGATTTCAGAGAATTCTAAAGGAATTACAATTTTACCTGTTTTATCAATTGCACCCCATTTTTCCAAATCAGTAATCATCGCAATTCCATCGGTAAACGGCGATGACAAATATTTTTCATCGATAGCCAATACTTCCTTCCCGTTTTTATCGATATAGCCATTAAAACCCTTTCGCCTTGCGAATGCTAACGAATCGGAAAAGCCACTTACCGCTTGATAAATGGTATCTACCACCAATTTTCCGCTTAAATCAATAAAACCGTATTTTCCGGATTTGGTATAAACTTCAGCTTTACCTTCCTGAAAAAACCCCGGCAATTCTGAAGTTCGTTCCATTTTAAAAGGCAATAGATTCCCGCTTTCATCCAAATATTGAAAATAATTATCTACGCAAACCACCGCTCTTTTTTCCTGAAAAGGACGAGCGATTTCGAATTCTAAATTTTTATATAAAATCTTGTAATCTGGATTGGTTTCCCACGCTTCAAGATTTTCAGAACTAACTTTTTTAGCGGTATCAATAGATGAAGATGTAGCACTTACATTTTTATTTGGATTTGAACAGCTAAGCATCAAAGCAGTAACTATAGTGATGATTGGCATAAGAAATTTATAGGTTTTTAGCATTCATTTAATCTTTGCGTGGTTATCATTAAAAATTATAGGATACGTCAGGTTTATCTCCCTTAAATTCCTTAGTTTTTAAAAGCGATGAAAGTTCTTTAGAAACTATGGTTAAGGTAATATTCGCTTGTTGCCTTGTAGAAATATAAGCTTCAAATATTTGCAATGGTGTTTTATTCTTTTGAATTTGCGTTTCCGTTAAGTCACCAGGCAGTTCGCCAATAATCAATTTAGTAAGCTCGGTTTTATCCTTATTGTAAAAACTATACTCCAATAAACCATCGTATTCACTTATTAGATCCACCTTGTCTGCTTTAGTGTAAATCTTGTTAAATAGATTTTTTACATCGGTTTTCTTTAAATTATCTTGAGAAATAATGATGGCATCGGTTTTATTATTTTGAGCATTAACAACAAGGCTGAGGTTGTGGAAAGCTATGTTGCCTATTTTTACCGCCGGGAATTTTAGCTTATTCGAGTTTAGAATAGCATATTCAATAAATTTATACTTCTTGTTATTCGCTGTCTCTAGTTCAGAAATCTTAACATTTGTTTGCAATCCCTCATCTTTACCACTAAGCATTTCTGCCAGCTGAATAGGATTTAGACTACCTAAATTATTATTCTGATTAAAGTATTTTGGTTGCGAGATTGATAGATTTAATGCACTGGCATCAATAGGTTCCAACGTTTCTTCAAGCTGAATCTTTTTATTCTTCAATTTGTTAGTTTCCTTTAAAAATTTACTTTTATCAATGCTAGAAAGTGTTAAAACATAGCGGTCCTCGTTATCCCTTCCGCTAAAATAGAATTTTATCCTTAAGCTATCCTTTTCTATTTTTACAGCGTAAATACTATCCAAGAGGTTGCCGTTTTCTAACCGGCAATTAGAAATAGATTTAAATTCAGCTATAATAGTATTTTTTTGATAAGGATAGAAAAGGTGTAAGGAATCGTTATTTTTAGAAATATGCATTTGCATCCCTGCAACCATATCAGTATATCCACTGGTAGCAAGCATCAATGGTTTTCCATCAACTTGTTTTACATATTCCGAACGCCAAAACGTTTCGCCTTGTGGCTCTTCGCAACTTTGGAAAACCAATGTTGAAATTAACAGACAATAAAATATCATTCTCATCAGCTTATCTTTTGGTTTTATCAATGATTTCTTTTAACGTTAACCATTGCATGTTCTTAACATTTTCAGGATTAAAATCTTGTGTATGATGCCCATCAAAAAAAATAACCGGCATTTGCGTTTGATGTTTTGGGTCTATTTCCCAACCACCATCTCTGATAATTCCATGATCTAAAGAGCAATATAGTTGGACTTTATGATCGTTTTTTCTTGCTCTAATATTTGAAATATCCCAAGGATAACCCCAATATTTTATTCCCTCTTCAATAATTACCGGATTTATATAGAGTAATATGGTGTCTTTTCCTGTAATTAAATTTTGATCTATTATGGTGTAATCTGCGCCATCTTCCTCTCCAACAGCATCATAAATCTCAGGTTCAGTGTCATCATCCAAATTAATAAACCAACGATAATGGAAACCCTCCGAATAGTATTTGGTTTTTTTGATGATCCTATAATCAGATGAAATCCAATATTCGAACCCTTCCCATAGATTGTCTGGTTTTGTTTTAACAATGTAATCCAAAACTTGATCTCCAGTAAAATCAATTGTTTCTACGCTATCAATAGTTTCTTTAATAATATTTTGAAGCTTAGGGCTTATGGTGATACCTTTCGCTTTATTAAACCCAATGTTAATAAAAGTAGGAACAGCCCTTTTTGCAACAGGAATTTCGCTGTCTACGTACTTTCCACTAGTGTCTGCGTCCGCCTTTGCCATTTCCTCATGTTTTTTATCTGTTTGGCTACATGATAAAATAGAACCGTAAACCAGTAAGGCGATAATTGAAGATTTTACTGAAATTTTCATTACCTAAATGATAGTTATACCTAACTGTTTAAAATAAACTTTAGGCAAATAGACAACCCCCGTTTTAGGATTAAAGCTAAACTTACTATCTTCCTTACCTTCCAAACTTATAGTTAATGTGTTAGCTTTTTTATCTAAATAAACCTTAGTATCTGATTTAACCTCCAAAATATGATTGCTAATTTGTTCCGTTTCTTGCAGGGCAAAAAGCGTGTTCCCGTTTGCTAAATCTTCCGTGTAAAAAAATGGTCTAAATGGTTTCTCCTCTATTTTCCTGGGCTCAACGGGTCTTGTACTGACGCCGGTTGGTGCAACCATTACCATTGGTGACGGATAACTGTTTTTTTGAGAAAGAGATAAATCCAGCTTCAGGATCTTTTTGCTGGCATTCAGCAATAATTCATCAGTTGCTTTTGGCAGGACAAAAGTTTTAATGAACACCATTTTACCGTTGTACAAATTATGCGTATTACCTTTAGTTAATAATATGAAATCAAAATTTACGGTTTCAGTATAATCTTTTATATCAATGAGCTTAACATGCACCAACCCATCGTTTTTTTCCTTTTCAGGCTTCTTATACATTGGTAAGTAGGTGTCAAAATTGAATTTTGTTAAGCGGTTTAAAGTTTCATTGCCAGCTAAAATTGTCTTAATTTTAGCTGGCATCGGTACAATCTCTGGAGGACGTGGAATTCCATTCTTATCTACATAGCTAGCTTTTAAAAGAACAGGTTTTGGATAAAAGGTTGCGATAATATAGTCGCCTACATTTTTAAAATCCGTGTAATCTTCCGTTAAGGGAATTTTTTTACTGCTTTGCTCGCTCAACAAGTATTGTTTATCCTTGTTGTTTATTTCAGAATAATTTACGCCACCAATCTTAACTCTATTACCATAAACACTTTCAAAAAACTGCTTGGCGCCTGTTTTTGCATCAAAAATCACATCAGATTTTGAGCTAAAATTTTGTAAATAAATTTGGTTTTTTGCCTCAATCATCTTCGAGTTTTCATAACTAGGTTTTACCGTTTCATTCCCCAAAGTATCCGTTATACCATGTTTGTCCGCTATGCTAAACGGAAAATATTTTTGTTGCGCATTTGACAAGTTAAAGCCAATACATAATGTGATACAAATGATGATTTTTTTCATTTTCTTAAATTAATAATTTCGCGTTTTATATATCGCAATACGACTGGTAAATCTCGAAGTAGGTGATAATGTATTTATCCTTAAATTTAGCAATGCCAAAACTGATATCTCCATCTTTTTTAGTGAGGATTACCGGTTTTGTAATTTTATCAACCTTTCTTATACTTTCTATTTCATCCTTGGTATAAATTTTACCTTCCACTAAATTTTGAGGATTTTCAATAATCCCAGTCAAAACTGAACCATATTTCTTCGCTACAAAAATTCCGTATTTATCCCACGTATAGTTTTCACAATCATATCTTGGAAAACTTTCATATTTGATTTTGTAATTGCCTAAACCCGGTTTGCCAAACTCATGATAGGATATGTAATCGTTAGAGAAATCTATTTTTTCTGACTTTTCAAAATGCAACAAAGTTCCAGGACCCGGCACCAAATAAAATCCTAAATCTTTATCCAAATAACTGTTCAAAGTTTTCTCATCCTTATTTTCAAAAGCACTGATGATCTTTAGTATTTCAAGTTCTAATTCTTTTTTAGAGTCAATTTTATTTGATTTTAAAACTGTCTTTTTAGCAACAGTGACGTTTTCATTTTGCTGTCCGGATACGTTGAGCTCACAAGATTGCATTCCAAAAAGAACTGGAATAAATACTAACCATAAGTTGAATTTCTTTAACATAAATCTAATCTCTTAATAACCTCTTAGAATGTTTAATTTTAACTATAAAAGATAAATATCGTTGCTCCATATATCACAATTATCGGTATTAGAATAACCGTAGCTAATTTTATCCCGTTATTTTGATTAGAAATAAGTACAAGCACTACTCCAATTATACCCAAAATATAAATTATCGAGTTTACAATTAATCCAGCTAAACATCCCAAAATAATTAGTATCACTCCTAAAGTATAAAAATGTTTTTTCATGTTTTTCAAACTCGCTATGTCAATAATCGTACTTTACTTATGCTAAATTAAAGATTAACACCTCGTAAAATCTCACCAGTTATTATTAGTAGGTATTTCATCGAAATCCGTTGGCGTTGCGCTGTTATTTGTTTAAGTTTTCAATCATCAAACAGTAATTACCCTTTAAAATAATTTACCTAATATTGACCCTAAATAAAACCTGATCAATATAATTGTGGCTCAATTCTTTTTAAACCAGTAATCATAAAAGCTTTTTTAACTTACAACATGAGCAAAACTATCATTATCAAATTTCATTTTGTACTTTTTGCCTCTCTACTGACAGTAATTGTTGCGTGTAATAATAAACCAAAAGTTCTAAAAGAAACTCAAACTGTTTTTAAGGAACCCAAAAAGCTAGCAAGCCAGAAAACAGATCAGTCCGAAACAAAAATATCACCTAATGAAACCGATTCTAAGACCGTCATAAAATTTAAAGACCTTACCGTTTCTATTGATAGCTTCCTGCTTTTTGAGGAAACCGGGAAAACAAAAACCTTTGAAAAAGATACGGTAGAAATTTTTTCGGACATAGGAGAATCTATTGAAGGAAAATTAATCGCTGTTACTAGTAATTTGCTTGAAGTCGTTACCATAGAACAGCGCTTTGAAACCAGCATGACCATTATGAACGAAGGTCCGCATTGCGACCTAACGGATTGGAAGCATTATCTATCGGGATGGCAAAAATTAAAAACCGGTAAAAAGGGACAATTTATTGGTGTTCAATACGCTGAAAAAGATGGTATAAAATTCCCAGATATATCGTTAGATGAGCTAAAAGAAGAAGTGAAAAAACAATGCGGAACAGAATTTTTCAACCTTTTAAAAAACATAAAAACACAAACTGAATATCCAATTGGAGTTTCTATAAGCCGGTATTATTTACGGATAACAGGGACAAGAAACGATAATGGGAAAACCTTTACTAAATTGATTATTTTTTCCACTCCAATGGGATGCTAACAACAATCTATAAATTCGGCAGAACTTACTTTTCAAAAATGAATCTAATTACAGCTTCCTATTTTCTGATTAAATTGAAGTTTATGAGTTAAAAAATGGATAAAAACATCAATTACGCTACAGTTTGCATAATCATCAATTTAATTATTGGCAACATTACTTTGGTTGTGATTACGCCAGACACTTCAGCTTTCTATCATCTTTTAATTTCAGTTTTAATTACTGCTTTTTACAGTAATTTATTTTACAGCGTAAGTCAAAACACTTCTAAGATCTCTGGTTGGATATTAGTATTAAGAGCAGTAATGGCCAGCTTATTTTGTATGTTGATCGCATGTATATTTACTGCTATTGCAAATCGGTTACCGCATGATGACATATTTACCGCTGGACTAAAAGGAATATTGCCATTGTTTGTTTTCGCAATTTTTTTCGCCTCCCCTATTTGGATTCTACTATCCATTTGTAATTTTTTATGCTTAAGAAAAATTACGCAAAATGTCCAGAAAGACACTCATCCAGAATAAAAAACATCTTAAACATGGATTAAAGAATGCTGATTTTAACTAGCTAAAATAAAACGCATTCCATCTATTCTGTAACCCTGGATTTTCATGATGATACCAAATTATTAGACAGTAAGTATTGTTAAATCATAAAACGAATAATGTTATTTTTCGAGCATAAACCCGATATAACCTAACGAATAATAAGATGCTCAAATTTTACTAAAATCGTATGTTAATTTAGCGCTGGAGACAAAAAGTATTTACTGAATTAGTATCAGTTTGCGCACATTAATATCACTATGAAAATACTAGTTTTAATAATCGTATTTGTTTTTTCCAATCAACTAGTAAACGCTAGCGAATGTTATGATTACCATACCACAATAACCACAAAATTGATGATCAAAGGTGGTCACCTATATTTCCAATTTACAGAGAGAGACCCAAACGGGTTTACTTACGTGAAACAGGATAATAAACCGTTGAAAGGTGTTGATGTAGCGAACTACAAATTTTACGGAGAAGATGAAGACGTTTTTGTTTTCGCAGATAAAGCAGGTGTTTACAGCTTGCGAAAAAACGAGCAATATGAGGGCAAGAACGCCAAGTTCTATAAAATTTTAAATGCCAACGAAGGGATTAAAAACATAAATGGCCGTTTATTTTTACTCGGTGGAAAATGGACTTATGTAGACAACCGGCAAAATAAGATTACAAAAATTGTTTTGCCCGATCTACCTATTAACATCTTCAATATTAAATCGTGGAGTAATGGTTTTTATGTTAAGGATGAGATAAATATTTATGCCATAAAGATCGATTTAAACGAGGTGAAGAAGTATGAAATTTCCATTCTACCAGACTTATCTCCCACCGAAACCAAATATTACAATTGTTCGCCCCGTTTAAATGAAGATTACCTAGCTGATGAAAATACCATGTTTAGCATCAGGAACGATGGTGATTTTGTTGACGTCACTCCTCAACTATTAGCCTTAGGTTTTAGAAATGGTTATAATGCCATGAAATTATTAGATGAAAACATTCCACTTTGGCAAATTGGAAATTTGATGTTAAAAAAACGAGATGGAGCGTCGTCGACTCGTAAAAACCCACTTACTGGCGAAGACATTGAAGTAGAATATGCTTATTCATCAGCAAAATTACTAACGCCTTCCGCAGGTCTAAGCAGTTACACGATTTTTAGAAATAAAATCTATCCAATTTGGGATGATAATTTTAGTCTACCGGCGCAAGTAGCAGTAAATGCCAACCAGTTAGTTGCCATAGAAGGCCGTTTGTTTAAAGGCAAAGATTTTTATTACATGGGTAATACAGATAACTACAAATTGACAAGCATTAATATTAGCGCCGATGCGAAATTTTATCCCACAGTTTCGAGTTATAGTAAGACTTTGCCTAACGCCTTGGTGGATGATGAATTTATCTATTTTATTGGCGAGCGGTTTGATTTTAAATTAGGAAATCAAAAAGCTTTAACCAACAAAATAGTCAAACAGTTAGGCTCTTTCTACCTATTTAATCATTCACTTTACGATGGTACTAAAACTTATCCAATTAAGGCAGATGATGAAACATTGAGCTATTTGGGTTCTTTTGTAGAGGTTATCAATGGATGTGCAGGCGATATGCCTAATACCCCACAAGTTGATGTTTTATACCATCACTTTTTTAAAGATAAAAACTCGGTTTACTACTTTAACGATAAGGCAAATAAATGGCAAATTATACAAACCGCAAATGAAGCGGATTACAAAGCAGATGATTATGAAGGCTTACAAGCACTTTATAAAATCAAAGATGCAAAAGGTTCGGTAAAAAAAAAGGCTAACAAGTCTACAAATTATGTAGCAATAGTTGGTAGCTTTTTGATTGTTATTGCCGTATGCCTATTGCTTTACAAAAAGTTTAAAAAATGAAGAATGGAATTGTAAATCAAATTAAAAAACAAAAAATGAAAATATTAAACACAATTATCCTTCTATTAATAACTGTGTTGGCTTATGGCCAAAATGACAAACTCTTAAAACTCATTGATACCAAAGAGAATGTGGTGGCAAGTGCCATTGATGGTAGTTGGAGACCCAAACAAAAGGAAAGTAAATTTACTTTAGAATTTACAAGTGATGCTGAGGTTTTAAAACTAATATCTAAAACTTACTACAAAGACTTTCTTTCCTACAAGATATACCATGCCGGATACTTGAAAATTAATGAGAAAGACAAGAGCACTACCCATCCATTTTTATTGACTGAAATAAATGGAAACCCTCAACTCGTTTTTTTTAGAGAGCGAAACAACAACCCTATCGGAGATGCGGAATCATTTATCTTGTTTATTGCTAGAACAAAAACAAGCGACCGCCTTTTTACGGGAGGAGATTTTAACAATGAGTCATTTGTGGAGTATGAAAGAATGGATTCAAAATAAATTTTAAACAATATCCAACAATACTTAGCGAATCATAGCTTGTCTAATTGCGTAACCTAAATACATTTATTTTTATCTAAAAATAGTTTTTCACTAAACTAACTCATAAATCTGCATCAAATGAAACAAAAATCCTATCTATTCAATCTTCTGCTATTGTTATTTTTATCGACAACATTAACTTCTTGTGCTCAAAATTCGAGTAAAATTGCGGGCTCCTATAAAATGGATGGATCATTATTGGTCATTAACGCCGACAATACCTGTATGATTTTCGCGGTAAACGCTTTTGTAAAAGGCAATGTAGAAATTAACGGCAACGAGGTTACCATTACACCATATGTACCCAAGGTTCCTTTTGTTTTGTATGGCAGAAAAAGTGAATCAAGAGTTGGAGGAAATACGCTCATGCTTCAAGGTTTTAATGACGCTGAAACATTAATCAATTTTGAGGAAAATAACACCTCAATAAATAAAATGAAACCTGTTTTTAACAGTGGCGCAAACTGTGTTGATTACCCTAACGTTTTAGATAATCCTAATGAAAACTCAAGTTTCTATTTTGCAATTGAAGGTAAGAAAGAAGTTTATGAATTTGAGAACAAGCAAGGCTACAGAGATTTTGTTGTTCTATACCTACCGCAAAAAGAAGAGAATTTAAGGATAAATTTTACCTTGAATAAGGACAAGAACAAAATAATTTACAAAGGGAAAGTTGTTGAAAAGGAAGAGAACGCAATTACTGAAGACGAACTTGATAAAGTAATGGCCATGTACAACCGAGCCTACTCAGAATCTGAATATTATTATTGTAATCCGGCTTATAACTTCTTCGAAACAGAAGGTATTGATGTAAAGTCTGGACAATATAAAAAGGAAGAATATGCAGGAGCTTACTATTTTGTAGATAAATACAACGAGCCAGACAACGACGATGATTATCACAATACGACGAAGATTTACGAATACAAAAAGATAAATCCTAAGGTTTTGACTGATCAATCCTATACGATTGAAAAGGCTTCTGTTTTTACCTTTACCTGTGAAAACGAATAAATAAGCCTTTGGAAATTTTAGCTACAAGTTTGCATTATCGATGGAGAAAAGAATAATCCGTCCGGTTAGTTTTCAAAAGGTAGAAATTTTATTAAAACTATATTCTACAAATTATTAATCATGAGATCAACGCTAAAATTAATTGCCTTTACCACAATTACGTTTGGATTATTGGTTTTAATCAGTGCGCTGATAGACAATACAAGCTTGGGATTTCCATTTTGGTTTTATAAAGACGCTTGTAGTATCAGTATGAATCCTGAAACTGGTGAAATTTTTGGGGTAACAAGCGAAACTGATTGGCTAAATTTCGGTTTAGATATTCTAGTAGCATTCATCATCGCGTATGCATTTCTGTTTTTAATGAAGCAGAGAAAATCAAAAATAAGAGTGGAGAAAATATAAAGGTTACAGAAAAAATGGATTTACGCTCAAGTCACCTAGCGATGGTTATGACAGCGTACTTATATTTCGATTCCAAATCCCCTAAACTGAAAACACGAATAATTTAACTGATCTAACAGAAACAAGCTAAATCTTAACGAATAATAAATAAGCCGATTTTAATTGGAATATAACTGTACATTATATTATCAAACCCTAAAAAAAATGAAAATTATAAAATATAAAATTTTAACATTTTTACTTGTCATAAGTACGATAAGTACTTTCGGACAGACTAAAAAACTGGTAAAAACCTTTAAATTTGGCACTGTAGGCTACAATCTATATTCCCAAAACGGCAAACCAAACTCAGGATTAGTCGATACGTCATTTTACCTGCTATACCGAGTTGGAAACACGAGAACAATTGCCAAAGAAATTAAGGAAATTAAAGAAAAAAGCAGTGGCTACGTTAAGCTTCAAACAACTTATCAGATTTTCCCTAAATCGATAATTTTTAAACGAGGTGGCTTTACCAATGATGCGAACAGAAAGTATACTCAAAACAGTAAGGGATTGTTATCATTTGAAAAGTATAGCGTACCAACAGTAGCGCCACCTCCACCCAGTTCTACCTCTGTAAAATATGCTGTTGATAATTCTGGTAATCCAGATGAAGTTGATGTTTTACCAGAATATCCTGGGGGTATAAACAATGCTCGTAAATATATTGGTGAACGCGTAGAGTACCCTGCGTCGGCAATTGAAAATGATATTGAGGGAACTCTAGTTGTAACTTTTGTCATTGAACGAGACGGAAGCATCACCGATATCAAAATTGATAGAGGTTTGGGTTATGGTTTAGATGAAGAAGTGATAAGAGTAATGAAAAAAATGCCTAAATGGATTCCAGCTAAACTTAATGGAAAAAATGTTCAGTATAAGATGCGTATGCCTGTTAGTTTTAAGCTTAGCTAACGATTAATAAAAACGCAATGTAGCCTACACTAATATTTCAATTTTGCTTTTCGCCAATGTAATTGGAGATTTACGGTATCAAGTTAGTGTAGCAGATGATTGTAGCAATAAGTTTAAGCCTTTAAGAAATGAAATATAGATTTGCAATTTCTGCGTTTTTTGTGCTGGCTTTACAAAGTTGCCAAACAAACCTAAGCAACGAAGACATTACGGCTAGTGTTTGGAAATGTGGTGTACCATGTGGGTTAAGCGATGTGCTTATCTTTGGTAAAAACCATACAATTCGCAACGATACAATATTTCATCATACAGCACCCTATGGAAAAATTGTAAAACGAATATCAGATTTTGACGAGGACACTAAAATTTCTGTAATCAATCTTCGAGATTCGAATACTAAGGATACTTGTATTTATCACGCGAAGTAAAATCAAAATACGAACAATTTAGCTAAAATTATAGAAACAGGCCAAAACTTAGCAACATTAAGAAAGCAATTTTTAATGAAAATGAAATCTTAATTAGCTTAACAAAACCCAAATATGAACAGTATTAAAAAATTCAAAAGCTTATTTGCAATCATAGTCTTAAGTGCAACAAGTGTGTTTGGACAATCTAAAAAGTTAATTAAATCTTTCAAATTAGGTACTGTGGGGTACAATCTTTATTCCCAAAACGATAAATCTAATAGCGCTTTAAGCGAAACTACATTTTACTTGCTATATCGCGTTGGAAATGTTAAAGCACTTGGAAAAGAAATCAAAGAGCTTAAGGTGAAAAAAAGTGGTAAAATTTTGGTTTCTACCACCTATAAAATTACAGACAAAGCCATAATTTTTACTAAAAATGGCTATGAGAACAGAAGATATTTGCAAAACGATAAAGGCAAACTATCCATCGATGAATACGTAAACGCTCGTTCTGTTGCAGATATGGGTGGCGGTCAGGGTATAGAAACCACCCCTAATCCTTCTTCTATCCCTGAAAAAATTATGCATGATGATACCGGCGATCCACAGCTGGCGGATGTTTTACCTCAATATCCTGGCGGTATAAATAGGGCTCGTAATTATATTGCGTCCTATCTACAATATCCTGAGTTAGCAGTTGAAAATGGCGTGGAGGGAACCGTAATTGTGGCTTTCGTTGTTGAAAAAGATGGACGTTTAAATGATATAAAAATTGAAAAAAGTTTAGGTTATGGTTGCGATGAAGAAGTAATTAAGGTAATAACGAATATGCCCAAATGGATTCCAGGTAAAGTAAACGGAAAAAATGTTCGTTCTAGAATGCGCTTGCCAGTAGTTTTTTCACAGGACTTATAAATTACTGATGAACAATAACAAAATCCTACTATTTTACATCATAGTATCGTTGTTGTTAGTGGCAAATATAGCGGGCGATTTATTCTATCAAATTAGTGTTGCTGGATATTGGAGCGATAGAATTTTATTTTGGATATGGTTTGTTGGCACTTTTTACATCCTAAAGACATACTGGAAAAAACTGCTTACTAAAGTTTATTTTGGCTTATTAATAGTAGGCGTAATTTTAAGCATTTTACCAATGATGGTCCCTTTTTTTGCGATATTTTTATCTAGCACAGGGAAGGGTGTGCATCTAAAAAAACAGATTACGCCAGAATACCGAATTCAAGTGGTTGGCTATAGTATAATGGGAAGACCGTTGTTAGAAATTATGAATAATAAAGGTCTTTTAGAAAAACGAATAGCAAACACCAATATAAATGTTTTTATAAATGACAGTACCGAAATAAGAATTTGGGATATTAAGGAAGCAAGATTCTTAAACGAAACAGACAGTTCCATTTCCATCCAGTTTTCTGATGATAAGCTAAGCGGAGAAATGACGATAGCAAAAGAGATAAATAAAAAATAACATGCATATGAAATTTAAATCCAAAATATTGTTGATACTAATAATTCTACCATTGATATCCTGCCAAAAGCATGATTTTGATTTGGCTCAGCTTAAGCTACCAATGGATAAGGACTTGATTACCAAAAAGTTTGAATTCAAAGAAAGATCAGATTTTGCAGAAGTAAGCTCCATAAGTGTTAAAGATGAAAATGCACTCTATTTTGGAGGTGAAGAACTTTCAGGAAGCATGGTTGACGGAGATTCATTTCACGGAACCAATAATGTAACCTTCCAAGTAAGTAAAAAAACCGGAAAAATTGAGTCGTACGAATTGAGGTTGGACACAAAAGATGAATCGTTGAAATTAGAAAAAGCGCTCTTAGAAAAGTTCGGAAAAGCTGATTTCCATTATGATGATAAAAAAGATTTTAGTTTTAGAATCTGGGAAGCCAATCAAAACACCTACTTTCTGGAGATTAATAATACGACCGAGTACAACGGCAAGAAAACTATCTCAGCAGATTTAAACGTAGTCAACAACAAAAATCAGGTACTTTACAATTACTACATGGCTGGAGGTTTCGGGTACTATAGCGACTATTTATACGAAAAGAATAAACCTGAGCATCAAAATCAAAAATATACTTATAGAGATTTCGTAAATCAAAAGGAAAAAGAGGATGGTAACGACAGTTATTTCGTAAAAAATTATATCCAATAGAACGAAAAATCTTAAAGCTATCTAAATAATACTGCTAATACGATATGAAAAACACCATCATTATTTTAATGATTTCCCTGTCTCTGCAATCTTGCGGGCAAGAAAAAGAAACCTATTGGGAAATTGAAAGTGTTTACAGAGTAGATGAAAAACCAGTTAAGGGTATAAAAGATTTTTACTTGGACCAAATTTTTAAAAATAATTTCAACTTTAAAAAGAGAAATGACAGTCTGTTTTTTGAACTACCAGAAAAATTTGAAGTAAGCCTAAAGAATTTTAAGAGCCTCAGTCAGCTAAATATAGAAGATGCCGAGTATTTTAAAATGTACGATTATGAGTTTGCTGGTGACAAATTTTTAATAAAATTTAAAGACAATACGCTAACGGATCCCAAAAACAGCATCATAGAATTTATACAAATCTCAAAAGAGGACTTTGAAAATAATATCGCAAAAAATATTGCTCACAAGCAAGAGGTAGCAAAAAAGATGAATGCTTTAAAAGCGGAATTAGCAAAGCAATCTCCTATAACTTTGAATGCGGTAAAAAAACTCCCAGTGAAAACGGTGAAAATAAGTAATGACAAATCTGATAATGTTATAGAATTACTTATTCCTGAAGAAATTGAATTAAAAGAAACCGGAAGTGTAAACAATGAGCAATTTGGAAAGATTTTGGTTGGTACATTTCAAAAAAATTCTAAAATATATGAGATCATACATCCAAAGAATGATTATGGCTTGAAACAGGTAAGCGTCTGGGTTTCCACGGATCCTACTCCTTTTCGCATAGACGATTATTCTTCCGAAAATTCTGATATGTTTATCGTCAAAAAAGAAAAAAACAATATTTTAGGATATACAATCAGACATGATGAATACAGCGACCAAGCAGTAGTGCAATCGTTTTTTACTTTAAAATATTTCAAATCGGGCAATTCTCACATCTTCATTTTCGGTGATGTTAATCGACGACAGATCAAGAATTATCCAAATGCGGAAGAGATGAATAAAATCATCAACTTCAACTATTTGATGTCTGAGAATATAAGTTTAAAATAATAATAACAAGTAAAGAAAACTCTTATTAACAATGTGGGTACCCATAATTTTCCTCCTATCCGTTGCTCTAATAACTTATGTTGTTATGAAATCTGCTTATTCTACAAGAAAAAAGGCTTGGCTAATCGCGATTATTATATTGGGTTTCATCCTTTTTTTTACCATTTACTGTGTGTTAAATTTTTGGATTGTCTAGAGACTAGAAAAATGATGATAGATAAGTCTAAAGGCTTGAAGTGTATGAGAAAAAGTAATCATTTAACATAACGTAGAAATAGTATCAGAATGGGAATAACACCATTAATTATCATCATTATTTTAATAATTTCTTTCTTTGTTTTCAACACAAAATATTCCATTGGCAAGAAATTATTGATTGTAGTAATTGCTTTAATTATAGTCTTTACAGCTTTGGCAATCGTGTTTATTACCGGGTTCGACAGAGGGATGGATCCAAGAAGGGACGAAATAAATACCACCACAAAATGAAAATTAAACTGATCATTTACATTGCTTTATTACTACCAATATCAACATTTGCCCAAATGAAGTTTAAATCGATAGGCACTGCAAAACCTATTGAATTTACATTTGGATTTCAGCATACAAAAGGTGCGTTTGTTTGGTACAAAGGGCAAAAAGAACCTATCGCATTAAAGCTAAAATCCTTAGAAATTGATAGTTCAGAAAGAGAAAGCGGTCAGCCTGATTTTCATTATTATAGATACACCGAAATGTATAAAGGCAAAGCTACAGGCGAATATGGAATTACCGAATGGCCCAGAAATGTAAGTGACATCTATTACATACGTTACAAGGACGGTAAGAAATTCAAATTTGAGTTGGTAGAGGATGATGAAGTCTACGATGGCAAAAGTATGGTGTTACTACACGGTATTCAAATCCATTATTACACTTTCTATAAAGATAGTTTAGCGTTAATTTATGCTGATGGAAGAAAAGATAAAGAGCTTTTAACTAAGATTAATGAAGATGATGCAAGACATATAAATATAGAAGATTATAATTTTGATGGCGTCAACGACCTTTCTTTTAGCAGTACTGTTTTTAATGATATTGAGTTTGTAGAGGATGTGAAAGAAATATTTATCTATGACTCAAAAACTAAAAGGTTTGAAAAATTACAAATGCCGAAATCTAGCAAACGTCTTTATTTTAGCGATTTAAAACTTAATACAAAGAATAAAGAATTAACCGCCAGAAGCAAAATAGGCAATCGTTGGATTTCCTATACTTATCGTTTTGATAAAATAGGCAAACTGGCATTGGTCAAACAGTAACAGTAAATTTTATCGCAATGAAAATAATCTTGACAAACTTTTTGTTTCTTTTCACGTCCATTTGCTTTGGTCAAAATCAGTCAATAACACAGAAATCTGCCAATCAGATTAAAAAGAACATCCGCTTTGCTAGTAATTATATTTCTACAGAAAACCCTGACTATAATATCGATAGCTTGTGTTTGTTAACTGCAAAAAAGACAGCAAATTTGATGACGGGTAATAACTTTTCTACTGCGTATTATAAGAGCTTAGGACTCTCGTTATCTACAGAAAGCATAGATAAACAAGCGATAAAAATTTACAATTTCGGTTATGATTGTGGGGGAACGCGACGAGTAATCACGCATCCAATCATCCAGTGGGAAAATGCCTCAGGCAAAACGTTCGCGTACAATTTGTCAACAAAAATTAATTGTGAATTCTCCCAGATATATCGGCTTAAAAGTACGGGAAGAAATCTTTATCTATTGATTGGAGTAGAAGCTGGCGACGGAAGTTGCTATCAGGGGATTGCCTACGTTATCGAAATTAAGGGCGATTATCTCATTACAGATAATCAGGTTTTTGTTAATCGCCCCTATCTTAATTTATGTAATAGAGAGTATGATTTTGATGTAAAAACACAGCTTTTGACAAGCTTTTTACAGCATGAGTCTAAGGCAAATCCTTTAGATTATGCTTTAAATAATCAGGGAGAATATTCTAAAAATAAAAAAGCCAACGAAGCATTAGCAGAACTGATTGAGGAAGGATACAACGGAGAAAACAGTACTTTTTACCTCAAATTTAACGGAAAGCAATTTATAAAGGAAAATTAATTAATGAAAAAACAACCGCTGTACATCCAAATTTTAATTCGACTGGCATTTTTAGTATTGCCAATAGTGGCTTTGTATTTTTTGGTGGTTTTCAATTATAATCCCCACGAACGTTGTAATGGCGAAATACACCGGCATACCATGGGTCCAATGTTTGGTTTTATAATTTTCAGTAGTATTATTGCTGGCATTTGGCTGATAGCCATTATTATAGAATTGATTTATAAACATTTTAATAAGAATAAAAAATTGGCTTATTGGTTGATCTTTTTAGTCGTGATGGTGAGTTTGTCTCTGCTGTTTTTTATTTAATTAATCATGGATTTCGTAGATGTTATTCATCATCAATAAAAGGCAAAACCACAATAAAATTCCAGCTAGCGATCATACTTATTTTTGGTTAAGTTACTGAATACTAATCTCTAAACTAAATAAGACAGCTTAACTTACGATAAATGAAAAATTTTATATTCAGATACTTAATCAGTCTGATAATTCTTATACTGAGTGTTGGGATATATGTATATTTTAGCAAAGAACAGGTGAGCTATTACGGCAAACTTGGTTCGTTTAAATACACGATTATATTCCTTTGGCCATACGCAAATCTTGCAATCTCTCTTTTGTTTTACAGCATACTTGGAATCATTTCAAAAAGGAAAATTTATATTTCTTTAGGTTTGATAGTGCTAACGCTAATTGTAATCTCTCAAATTTTAAACTATTATTTTATAACTGATGGATTTTTCAACTACTTGGTAGCCTATACTTGGATTGCTCTGATAGTCGCCATACCACAATTATTAATTCCAAATTTTACCACCAAACCACATCAACTAGACGATAAAATAAATTCAGTTTATTTGATTGGCATCCTTTTGTTTTTATATACCATGCTAATTCTATTCTTCGTTTATTACCAATAACTAATTAAAAAAAACGTAGTACTAAAGTTTAACAATTTAATCAAACAACAATTTAATTATAAACGATTTTGTAAAGCCGATTAGCCTACCACATTATGGAATTTACCTTTTAAATTCATCATACCTAAAAACCACATCATGAAAAAAATCTATCTAACAATATTTTTACTTTTTACACTGATTTTTACGCAAGCTCAAACCTTTGATATTAGAAAACTTACCTTAAAAAGTGATGTAATTTTATTTTGTGATCAAGAAGATGTAAAAGATACCAGCCATATTATCAACGATTTTACCAGTAATTATTTCTACAAAATAACTGGAATTGATACCATCGTAAAAAACAAAACGGGGTTTGACATTAAAAAAACAGAAATTAGAGTAGCGACCGAAAATGAAGATTTTTTCGTCTACCAAAGCAATTGCGTTCCGGCGATTGCTTATTCATTTGATCAAGGCAAAAGGTACTATGAGATACTTTTCCTTAAAAAAGTTGGCAAACACTATCAAATTATCGGTCTGGTCAAGAATAACGATACTCGAGCCGATTGGGGGAAATTAATTACCGACATTAAATCGGTTTCTGCGTTAGAGCGTATGACTAACCCGCAAGAACGCTACATTAAAACAATAGATTGGTTTATAGCGCATGGCATAAATCCAACTGCAGATTTCTTAACATATTACAGGCAAAAAAGTATCATAAAAACGGACACTGCAGAATTAACCCAGCAACAGTTGGCAAACGCCTTAGCCAATTTTTTAGCAGAAAAAACAGATTTATTACCTCTGATTGCAAAAAAATACCCTGATATAATTAAAGATCACTATTTGAATAAACTGAAAAGTATATACGGAACAGCGGACGAATATAGCTATTCAGATTGTTCAGATTTTCAAGAGTCAATCAGAATATTGACCAATAATTTTGATGACGATTACGAGGATATCAATTACGTAGCGACTGACTTATTAAGTAACGAGCTCTCTTATTATGAAAAAGGAAACATCATGTCAGCTTTAATTAAAACGGTGGAGAAAGGTAAATATGAAATGAAATTGTAAGCAACTAAAATCCCTGAAAAGCTGGGTTAAATACGACTTAATTTTTTGAAAAGTCGAGCGCTAATCAAGCCAGCACTTTTTTACTAATGTCAAGTTTACCCTGAACTAACAAAGCATGCAGAACTTCTGTTGAAAATCCGTGGAGCAAAAGCCTGAAAGCGGCCCCTGCAGTCGGTAGAGGAATCATAGGATGTTTGTTGTTTAACGCAGTCAGTTTCTCTGGGCAATCCATAATGGTTGCTGCATAAATCCCAATTACTTCATCCAATTGCAGGGAATTTGTGGCTCTCCAAAAATCATTGTCGGTCAAGTAAAACTGATACACTGGTGTAAAAATTTCTATCGCTGTTCCTAAATCGATGAAGTTTGTCCAGCCATCTCTAAACTCTCCAAATGGAATCTCTCCCGCAGTAATCGCACTAAAATCAAGATTTTCTTTCTTCGTTATTTTTAGGTCTTTTTCTTCAATCGCCTTGTTCAGGTTGATGATGAAATTATAAAGATTAAGGTCATGCTCTAAGAAAAGATTGTCTTTCACGTCGCTCACGCCCAAAGGTTTTAGCGGATTCATTGGAATTTCTTCTGCCCCTTCTACGTTATCTTTGATAAACCGAAGGACTTCTGATCCGAGGTAAAAATGACGAAGGATGATAAAGTTTGCTTCAGGCGTAACAAAATACTTCATTCCCCAAAACAAACTTTTGTGCAACATTTTGGGTGCGTTAATTAAGTTCGGAATAAAAATTTTGAAAAACTGCATCAGCACAATTGAAAGTCTAGCAAACAATTTGGCAACCGGATAAAGGAACTGCCGGCTTTTTGTGGAAGAATCATACAAGAAAGCAGCTTTAGCATCAGCATTGAAGGGAACACTTTTATCAAGAAACATCGCATGCCAATGGCTTGGGTTTCTCGGCTCGTTCACCATATTTTCGAAATATTCTTTTTTATGCAACATGTTTGTCGTACTTAAAAATTGTCTAGCTCCTGTAATTGCAAAGTATAAAGTTTGGCCACTACTTTAGCTGTTTTCACTATCTTTTCTGCCATCTCTTTGGTAAGCAATTCTGATTGGATGGCTTGCTCAAAACGTTCAAAGTGATTGTCGTTGCTGTCGCTAGATTCGTGATAGATAAAAAAGGAAACCTGATCTTTATCTAAATGGAGTTGTTGTTGAATTGCCCTTCCCCACTTTCCAGAAACTCTGTTGCCTAATCCTTCAATGATAAACATGCCACCCAATAAATCGAATGGGTTTGGCTGACTTGCCCGATGAAACATATAAGCGCTCAGTGCTTCGCTTCCAATATTTTTATTGCCAGTCAGGATTTCCGCTTCTAATCCGCCACAATTCACATAATTCTTCTCTAAAATCTGGTAATCTCTGTGTTCATCAGAAGAGTGCTTTATGAAAGCCGAACGAACTGGAAAATAGTCCATGCTAACGTTAGAAGCGGCTCTTGCGATCCATTGCGAACCATCAATTACTTGCTGACGCAGATTGACCAACAAGCGTTTGTACTCTTCCAATGTTAAAGTGCCGTTCAAGATTTTTTTAACAATTGGCACTTGTTGCAAACCCCGTTCAAAATCGAACCAAACAACAGAAAGCTGGCGAACCAACCATTCTTGAATCGGCTTATCCTGAACCCGAATTTCAGGTGGTTTAATTTCTGCGATGTTTTCTATAAATGTAACTTCACTTTCTGGTCCTGTTACCGTGAGTAGCATGTAACCCGTAATGAATCTGCCACTTTCTGGCACCATGCACAATATTTTTTGTCCAGCCTTTAGGTTTTCACTTTTAACTAAATCATCCAACATTACAAAAATAGAGGCAGAACCAATATTACCAGTAGTGTAGAGATTGGTAAACCATTTCTCTGCAGGTATTTCTACACCACCTTTTTTTAGCAAGTCTACAATCTGAGGCCTAAAATGATGAGAAGAATAATGACAAACCAACCAATCGATTTCATCTGGATTGAATTGATTTTCATCCACCAGTTCGAAAAAGCGCTGAATACCCAATTTGACGATATTATCAACTTGGCTCATGTCCTGTTTTAGGTTCAATGCCCCTGCAACATTTGCTTCGCTGATGTTATCATAATCCAACCAAGTTTTTCCAATCTCGCCAGCTTCTTTTTGCGTTCCGGTGTACATGCACAATTCATGTGCATGAGCATAAGATTTTAAATCTACCCATTCAATCGCCAACGAAAGTTTTTGTCTGCTCGGTACATTTTGCAATAGCATCGCTCCTGCCCCATCACTCAGCATCCAACGGAGAAAATCTGTTTCCAAAGGCAAGGTTGTTTCGCCATTTGCAAAAGCTTGCTGACCTTCAAAACGTTTCGCTTTAAACATTCTGCTAGGCAACTCGGCTGCGCAACACACTGCGTTGTTAACTGTGTTAGATTTTACTTGTAGGTAACCATTCTGTATCGCCATTAAACTTGCAGCACAAACACTTTGATGCGAAGCCAAACCACATCGTCCAATTCCACTTTCGGCATGTACCATACTTGCAAAACCAGGAACAGGCAAATCGCTTTGCGTAGTGGCCGTACTGAGCATCTCTATTTCTTTGATATCTAAAGAACTGGCGTTCACGCAATTTTTAACAGCAAGCGCTGCCATTTCGTAAGCTTTGTGCGTGGTATTTTGCTGACGGTCTAAAGCATAAAATCTAGTTTTTATTCCGTTTTTTCTTAAAAAAACAGCCCTTGTTCGCGAAGGAGTTTCGTTAATCAAGCCTAAAAAACTCTCCATCTCATCGTTCGCAACTGGTTCATTTGGCAGATAACTACCGGTTGCCGTAATATATACTTTATTCATTTATTCTATTTTGTAGTGGTTTTAAAAAGTTGATCTAGCCACGGTAACAAAAATCCTAAATTACCTTTTCCACGCTTGTGGTGCATGCTGTGGCGATAGGAAAACTTAAGCATATGCTCAGGGTTATGATTGGGAAACAGATCATAATTGGAATGCCCCATCAGATTTATTAGTAAACTCATGATCGGTAAAGAAAGTATGGCCCACAACTGAAAAGGATAAATCAGCAATGGGAAAAATATAACGGTACCCAGTAAAAACGCCTCTATCCAGTGAAAGCTGAAAGTAGAAAATACTGTGGGTTCTTTTGAAAGATGATGGACGTGATGAATATTTCTCATCATGAATTTGGTGTGTAATAGCCGATGACCCAAATAGAAATGAACCTCGTTCCATATAAAAAGTATGATGATTTGAAGCAAAAGCCACCAACTTAAGGTCGTGGAAATGTGCAACCAGCCATTTACTATTCCTTGTTGTATCACAATCCCTTGTAAGCTAAAAATAAGGATTGATCTCATCGATTGTAAGATTTCCTTTTTTTGTTGCCCAGGATATAAAAAATGATTGTCTACTTGAATCAATTGTTTTTTGCGCTCGAAATATCGAAAAATAAGCATCGCAGAAAGTGAGAATCCCCAATAAATTAAATTAAAAAATAGGAACATAGCTAAAAAAGCATGATACCAAGTTTCAAATACGATTGCTGAAATAGCTTCCATTATCTTACAAGTTATAAAAAAATAAGTCTTGCCAATAAAATCACGCAATCCGACTGCCGTCCATTTGCCTCCTAGCACAATTATAACAGCATCGCCTTTTGTGCAAACATTACGGATAAGTTTGCTTGTTGAACTAATATCTTCGTAATCTTGACGAATAATAAGTTTGTGAAATTATTGGTTCTTTGAGCGCTATTTTGGATTGATGAAAGCCTATTAGTGCTATATATTATACCAATTCAAAGCAAAAAAAAGTTTGCAATTAAATTGAACTAACACCTAAAACACAAAGAATTGAAATATCTATCCATATTAACGATCATGTTGTTATTATTTTCTTGTGCAAAAAAGGAAAAAGTGAAACGTGTAGAATGGGATTTTTCTGACAAAGCCTTTAAATCAGATCAACATTTGCGGTTAACTATGCTAAATATTTATGACATGGTTTCAATCAATAAGTTGAGCGATAGTTTAATCCTAATCAATCTAGCAATTTTTAAAGGTTGGAAAACTCATCCCCTGAAATTTACTGACACTGTTAAACTAACCGAAAACATTAAAATCTTAGATACTTTAGGGAATCAGGTCAAACAGGTTCTAAGCTATGCGAAGAATAAAGAAATATTTTTTCAGCTCAATTTATATAAACAATTAACAACAGAAAGCTATAAATATGATGGGAAATTATTTATAGACAGCAAAAAACTCAACTATTTTTGCGATCATTTATACATTAAATAACACTTACCGTTTATGAGATTATTCAGAAATATCATCTTTTCGCTCTCTATTCTATTACCAATCTTAAGCTTATTAGATATTCTGTCAACTTATTTTTTCAATATTGAAATTGTCTACGGAATTTTAATCTGGTATTGGTTAGCGGTTTTTATCGTCAACCTTTTTATTGTTTTTGGTTCAAAGATTAAGTTTTTCAGCTCTCTATTTTTTGGACTTGCATTTATCACTTTAAGCATCTACCAACTCCTAAATATTGATTTTTATCGTCGTAAACAAATTGACAATACCAACTACCAAATTGAAGCTTATCGTGGCTATTATAAAATTGTGGAAACTTATATTTTATTAGAAAAAACAATCGCTCAAAATCCTAGTGAAATATTTTCGACCAACAATACAAAAACCGGTGTTGTATCCTGGTTTGAAGTTAAGCTTCTGGCAGAGACAGAAAATAAGCTGGTGCTAGAAATTACATCGGGGATCTTTAAACAGCGTGATACGTTAGTAAAGAGGGAATTTTGGTCTCACACAAATAATTAAGCCATTGTTTAGCATAAAAAACAGCAAATGTTTTTAATAAAAATTCTAATAAAAAATGAAAAAATTTAAACAAAACCTTTAAAAAAAATTACGCCATGAGAAACTCAATGATCACACGTTCATTTTATACTTCGATCATAACAGCATACTCACAAAATTCAAATAACAACTACAGAAAATTCCATAAAAAGCTCACTAAACTGATGTATAAACTGAAAACAAACAATAGAATGAACATACCAACTAAACAAACTTTTTTACTTCTAGCAATTTTACCGCTTGTGATTTCTTGCAACGGCGAGCATAAAACAAGTGCAACTAAGAATTCAAATAGAGATGCGATAAAAATTGATTCAAGTCAAGCTAAAAACGACCCTCAAGAGGCTGATAGTGTTCCATTTGACATAAAAACTGATGCCATCCCTATTGATGGTATCAAACTGAATCAGCCTTTAGCTAACCTGTTAAAGCCTTATCATTTAACCAAAAACGACAATAGCAATTTAGAATACAACCTTAATTTAGATTATGAAGAATTTGCGTTTGACATAAAATATAAATACAAATACAACGAAGTTGCTATCGGTAAGATAAACAGTTTGGTGGTTTATTATTTGAAAGATAATCAATCTGCATTTTGTTATGAATTAGAGCTAGAAAACAATCCAAATTGCAAAAAAATATTAGCTGAGCTAGCCAATAACTTCGGCAAAAGTACTTTCTATAAAAAATCTGAAAACACTAAATCACGTCCGATATTTTTAGATGCTGATGGAGAGACTGAAACAGATCATATTATTCAGGAACTTACCAAGTGGAATGACAGTAAAAACCATGCGGACTACTACGTAATTTATAAAGAGAACCTAACAACAAAAGAAAATAAATTATCCGTTATTGTTATTAGTACCAATAGTAAAAAATCTGATGAGTGGATCAGTTATCGAAGTCTCAAAATGGTATTTGACTAGCATAGAAACTGTTTTCATTGATTTAGTATCGTTTGAATGAGCACCGCTAATTTAATTTATTAGCAAGATAATCCAACAATTTGATTTCCTCAAAATACAAAAATCAACACGAATAACGATTGATGTTTAACGAATAATAAGACTGTCTTATAGTCTTAATCCAATTTAACATCTTTAAAGTACCGAACGGTAATAAGACTCACAATAAATTTAACCCATGAATTACATGCATGCTTATCTTAGAAACAGATATAAAATTAAAAAATCATGCAAAGAATAATTTTTACGCTCCTTTTGCTTTTACCTACCGTTTTACTTTGCGGGCAGATCAAAGTTGGCAAGAGTGAAATACTGGATCAACAAGAAATAGCAAAAATTTTTACTGACAGTTTGAAAAAGCAATTGAACTTCATTTATCCAATCAGTAAAGTTTATAAATGTTTAGACAAATCTGGTCAATTTTATATTGTGCTAACGGAAAGCACCCCTTCTTCTAAAAGTAAAGAAATCCATCACAATTTAAGAGCGTATAATCTAAGGCAACACAAGAATACACTTTCATTAAATTGGATGATAAATGATTTAATTACCAAGCAAGGAACTAATGATGATATAGAACGATCCATTTGGTTTTGGACAAAATATTGTGAGTTTGTAGATCTTAACAATGATGGATTGATAGACCCAATTTTAGTTTACGGTACCAGTGGTAGTAATTACACAAGTGATGGTCGAGTCAAAATTTTAATCCACTACAAGGGTCAGAAGATTGCCATTCGCCACCAAAATGGAATGCTCGATTTTGAACGAAACACCAAGGTAGACAAAGCTTTTTACGGTTTACCTGTAGCCATTCAAAATCGCACAAAGTTACTGATGAAAAAAATGACTGACGAAAACAATGCTATTTTTCCTCATGGTTGGGAAACAGCAATGAAAAATCGCAAACTCTATTTTGAGGAAAAGTAATAGCAACAGAAATTAATGAACTGGCAGATGATATCCTCAAAAGACATTAAGAAGATTTACCATTATCGTTAATTCTAAAATCTTAATAGAAACTGGCTTCCAAACGGATGTCTTATCCGCAATAACGAACAAAAAGTGATGAAAAAAATTATAGTAATGATGTTATTTCCTTTAATAGTTGCCTGCAAAGGTAAAAAAGAGTATCCTGAATTAATTGATAAAAAGGAAGCAAGACATGCTGATGAAGACTATGAAAAAAACCATTTTCAAGAATTCTTGATTTATGAAGATGTCACTACTAAAGACAACAAAATCTCTAAATCCAAAAAGATCGGCGAGAGTCAATACCCTTGGCAAAATTCTACCTCAACAAAACGGGCAGAACAAACGCTAAGTGAAATTGAGCATTCTATAAAAACCATTACAGATGGCGCATCAGACTATAGCAAAAACCCATCAAGTTCAATTTACTTTACTTCATTAGTGTCCAATTATTTTACCGATAAGCAATTGGCAGAGTATAAAAAACTGGGGCATATTACTTCCGAAAGATCTCCTTTGGATAATCTAAAAGCAAAAGTAAAATCCTATGAATTGACAAATGAGAATAACCAAAAAGTCAAGTTAACGCAAGAAGTTTTAGGTTTAAATATCGGCGGAATTGATGATGAAACAGAAAAGTTATTGGAGGGAGTAAATTTTCAAACTTTGGGGATGGATTCTAAATATTTAAGATTAAAAGGTTATGTAGATATCGAAATAGAAATTCCAACAACATATGAAGAACTAGAGATTACCAAAAACAACATTGGAGACACCTTTAAGATCGGTGGTCAAAAGATAGAGGTTTTAGAATTGGATGCTAATGTTTTTCACTATAAACTATTTGATAACGATACCGAAAGTTTTGAGATCTATGTAGACAAGTGCAACGGAAATTCTGGAAGGGTACAAATTCCAGAAAGTGTTTATAATAAATTCAGAAATAACCAAGGCTTAGATTACAATTCTTTCTTGAAGAAATACAAGGAATTTGGCCTAGACGAAATTGAGAACAAAAAAGAAGCAAATCATATTACTGCTTTTAAATCAGACGAATGTGAAATCGAAAAAATATTTTTATACTGCCATGTGAAATCAAAATTAGTGAAGAAAACAATTCGTGTTCCAGTGAATATCATCATCAAATAAAATCCACACAACCAAACTGTCCGATAATATCCGTTAAAATAGCGTATGGTTTAACGATATAATGATGGCAAAAAAAATTTAAAGATAAAAACGAGCAATCACCTACGAATTGTTAACCAAAGTATGCGAATGATCAATCAGTCTAAAAAAATATTTTTTAATAATTAATTGAAAACAACAATAATGGTAAAAAAAATCATCAAAAACATACTTCGTGTTTTAGGCGGGATATTGGGCATTGTAATTATCTATGTAATACTCGCATTGACTTTGCCTTATATCGGCGTTTCTAAAAAAGACACCACAGATGTAGCCAATATTCCTGTCTATATTTATACCAACGGTGTGCACACCGATATCGTTTTGCCAGTAAAAAGCTCACAAGTGGATTGGAGCACAAAAATCCCTTATAAAAATACAAAAGACGCCACTGACAAGGGTTTCTATCTCGATACGCCCACCTGGGCTGAGCTCAAATTTTCTACTGCGTTCAAGGCGACATTTTGGTTAGGAGAGTCTGCCCTGCATTGCACCTACTACACCGAAATGAAAGAAGGCGAGGACTGCAAAAAGATGTTTTTAACTTCAAAGCAATACCAAGATTTAATCAAATTTGTAGATAACAAGTTTGACAAAAATGACAAAGGACAAAACATCTTAGTAGAGACAGATGCTGTCTATGGAGAAAATGATGCTTTTTACGAGGCAAAGGGTAGCTATAGCTTTCTGTACACCTGTAATACTTGGACTAATAATGCGCTAAAAGTTGCCGGACAGAAAGCGGCGTTTTGGACGCCTACAGATTCTGGTATTTTTCAGCATTATAAATAAGGACGTTAAACACAAATCAAATTTTTTTGCAGTTCTAATTTTAAACAACCATGAAAAATCTAAATAACAGCTTAATACTTTCAGTGATCATGCTATCCCTATCATCCTGTTCAGCTCAGGACGAAAAAATAGTGAACCTTGCGACAGTAAGCACAAGTTTTAATGTGTCTAAGTTTTATAAAAATAAGCTAAAACTAACGACTGAAACCCTTGCGAAAGACCCAGAAAAACTGGATAAGGCGGAAGCGCTACAGCTTTTGAACAATCCGTTTATAGTAAAAGATACTTTGTGTTATTTCAAGGATGAAAGCGACCTCTCATCTGGCGATTTGTTTATTGCCAGTAAAAGCGATTGGTCGAGCAGAAAACTCAAACCTGTAAAAACTTTTGGCTATGCTTACAATACCGCTGCATGGAGTGAAGAACGTGATACAATTGCAGTTTTAGATCATATTTATTTCCCGAAAGTGAAAATGATTGAAAGTGAAAATGGAGATTTGGTCTTGATAACAGCATCTAAATCAGACATTAAACAGGCTACAATTGATAAATTAGAAAGTTTTTTGAATAAAAAATTCAAAGCCGGAAAATCGAGTAAGTCTGATTTTAGTGGAGAACAGATCTCAGATTGGGAGAACGAAGAATTTATTTATAGGCTGGTAAGAATGCTAAAAACCTATTCAGTAAGTTCTGGCGATGAGTCTCATTTTGAAAAAAAACTTGAAATTGATTTTGTGATTTTTAACAAGAAATATTTACCTGTCATAAAGGAGAACGGTAACCGCATTGGTGCTCAAAATTTTGAAGGATATAACTGATACGAATAAGCTGTATTGTCAAAAATATTAGCCAGAAAACTCGCTAACCAGTTTATGTAGACGGTTGTACACAAGTAGAAGAAATTGCAGAATTAATCAAGAAAAAATAACAATATGAAAAAAGTAATCATCACAGCAATTGTATCCATGGTCTTATTAGGCTGTGCGAGAAACAAGATGATAGAAGCTCCAAGGGAAAGTTCTGCGTCTGATGAGAAAATGACTGCTGATGAAAACCAGTCACAACAACAGACGCAACTCCAAGCTGGGCAAGTAACAGCAGGCGAATGGAATGATTTGTCAAACTGGCCATTTTGGAACTCCATAAACAAAGACTCAACATTTTCTGGAATGGCTGAACATTGGGGGTATAATCTTGATAATAGAATTTCGATAAACCTGCAAAGTGGTTCAACCATTTTAGCTAATGTTCCGGTTGAATTGGTCAACGTTAATAATCAAGTGGTTTGGCAATCCAAAACTGACAATAAAGGAAATGCTGAATTCTGGCCATACCAGGTAAACGGCAACCAATCCACTTTAAACAACTTAAAGATAAAAGTTGGAGAGGAATTATTTTCGGATCTTAAAACGACCAAAGACAAACAAGTTAATAAGTTGGTTTTAGAAAACACAGTGAAACACAACACAGCTAAAAAAATTGATATCGCTTTTATGGTTGACGCTACTGGTTCAATGGGCGATGAATTAGAGTATTTAAAGGTTGAATTAACGGATGTAATTGCAAAGGTCAAAACTAAAAACCCAACCGCGACAGTTAATATGGGCGCAGTTTTTTACAGGGACAAGGGCGATGACTACGTGACTAGAAAATCAGATTTTTCAACAGATATTGATCAGACCGTTAAATTTATTAAAAAGCAGTCTGCAGATGGTGGTGGAGACTTCCCCGAAGCCGTGGATATTGCATTAAGCGAAAGCATTAACGATTTACAATGGTCGTCAGATGCCACATCCAGGATATTATTTTTGGTATTAGATGCTCCACCTCATTATGAAAAAGACGTTATTACTAAAATTCACAACCTGATTGCATTGGCAAGTCGTAAGGGAATAAAAATTATCCCTATAACTGCGAGTGGAATTGATAAGGAAACAGAATTTTTAATGCGCTATATGGCAATTGCAACGAACGGAACTTATGTTTTTATAACTAATGACAGTGGAATTGGCGGCGATCATTTAGTGGCTTCCGTCGGAAAGTATCAAGTAGAATTCTTAAATAATTTAATGGAAAGATTGATCAACGAAAGTTTAAAATAGCTAGTAGGAGACATTTCGGGTTTAATAGTTTCAGTTCGAAACCGAATATTTAAATTGCCGGTCATAATCAATTCTATATCCTTTACCTAAAATTGAAAATTAATACCATTTATACATACATATTGTTCTAAAATTAAAACACATAGGTACATTTTTCAGTTTGTGGCGATTCCGAATGGTTGAGCTTACATAGCGTCCCGCTTTGAGGAACATAGACTATGTTTCCTATTTCTTTCTGAAAAACCTATGTCTCTATGTGTTTTCAAAAATCACCATTAAATTTTATTAACCATTATTGGTATAAGAATCAAAATGAAAAAACTGATCTATTTACTGCCTATCGTATTACTTACTGCTTGCCAACAAAACACCAATCAATCAGGATTAAAACAATCGGAAACTTTTAAAAGTCTAGCCAAGGATACTACAGTCAAGAATATGGCTGTTAGGGATAATGCTGTTAAATCCATTAAAAATATCGTCTTTAAAAAAGCAAACACAAAGGGGATTTTATTGGGCAACCACATTAAGCTACTTGATGAGAATCAAACCGAAATCAAAGATATTTCATTTCTGAATGAGAAAATTGTACTAGTTTTAGGTTCAAGTAACAACTATTTCAAGGCCAAACCGACGGATAAATATTGCCAAGAATTTAAATATGTTAAGATAAAATTTAACGATGTAGAAGGTTATGTGAACGGAAGAATGGTCTACGAACTAACACACGACGAGCAGAATAAAGCTTTCAAAATCGATGATAATAAACTTTCATTTACCCCCACCAACTATTATGGTATCGGCGTTGCGGATGATAATGGTTTAACTGGATGCCAAACCCAAAATCCGGTTATTTTCTATGATAAAAATGCGCAATATGAGGGACTTGTAAAAATGATAAAGAATAAATATGTGTATGACGATTATCCATATTTTGAACTTAAAGCTGATGATGGTTGTTATGATGAAATTGTAAGCGTTAAAAAGCAAGACGAAAAGTATGTTCTCGAAATAAAAAGAGATTTTCAAGAAGGAATAGCAACGATGATTGTGGCAAAACGCTTTCCTTTTACAATAAACAATCGTTCCAAAAAAATCAAACAGCATGATTACTAGCAACATAATACGTTTTTTGATTAAAACTATTTAAGCAGAATTTTAACGGAAAACGCCATAAATCCTATTCAGTACTTGATTATTCCAATTAAAAATTTAAATATCTACACATCAGATTATGTCAAAATAATTTCAAACTTGTAAAATCTGCTTAACTTGCACTCAATGGAAAATAAAGAAATTTCTAGAAAATTCAAGCTTTTAGGTCAACTAATGGAACTTAATGAGGAGAACTCATTTAAGATAAGAACGATAAACAATGCTGCTTTTAAAATTGATAAGTTACCTTTTAAATTAAAAGACAAAACGCTTAATGAATTAGAAAGCATAGACGGAATTGGGAAGAGTACGGCTTCAAAAATTGTGGAGCTTTTAACGGATGGTAACATTGCTGAGCTAGATACTTTAATTGCTAATACGCCGGAGGGCATATTAGAGATGATGACCATTAAAGGTTTGGGACCAAAAAAAGTTAAGGTTGTATGGGATGAACTTGGCATTGATAACGTAGGTGAGCTATATTACGCTTGTAACGAGAACCGACTGATTGAAGCTAAGGGATTCGGGCTGAAAACTCAAGAAGAGATCAAGAAAGCGATTGAGTTTAAAATGGCCAATGCGGGAAGATACCTGTATGCCAAGGTTGAGAAAATTGTGGAGGATTACCGGTCTCAATTTGAGAAAGCTTTAAAGACTTTAGATAAACAAGCGGAAGTTTTAATTTCTGGTGCTTTTAGAAGGAAGTGTGAGATTATTGATTCATTGACGTTTTTAGCTATTACTGAGCAACCTACTTCTGTTTTGGCAAAGCAATTTGATGCTGAAGTATTTGAAATTTCAGTTTCCGACATTTCCATCGCCTTAAAAGACCAAACTGGTTTAACTATAAAAATTCTTGTATGCAGTTTGGCTGACAAAGCTTTTAAATTATTTGAGAGTACAGGCTGTGAAGAACATGTTTTAAAAGTGAAAGCGCTTTTAAAAGAAAGAACCCTGTTTGTTAGTGAGGAAGAATTATATAAAGCTGCTGGTTTGGCGTTTATTTTCCCTGAGTTACGAGAAGATGGTAACGAAATAAACAAAGCACTACAGAACCAACTCCCTAAATTAATTAAGCTTTCGGATTTAAAAGGTGCTTTGCACAACCACAGCACTTGGAGTGACGGTATACATACCTTGAAAGAAATGGCTTTGTATTGTCGAGATATTTTAAAACTGGAATATTTAGGAATTTCTGATCACTCTAAAACTGCAGGTTATGCTGGTGGCTTAAGTATTGAACGCGTTTTGCAACAACACGAAGAAATTGAAGCATTAAATAGAGAGCTTAATCCTTTCAAAATATTTAAAGGAATTGAATCGGACATTTTAAGTGATGGTAGTCTTGATTACCCAGATGAGATTTTGGCAAAATTTGATTTTGTAGTTGCATCCGTACACTCGGCTATGAAAATGGACGAAGAAAAAGCAACAGAGCGTTTGATAAAAGCCATTGAAAATCCGTACACTACAATTTTAGGACACCCGACCGGCAGACTTTTACTAAGCAGAGCTGGCTATCCAATAAATTATCGAAAAATAATTGACGCTTGTGCTGAAAACAATGTTGTGATAGAGATTAATGCAAATCCACTAAGACTGGATTTAGACTGGAGGTGGCACCAATATGCTTTAGAAAAAGGTGTTTTATTGGCTGTGAATCCAGACGCACACCGAAATGAAGGATTTATGGATATGCAATATGGAATTTATGTAGGCAGAAAAGGTGGTCTTACTAAAGAAAAATGCTTGAATTCTTTTAACTTAGTCGAAATCTCGAGATTCTTCGATGGTAAAAAATCTCAATAATTATACCTATTCTATATATAAAGATGATCAGCAAGCTTTGTAACCAAATATTTGAACAGTCCATAAGTGATTATCACATCAATAATGGGATTGATTTTAAGTTTGAAAATCCTTATCAGCCGGTTACTATTGAGTTTCTTTTATACAAAAAAAACTGGATAGATACCGCTCAGTGGCACATGGAAGACGTTGTCCGAAACCCCAATATTGATTGCAGCGAAGGTTTAGAGTGGAAAAGAAGAATTGATGCTTCAAACCAAGAAAGAACTGATTTGGTTGAATTTATAGATAGCTATTTTTTAGAACGTTTTAAAGAACGTAAACCAAAAGCAGAGGCTAAAATAAATACCGAAAGTCCAGCTTGGGCAATTGATAGACTCTCGATACTAGCGCTGAAAGTGTTTCATATGCGTGAAGAAGCCGAACGGGCTAATGCAAGTGAACAGCACAAAGCAACATGTAGGGAGAAACTTTCCGTTTTACTACAACAAAGAACAGATCTTTCGCAGTCTATTGATGAGCTAATTAGTGATATAGAAAACGGAGAAAAGTATATGAGGGTATATAAACAATTGAAAATGTATAACGACCCGAGCCTAAATCCGGTATTATATAACTTAAACAATGAAAAAAATGGCTAATAGGCGTAAAGTCTTAATCATTCGTTTCTCAGCAATGGGAGATGTTGCTATGACGGCTCCTATTGTTAAAAAAATAACTGAACAAAACCCAGAAGTCGAATTTATTTATTTGACTAGAAGGCTTTTCGAGCCTTTTTTTGCGGACATACCAAACCTCACTTTCCAGCAATTTGACCCTAAAGTTTATAAAGGTTTATCTGGTTTGTACCGATTATATCGAACATTAAAAAAACTAAGCATAACTGAAGTTGCCGATTTGCATTTTAATTTAAGATCGCGAATTATCAGCTTTTTCTTTAGTACCAACGGCGTTAACGTAGCACATTTAGATAAAGGAAGAAACGAAAAAAAACAACTCACCAGCAGATACAACAAAATTTTACATCCGCTTAAACCTATGTGGATGCGCTATAAAGAGGTTTTTGAAAATTTAGGGCTTAATGCTGAAGTTGTAAACGAGCTTAAACCTGAAGCAGAAGCTATTTTGCCACAAGTTGAAGCAATTACTGGCTTAAAAGGCAACTTTAAATGGGTTGGCATTTCTCCTTTTGCGCAACACTTACAAAAAGTTTATCCGATAGCAAAAATGGGTGAGGTAGTTAAAGCACTGGATGAACAAAATATCAAAACTTTTATTTTTGGAGGTGGCGAAGAAGAAAAAATCATCGCTGAGAAATGGCAATTAAACTACCGCAACTGTATTTCTGTAATTGGAAAAATTAACCTAAAAGAAGAGTTAAATTTAATTGCCCAGCTTGACTTAATGATTAGTATGGATTCTGCAGGAATGCATCTTGCATCTTTAAAAAACATTCCCGTTATATCAATCTGGGGAGCCACGCACCCATTTGCAGGCTTCTTAGGATTTGGTCAAAAAGAAGAGAACTGCGTTCAGTCTGAAATATCTTGCAGACCTTGTTCTGTTTATGGAAACAAGCCTTGTTTTAGAGGAGATTTGGCCTGCATGCAATTAATAGACCCAAAAGAAATCATCAATAAAACATTACACTTACTTAAAACTGATGAATAAAAAACTACTATTGATAAGGCATTCTAAGTCTGACTGGGCGGATGCAAATTTGAGTGATTTTAATCGTCCGTTAAACCCACGTGGACTGAGAGATAGCGTTGACATGGCACAGCGCATAGCGATGCAAAAACTTATTCCAGAAAAACTAGTGAGTAGCCCGGCAATAAGAGCAATAACTACTTGCCAATTGATGGCGAAAAACTGGAAAAAAGACGTTTCAGCAATCGTTCAAGAAACTAAAATATATGAAGCAAATGTGCAAAGTTTATTAAAAATAGTAAATGAATTTAATGATGACGATGATTACGTAGCATTATTTGGGCATAACAACGGCATTACAGATTTAGCGGTTTACTTAACCGATGCAGATTTGTTTAACATACCTACTTGTGGCATGGCTTTAATTGAATTTCCGTTTGATAATTGGAAAATGGTAAGTAAGCATAGCGGTGATTTATTAGCTTATGATTACCCTAGACAAGAAGCTTAATTTAATCGGTAAACCCTGCCTGGGAGTGCAATAATTACCGATTGCATTTCCAAGTTTAGCAATAACATTGCTAATTTACTTTGTGGCATATTGAGTTTTAATTGTAGATCATCAATCGCTATTGTTTTTGCTTCTTTAATCAATTCTACAACTTCCAGTTCATCTTTTGTTAAATTGAGAAAGAGTTTGGGCGCTTCTTTCTTTTGAGAATTGGAATTTTGCTGCCAACCTATAATGTATTCAATATCTTGTGGGCGTGTGATTAAATTTGCTCTGTTGGTTTTAATTAAAAAATTGCATCCTTCAGAAAACTCATCATCTATTCTACCTGGTAAGGCAAAAACATCTTTATTATAAGAATTAGCAATCTCGGCAGTGATAAGTGCCCCACCATTCTTCGCTGCTTCAACAATAATTACGGCATCGGCTAAACCAGCTATTATTCGATTTCTTTTAGGGAAGTTAGGACGATCAGGACTGGTTTGAGACGGGAATTCGGTTAGCAAGCCACCATTAGCCAACATACTTTCTGCAACTGAACGATGTAATGCAGGATAAATCCGATCTAAACCATGACCTAAAACCCCTACCGTACATTGTTTCATTGCTACTGCTGCTTTGTGCGCAGCCACATCAATTCCGTAAGCTAAGCCACTAACAATTAAAACGTTGTGTTCTTTTAAACCATCGATCAACTTCTCGCAAAAAGCTTTACCATAAGTACTTGCATTACGCGTACCCACAATGGCTACTATTTTCTGATTATTTAAATCGGCCTTACCTTTGAAATAAAGTAACGCAGGGGAATCTGCACAGTTCTTTAATCGCTTTGGATAGTTTTTATCGGTATAAAATATAGGTTCTATCTTATACTTTTCAATAAACGTCATTTCTTGTTCAGCTCTTTCAAATGCTTGATGATTAGCAATTAGGTGAGCCGTTTTAGGTCCAATCCCTGGGATTTTCTCTAACGAACTTTTTTTAGCTTTAAAAACCTCTTCTGCACTACCGCAATAACTAACTAAAGATTTTATGGTGATGTCACCAATTCCTTTAACAAACGTAAGTGCAATTTTATGCAGCATATCTTTTTACTGAGCAGGAAAATACACTACGTATTTAGTGTCGAAAAATTCTTCTTTAAAATAATCTGATAAGGGAAACAACTGGATTCCTTTTAATTTTGAAGCGTCTAATTCTTCGGTTAAATCGCCACCTTTCAAATATAGAACTCCGTTTTTAAATTTTCCAGTAGTTCCTTTTATAAACTTGTTGCGAATCCAAGGGTAAAAATCTTTAAGTTGGGTAACCGCTCTAGAGACAATAAAATCGAATTTTTGCTCTACCTGTTCTGCTCTGCTGTGTACGCCTTTCAAATTTGTTAACCCAATGGCCGTAGCAACCTCATTAACTACTTTTATTTTTTTTCCGATAGAATCCACCAAAAGGAAATTAGTTTTAGGAAACAGAATGGCTAGTGGTATGCCCGGAAAACCGCCACCAGTACCCACATCCAAAATCTCTTGACCTGGCAAAAAACTCACCACTTTAGCTATGCCCAATGAATGCAGAATATGTCTTTCATAAAGCAAATCAATATCCTTACGACTAATTACATTTATCTGCGAATTCCAAGTCTGGTATAACTCAAACAACATGTTAAACTGTTTAATTTGAGTGGGTGTTAGGTCAGGAAAGTATTGTTGGATTAAGTTAGAAGTCACTTTTTAAGCTTTTTTTTCTGCGGGTAAGTACATTAGACAATAAATCTCGACCTCTAAACAACTGCGCTTTTACTGTTCCTAGCGGTAAATCCATTCGTTCGGCAATTTCTTCATAAGATAGTTCATCAAAATATCGCAGGATAATTAATGTTTTATACCTAGCCGGGAGCTTGTCAATTATTTCTTTAAGCTGTTCTGTTTGTTGCTTTTTTATTGAGTGTTCTTCTGGGTTTAAACCGTCACTTCTAATTTCGTAAACTTTGTCTTCTCCCCCGTCGTAACTCATGCTGTCTATAGAAGTTGTGGCTATTTTCTTTTTACGGATAAAATCGATACTTCCATTTGTTGCAATTCTAAACAACCAAGTACTAAAAGCATAATCTGGACGATATTTCTCTAAATTCTCAAATGCTTTAGCAAAAGTAGTAACGGTGATATCCATTGCGTCATCCTTATTATTCACCATTTTAAGCACCATAAAAAATATAGAGTCCTTATAACGCTGCATTAATTCGGCATAAGCTTTTTGATTTCCTTCCTTTGCTTTTTCAACCAAAGAGAAGTCGTTTTTTGCATTATCAGAGAAATTTGGATTTACTTCCATGTCATTTTCTTAATAAAAAGATTCGCTATACTTACCGTCATCAAATAAATATAGTAAAATGGATCTAATATTATGAACCACCAAGCCAAATCTTTACTCTTTAGCTTTTTTAATGATTGATAATACACAAAAAACTGAGAGAGAAAGCGCAGTAAAAAAATAATTAGGATTGCAATTGGCTCTACTTTAAAGATCAAACAAAGCGCTAAAAATAAGTAAAAACCTATTGCCGATATTGCCTGCAAGCTTAAGTTAAGCTTATGATTGCTTTTATACATTTTAGAAGCTCCCATGTGCCGAGTCTTTTGCTTCCAGTAGCTTGACCAAGTATCTTTTGGATCACTCAAAGTATGCGAACCTGCATTCACTTCTATTACCGTGTTGTTTTCTCTAGCATTTTGGTTAACAAATAAATCATCATCTCCTGATGTAATGTGCATGTGAGCAGCAAAGCCTTTCCCTGCAAAAAAAAGTGACTTTTTGTAAGATAGATTTCTTCCTACACCCATATATGGCATTCCGTTTAACGCGAATGAAAAATAATTTAATGCTGTTCGGAAAGTTTCGTACCTGATTAACGCATTTAAAAGCCCTCGTACTTTTTGGTATGGCGAATATCCTAACACTATTTCTGTTTTCGGGTTTGCGTAGTGTTGAGTCATTAGGCTAATCCAATTTTTTGACTGAGGTATGCAATCGGCATCAGTAAACAAAAGAATCTCGTTACTTGCTGCCTTTATCCCTAATGTTACTGCAAATTTTTTGGCCGTTTTAAAGCGTGGATGTTCTGTTAACTTTAATACTTTTAGGTTTAGGTGTTGCGCTTGAAAAACCCGTAAAACATCTTCGCTATCATCTACGGAGCAATCGTTCACCACAATAACTTCATAGTTAGGATAATCTTGAGTCAAAATTTCGGGTAAGTACTTAATAAGATTTTTAGCCTCATTTCTAGCACAAATAATTACAGAAACTGGTTCTGGAATTGAAAGCGCATTAAAGTTTTGTATTTGATAACCACGAAATTTGTTCTGGATAACCAATAGGTAATAAAGCTGTATAATTAAGCAAACTAATAGCAGAAAAAAGAAACTGTAATTGATATATTCTTCCAATTAAATTGTATTGAGCGTTAATGCGCAAATTTCACAAAAATAGCTTAATATCAAATAAGGATTGATTAATTCTTTTTATACAGAACTCTAGGAAAAGACAGGTTTTGGAAATATACTTTTGAGCAAGTATTTATAGAACACACAATTCTTTTTTAACAATTTGATGTCAAAATAAAATTGTGGGTATGCATTAGAAAGTAGTTATTTCATAGCCACGTTTAAATTGCTGAACCCTTATTATAAATTGTTTGAATTTAGTTTTAATGCTTTAAAACCGATTCTTTATTAATGAAACCAACATCACAAATCATGTCGAGAATACGAGACATCTCACGAGCAAAGTCTGCATATAGCATCTGACACCTATTGTGAGATGTCTCACTCTCGTTCGGCATGACGACGTTTCTTGAATACTGCCATTATACTTTGAACCAATCCTTAACGCCCATAAAGCTTAAAAATCCAAATAAACAATTTTGAGTTTTAAATAATCGAGTTCAGCTTTTGAGCTACATAATTCTATTCATCAACACCCAACTTATACTTTTTCCCTTTTATTTTTTCAGGCTTTAACAATTGCACAACAGCATTTATTTTTTTACGAACAACGGAAACATAAGACATGTGATCAAAAACTTCAATCCTGCCAATTTCTTCTTTTTGAAGGTTTGCTTTCTTGTACAACAATCCTACAACATCAATTTTGTTGACTTTATCTTTTTTACCTGCCGCAATATAAAGTGTTGCCCAAGGGCTTGCATCAAACATTTTAAACTCTTCTGTAACCACAACTTCTTCTACCTCTTCATCAATATAACCTGGCTTATATTCTTCATCGCTTAAAAGTAGGTAAGCTTTACCGCTAGATTTCATACGAGCAGTACGTCCGTTACGATGCGTAAAAGATTCTTCTGTAAACGGTATTTGGTAATGAATTACTTGCTGAACGTCCGGGATATCTAAACCGCGTGATGCTAAATCCGTGGTTACTAAAACTGCGTGTGTTCCGTTTCTAAACTTCACTAATGCTTTTTCTCGGTCTGGCTGATCCATGCCTCCATGGTAAATCCCGTTCGACATTCCCTTATCCCTTAATAAATCGCTCACTCGGCCTGCTGCTTCCCTGTGGTTGCAAAAAATCAAAGTTGGTCCTTCCGGATGTTCGGCAACAACCTGCATTAATAGTTTCAGTTTATCTTTGGATGGTGTATGTAATACTTTCAGCGCAAGTTCTGGTTTATTAGCCTGATTTTTCAGAAAATCTACAACCGCTAAATTATCTACTCTCGCAAAAACTGGAAGTTCATCCATTTTGGTGGCAGAAGTTAATATTTTTTGCTTCAAACCCGTTAATCCCTCAATAATCAGTTCCATTTCGTCTTGGAAACCTAATTCCAATGACTTATCGAATTCATCTAACACCAAAAATTCTACTTCGGCAGGGTTAATATTTTCATTACGGATATGGTAACTAATTTTGCCTGGCGTACCGATAATTACCGATGGAGTTTCTGACAAACTTTGTTCCTCGGTTCTTGTTGAATGACCACCATAAATACAGCTTACTTTAAAACCCGACTGTAAAGATCTAAAAACTTGCTCTATTTGTAAAGCCAACTCACGCGAAGGCACAATTACCATCACCTGAACTTTCTTTAAATCTTTTTGTAAATGTGCAACTAAAGGCAAGAAAAAAGCCAATGTTTTACCCGAACCTGTTGCAGATAAAACCATTACATCTTTACCCGAAGCAATTGCACTTTCCGTATTTAACTGCATCTCGTTTAGTGCAGTGATATTTAGTCGCTCTAAAATCTGAGCTTTGCTGTTTACGTTTGTCATTTCTGCAAATATCCTTAATAAAAATTACAATGAGCTTGTGAAATTAAATTGGCTTTTAAACATTATCTTATATTTGTCTATAAACTTATGCGAATGATAAGCAAGACCCCTGAGAACTCTCTTACAATGATGAATCAATTGGTACTACCTAATGATACTAATCCATTAAACAACCTTATGGGTGGGCGATTATTGCATTGGATGGATATCGCCGCTGCTATTTCTGCACAGAAACATTCTAACAGAGTTGTGGTTACGGCATCGGTTGATAATGTTTCGTTCCAGCATCCCATAAAATTGGGAGATGTGGTGACTATTCACGCTAGAGTAACACGGGCATTTAACACTTCTGTAGAGGTTAGACTGGTAGTTTGGGCAGAAAACATCCCATCAGGAGAAAAAGTAAAATCTAACGAAGCGTATTATACTTTTGTGGCATTGGATGAGAACGGAAAAACCGTTCCGGTACCAGCTGTGGATCCACAATCGGAAAAAGAAAAAGAGCTTTTTGAAGGTGCGTTAAGACGAAGGCAACTTCGTTTAATTTTAGCTGGGAGAATGAACCCGGATGAGGCTACTGAATTGAAAGCGTTGTTTAATGCTGCAAAACAGTAAGTTTTTTATTTTACTGTTACAATGATTGCAATTCAAGTCCAAGCGGGATCTCTTTTCGAGAACCCTGCGTTTAATTTTAGTTAGATTTACTTTCTCAATAAATTCAGTGTTAGATTTAAAATCTTCCCGCTCATTGCCACGGGAGGCTATTTCTTTTCAGATGAAAAGAAACAAAAATCTTTTTTTTTACTCAGGTGCTTTGGGCACAGAGCCAACACAAATCAGAAAATTGATATCGCTTATTTTTACTCTGAAGTGCATGAACAATGTTCAGTGCAAACCAAGACGTAAAACCGCTTTCGCTATAGGCTCGGTATTGCTTTAACAAAGGTATGTGCTAACAATTTTGTGATTTCCCGCACTCCCACCGCTCCCTACTTTACGGGAACAGCTTGTAAAAAAATGGTTTAAACAATTCAAGTCCAAGCGGGGTCTCGCCTTTCGAGAACCCTGCGTTTAATTTTAGTTAGATTTACTTTCTCTAATAAATTCAGTGTTAGATTCAAAATCTTCCCGCTCATTGCCACGGGAGGCTATTTCTTTTCAGACGAAAAGAAATAAAAATCTTTTTTTTAACATAGGTGCTTTGGGTACAGAGCCAACACAAATCAGAAAATTGATATCGCTTATTTTTACTCTGAAGTGCATGAACAATGTTCAGTGCAAACCAAGACGTAAAACCGCTTTCGCTTTAGGCTCGGTATTGCTTTAACAAAGGTATATGCTAACAATTTTCTGATTTCCCGCACTCCCACCGCTCCCTACTTTACGGGAACAGCTTGTAAAAAAATGGTTTAAACAATTAAAGTCCAAGCGGGGTCTTTCTTTTCGAGAACTCTAAGTTTGAGAAAAATTTATTATAATTTCTCCTATCTCCAATTTCTTTCCTAAACAAAAAAAAACCACCCAAAGGTGGCTTTCCAAATATCAAACAATCAAAAGATTACAGTTTAGAATTTGCGTCAATACAATTTAAATCAGCGAAAGCTTCAGTTAATCTTTTAACAAACTGATCCTCGCCTTTTCTTAACCAAACGCGTGGATCGTAATATTTTTTATTTGGAGAATCATCACCATCTGGGCTACCAATTTGTGCTTGCAAATAAGCTTCTTTAGACTTGTAGTAGTTTAAAACACCTTCCCACATTGCCCATTGCATATCAGTATCAATGTTCATCTTGATAGCTCCGTAAGAAATAGCCTCTCTAATTTCTTCTTGCGAAGAACCAGAACCACCATGAAAAACAAAGTTAATTGGCTTTTCTGCCGTTAAGTTGTGTTTCTCTTTCAAAAACTCTTGTGAATTATGCAAAATAACAGGCTGTAATTTCACGTTACCTGGCTTATATACACCATGTACGTTACCAAAAGCAGCTGCAATTGTAAACTTATCGCTAATCTTACTTAACTCTTGATAAGCATAAGCAACTTCTTCTGGTTGCGTATATAATTTTGAAGAATCAACGTCTGTATTATCAACACCGTCTTCTTCACCACCAGTTACACCTAATTCAATTTCTAAAGTCATACCCATTTTGCTCATACGCTCAAGGTAAGTTTTACAGATTTCAATATTTTCTTCAATTGATTCCTCAGATAAATCAATCATGTGAGAAGAAAAAAGTGGCTTGCCGTGTAATGCAAAATGCTTTTCACTTGCATCTAACAATCCATCTAGCCAAGGCAATAGTTTTTTTGCGCAATGGTCGGTATGTAAAATAACTGCAATTCCGTAATGCTCAGCCACTAAATGTGTGTGTTGTGCAGCAGAGATAGCTCCTAAAATACACGCCTGCAATTTGTCATTTTGTAATGATTTACCCGCATAAAACTGTGCACCTCCATTAGATAGTTGCACAATAACCGGCGAATTTACAGCTTTCGCCGTTTCTAAAACTGCATTCAAAGAATCAGTTCCAATAATATTTACAGCAGGCAAAGCAAACTGGTGCTTCTTAGCAACTTCGAAAAGTTCCTGAACTTGGTCTCCCGTAATAACTCCTTTAAAATCTTTTAAGCTCATTTTTGTTAAATTGTTTCTTAGGCTCGAAGTTATGAAAAAATATCAATTGCTTAAAATAAGCTGTAAATAAAGCGAGAAGCTGTATTTAGAGAGTAAAGCAGAAGATTTCAACAATTTCATCAAATTTTTGTTTCTTTGTACCCACACTATTTTAATATATGGCTTGGTTTAAAAGAAATACAAAAGGCATTTCCACTTCTACCGAAGAGAAAAAAGAAGCCCCTGATGGAGTCTGGAACAAATGCCCTAACTGTAAAAAAGCATTACATTATTCAGAACAAGTTGAAAATAAGTACGTTTGCCAATACTGTGATTATCATTTAAGAGTTGGCTCAAAAGAATATTTCGAGGTGCTTTTTGATAATAATAGCTTTGTTGAACTGTTTGCTAACTTAACTTCTGGCGATCCTTTAGATTTTACCGACTCTAAATCATACCCGGAACGTTTGGCAGAATCATACAAAAAAACGGGCTTAAAAGATGCTTTAAGAGCCGCTCACGGACAAATTGAAGGACAGGATCTAGTAATTGCATGTATGGATTTTAGTTTTATTGGCGGATCAATGGGTTCTGTTGTTGGAGAAAAAATTGCTAGAAGCATAGATTACAGTATCAAAAACAAAATACCTTTTTTAATGATCTCAAAATCTGGTGGTGCCAGGATGATGGAAGCTGCATTTTCATTAATGCAAATGGCTAAAACATCGGCAAAACTGGCACTTCTAGCTCAGGCAAAAATACCTTATATATCTTTACTAACGGATCCCACAACAGGTGGAGTAACAGCATCTTACGCAATGCTGGGCGATATCAATGTTGCGGAACCTGGAGCTTTGATTGGCTTTGCAGGACCAAGAGTAATTAAAGAAACAATTAAAAAAGATTTGCCAAAAGGTTTCCAAACCTCCGAATTTGTTTTGGAGCATGGTTTCCTAGATTTCATTGTAGATCGACGACAAATGAAGGCGAAACTGGCATCATTTATAAAAATGATGCACAATTAATTCAATCATAGCACAAGCTTCTTAATAAATAAGAAGCTTGTTTTTTTTTAGGGCATTGCGATTTTTTTTGAAAAAACAGAATTAATTTCTATCAAAAAATCGATGTAAATCCCTAACCAAACCAAAAATTATTTAAATAAACGTTAATGTATTAAAATTTGGGATTACTAAATTTATTATCCTTTATTTGCGTTAAAATCTAAAATCTAAATGGCAAAAAACTTACTTATTGTAGAATCTCCGGCGAAAGCGAAAACCATCGAAGGATATTTGGGCAAGGATTTTTTAGTGAAATCAAGCTATGGGCACATTCGTGATTTAAGAAAAGATGACAGTGCAATTGAAGTGGATAATGGTTTTAAACAGCATTATGAAATTTCAGCAGATAAGAAAGCTTTAGTTGCCGAATTAAAAAAATTAGCAAAATCTGCAGAGATGGTTTGGCTAGCATCGGATGAGGACCGCGAAGGAGAAGCAATATCATGGCATTTATTTGAGTCTTTAGGCTTAAAAGAAGAAAACACAAAACGTATTGTTTTTCATGAGATTACTAAACCAGCTATTTTAAAAGCAATAGAAAATCCAAGAAAAATCAATTATAATTTAGTAAACGCACAACAAGCCAGACGAGTTTTAGACAGGTTAGTGGGTTTTGAACTTTCTCCTGTTTTGTGGAAAAAAGTAAAACCATCTTTATCTGCCGGTCGTGTACAATCAGTAGCTGTAAGATTAATTGTTGACAGAGAAAGAGAAGTCAATGCTTTTGAAAGCACCGCAGCTTACCGTGTAGTAGCTGCTTTCTCTACTGATAAAAAAGAACTTTTTAAAGCAGAACTATCAGGAAAATTTGATAAAGAAGCTGATGCACAAAAATTTTTAGAAGATTGTGTTCAAGCTAAATTTAAAATAAATAGCTTAGATGTTAAGCCTTTAAAAAGAAATCCAGCAGCGCCGTTTACTACATCAACCTTACAACAAGAAGCAAGTAGGAAGTTAGGTTTCTCTGTTTCCAGAACCATGACAGTTGCACAAAAGCTTTACGAAACTGGTAAAATTACCTATATGCGTACGGACTCTGTAAACTTATCAGAAACGGCAAGAGACGGTGCAGCACAAGAAATTAAATCTGCTTATGGTGCTAAATATTTAGAGCCACGAACTTTTAAAACTAAAACTGCCGGAGCACAAGAAGCTCACGAAGCGATACGTCCAACTCATTTTGAATGGCATACCTTAACTGACGGAGATTCATCAGAGAAACGTTTGTATGAACTGATATGGAAACGAGCGATTGCATCGCAAATGAGCGAAGCAGTCATAGAGAAAACGACTGCTAAAGTTGGCATTAGCACTAGGAAAGAAGAATTAACTGCTAGTGGTGAAGTCATCAAATTCGATGGTTTTTTAAAAGTTTATTTAGAAAGTGATGATGAAGAATCTGATTCACATTTAGATGAAAAATCTGATAATGCTATTCTTCCGCCTTTAAGTCAGGGACAAAGCTTGAATTTGGTCGAATTAAATGCTACTGAACGTTTTACTCGTCCACCCGCAAGATATAGCGAAGCCGCTTTAGTTAAAAAGTTAGAGGAATTGGGTATTGGTCGTCCGTCAACCTACGCTCCTACTATCTCAACCGTACAAAACCGCGGTTACGTCGTTAAAGAGGAACGTGACGGAAAGCAGCGTAATTATCAAGTAATCCAGCTTAAAAACGGAGAGATTATAAAACGAACCAAATCTGAAATGACTGGTGCCGAAAAAGGAAAACTTTTCCCTACTGATATTGGTGCCGTTGTAAATGACTTTTTAGTAGAGCACTTTAAAGATATTGTGGACTTCCATTTTACCGCAAATGTGGAGAAAGAGTTTGATGAAATTGCGCAAGGTTATAAAGAATGGACTACCATGCTTAAAAACTTTTACCAGCCGTTTCATTTAGAAGTTGAAGATACTTTGGCAAATGCCGAAAGAGCAAGTGGCGAACGCTTGTTAGGCGTTGACCCAAAATCGGGCAAAAACGTTTATACTAGAGTAGGTAAATTTGGTCCAATTGTACAAATCGGCGAAGCTGATGACGAAGAAAAGCCCACTTATGCCAGTTTATTAAAATCACAATCTATAGAATCGGTTTCCTTAGAAGATGCTTTAGAGCTTTTTAAGTTACCATTTCCTTTAAATAATTACCAAGATAAAGAGGTTTCTGTAGGCGTTGGACGATTTGGTCCTTATGTTAAATGGGGAGAAACTTATATTTCCCTCCCTAAAAACGAAAATGCTTTAGAAGTAGATCAACAAAGAGCTCAGGAAATTATCGATGAGAAAATCATAACCGACGCTCCGGTAGCAAGTTTTCAAGGCGAACCTGTCACCAAAGGAAAAGGAAGATTTGGACCTTTCTTAAAATGGAAAGATTTATTTATAAATGTTCCTGTCAGGTATGATTTCGAGAATCTATCGAAAGCAGAAATCGACGAATTAATTTCTGCCAAAGTAGAAAAAGAAGCAAACCGCTACATCCAACAATGGGAAAAAGAAAAAATAGCCATTGAAAACGGACGCTGGGGACCTTTTATCAGATTTGGAAAACTGATGTTGAAATTGGGCAGAAACTCAGCAACAGGAGAAAAATATACGCCAGAAGATTTGAAACAAGTTTCTTTTGACGACGTTAAGAAACTAATTACCGATCAAATTCCAGATGCTTTCGAAGTAAAAAAGAAAAAAGCACCTGCTAAGAAGAAAGTTGTCGCCAAAAAGAAATAACATTTACAGGCTAAAGGCGCAAACCTGAAAGCAAATAAAAAATAGTTTATATGAAGAAAGACATTCCAGAACATATTGTCGAAGACATTGCAATTGCAGTAGTTTTAGAGGAGGAAACTCCTGACAGTAAGAACTGGAATGTTTATATTATTAATCTTAAAGACGTAGCGATAGAAACCCTTTTGATTACCTCTAAGGGTTATGGTTTAAAGGATGGTGAAGAGGTAAAAACGTCAATATTGAGGCATAAAATTGAGAGACTGGAGCCTCAGTCGTTTTATAAAGTTGAAGCCATTGATGAAGAAGTTTTTGGTTTAAACAATGAGTATTGGCTGAGCTATTTTATTGGTCGCAATGTTTTTGACAAAAAATTTATCTTTTTACCTGAAAGCATCATCGAATCTAATTTTATCAAAGTCCCCATTATTAATAAACCTGGCGTTATGGTTGGGAAGTAGGTAAACTTATAGCATCTTCGGCACAAAAATAACCAAGCCCACAATCACAGCGCTTATTACACTAAACAAAACCGCAAGCGCTGCCAAATCTTTAATCTTTTTAATCTTGGAGTTTTGCTCAGCGCAGATAAAATCACAGACTTCCTCTATACAGGTATTCAAAATCTCTGTAACAAACACAAAACCAATTGCAAAAACAACCAACGCCCATTCTACAGCTGAAATCTTTAATATAGTTCCCATCGCCACAGCAAATGCAGTAAATACTAAATGAACCCTGGCATTATGTTCATGTTTTAGTAAGACTTTAAAGCCGTCGAAAGCATACTTGAAACTATTTAGTCTACTTTTCAATGAAAATTTACGATCTGATTTCTCCATTATTAGTTATTGGAACTTAATTATCAATAAAACAAGCACAAAAGTAAATTAGAAACGCTACAAATTAATCAAGTTCCATTAATTTTAAGTTTTAATAATTGATTATAATTATTTTTGACGCTAACTAAATCTAAAAAATGGATGACTTTATAGCCGCTCGTTCGCAAATGGCGCTATCGATGGCTTTTCATATTGTTTTTGCTTGTATAGGTATGGTGATGCCATTTTTTATGGCTGTATCGCATTATCTGTATTTACAAACAAATAATATCACTTATAGAAACATTACCCAAGCTTGGACCAAAGGTGTCGCAATATTTTTTGCCACAGGTGCAGTTTCGGGAACGGTTTTATCTTTTGAACTGGGTTTGTTATGGCCAAAATTTATGGAACATGCCGGTCCAATTTTTGGGATGCCTTTCTCTTTAGAGGGCACCGCTTTTTTTATAGAAGCAATTGCTTTAGGTTTTTACCTGTATGGTTGGGATAGGTTTAATAAATGGTTTCATTGGTTTACGGGAGTTGTGGTGGGCGTCAGCGGATTAGCATCTGGTATTTTAGTGGTTGCTGCGAACGCTTGGATGAACAGTCCTGCAGGTTTTGATTATATAGATGGCCAATATTTAAACGTCGACCCTATTGCGGCTATGTTCAATGATGCTTGGTTTTCTCAGGCTTTACACATGTGTATCGCTGCATTTGTAGCTACTGGATTTGCCGTTGCTGGCATACACGCCTTAATGATTTTAAAGAAACAAAGTAATGACTTTCATACTAAAGCTTTTAAAATTGCAGCCATCTTTGGAACTATCGCTGCTGTTTTACAACCGTTAAGTGGAGATATATCTGCAAAGTTTGTGGCAAAAAACCAACCTGCTAAATTAGCTGCGATGGAAGCGCATTTTCATACCCAGAAAAACGCACCGCTAATCATTGGTGGAATCCCAAATACGGAAACGGGTGAAGTAAAATATGCTTTAAAAATACCTGGAGCATTAAGTTTTATGACTCACGGCGATTTTAATGCTGAGGTTATTGGTTTAGATCAAATCCCTAAAGAGAATCAACCGCCAGTGGCCATTGTACATTATGCTTTTCAAATTATGGTTGGTATTGGAATGCTTTTGATGGCCATCAGTTTTGCTTATTTTATTGCTTTGTGGAAAAAGAAGAATTGGCTCAAAAAAGACTGGCTTTTGAAATTATTTGTCGTCGCTACGCCGCTTGGATTTATCGCAGTTGAAGCTGGTTGGACAGTAACCGAAGTTGGACGCCAACCTTGGATTATTAAAGATGTAATGCGGACGATAGATGCGGTAACGCCAATGCCAGGCATTATTTATTCCTTTTATATGTTCACGGCAGTATATATTTCACTCTCCTTTATTGTTGCTTTTATGCTTTACCGGCAGATAAAAATGGTTCCGCAATTGTATGATTTACCTAAAACAACCGACAAAAAGCCATGATATATGTTGTTATTATATTTCTGTGGACTGCAATTTTGCTTTATTTAATTTTAGGTGGAGCGGATTTTGGCGCAGGTATTCTAGAGCTTTTTACTTCGGACGCTAATAAAAAAAAGACGCGTAAAACAATGTATCGGGCCATTGGACCGATTTGGGAAGCCAATCATATGTGGTTAATTATTGCTATTGTAATTTTGTTTGTCGGTTTCCCAAAAATATACACCACCATGTCTATCCACATGCATATTCCATTGGTATTGATGCTATTGGGAATTATTGCTAGAGGTACGGCTTTTACTTTTAGGCATTATGATGCTGTAAAAGATGATATGCAGGAAGTTTACAATACAATATTTGTGTACTCTAGTTTCATTACTCCGCTATTTTTAGGAATTATTGCTGGAAGTACTGTTACGGGCAAGATAGATCCTAGCGCTACAAACTTTTTAGATGCTTATATTTTTAGTTGGCTTAACGGATTTTCTTTCGCCGTTGGATTATTTACGGTGACCATTTGCGGGTTCTTAGCGGCAGTTTTCATTATCGGTCAAACGCCGGAAAAATCAGAAAGAGAGCGATTTATTAAAAAAGCAAAAGCCTTCAATGTGATGGCAGTTGTAGCAGGTTTATTAGTTTTCATTATTTCTTTGATCGAAAAAATCCCTTTGACTACTTGGGTTTTTGATAATTGGCCAGGAACTTTGGCTTTTAGTTTAGCTACTATTTCTGTGGTTATACTTTGGTGTATCTGGAAAACAGAACGTACCAATTTAATGCGCTTTCTGGCAGGGTTTCAAGTCACCATGATTTTATTTATCACCACTTGGAAGCATTACCCAAACATTGTATTGCTAAAAAATGGTGATGCACTTTCGTTATTGCAAGAGCAAGGAAGCGAAAAAACAATTGATTCCCTTGGCTGGGCTTTACTATTGGGCAGTGTTTTTATTTTACCAACGCTTGTTTATTTGATTTATAGCTTCCAAAAGACGCAACCAAAGAGTGTTTAAATAAAAAAAGGCTCGCAATTTTAAAACCGCGAGTCTTTAATTATATGGTGGTGATTAAACGCTTAAAATTTCTTTAGAGCAAGTCTAATTTTAGCGTATATATAATCCAAATCTTCATCTGATATGCAGTAAGGCGGCAAAATGTACAAGATATTACCTAGTGGTCTTAATATAATGCCTTGCTGTAAAAAGAAGTTATACAATTGATCTCTAATGTTGCTGAAGTACGATGTAGCTTCTGTATTCCATTCAAAAGCGATGATGGTACCCAATTGGCGCACATTTTTTAATTTTGGATGATTTTCTACTTCCTGCTTAAAAGTTTGGTGTTTTTGCTGAATGCGTTGAATGTTAATTAACGTTTCTGGTTTTGTAATTAAATCGAAACTTGCGTTGGCAACTGCACAAGCGATTGGGTTCGCCGTAAATGAATGCCCATGAAATAAGGTTTTCATCTTATCGTCCGACAAAAAAGCTTGGTAAATATCTTCTGTACAAGAAGTCACTCCCAAAGCCATAGTTCCACCGGTTAAACCTTTAGAAAAGCACATGATATCGGGTTGTGTTTCCACGTAGTCCATTGCAAATAGCTTACCCGTTCTGCCAAAACCAGTCATCACCTCATCGGCGATTGTTAACACGTTTTCTTTTCTGCAATGTGTCATCAGTTCATTTAAAAGTGATGCATTGTACATCAACATCCCACCCGAACCTAAAATTAAGGGTTCAAAAATAAAACAAGCTAAACTAGATTTTAGATCTGAGATTCGAGATTTAAGCCCCGCAATATTTTCATTAGTTGGTAAGTCAATAAACTCCACATCAAATAAAAGACTATCGAAAGGTTTTGTCCAAGCGCTTCTGCCGCTTACGGCCATTGCGCCAAAAGTATCACCGTGGTAGGCATTTTTGAATGCTAAAATTTTCTGACGCTCGTCTCCTTTATTAAACCAATATTGTAAGCACATCTTTAACGCAACTTCCACTGCAGTTGAACCGTTATCAGAATAAAATATCTTTTTTTGATTATTTGGAATGATACTCAGCAAGTTCTCCGCTAATTTAACAGCTTGCGGATGGGTGAAACCTGCGAAAATCACATGTTCTAATTGTTGCAATTGCTCAAAAGCTTTTTGTGCAATGTATGGATGACTATGCCCATGAATGGTTACCCACCACGACGAAACTGCATCAATTAATTTTTCACCATCAGCTGTGTATAAATAAGTCCCTTCACCTTTTACAATCGGAATAGGTTTGGCCGCCGTTTTCATTTGGGTGTACGGATGCCATATCTTATCTAAATCTCTTTCAACTAAATCATTCATAGAAATTGTTCTTTTATTAATTTAACGACATACTTATCAACCGGAAAAGTTACAGAGGCTTCGTTTAAATCTTCCATATTTACCATTCTAAAACACTGCTTAATCTCTCCTACTTGACCATCAAAATCGTACTCACAAGTGGATATTCTAAATTTGAAGTTTTGAAGTGGTTTCACCAAATAGTATACTGAAATTAACTGTCCGCCGTCAAAAGCAGAAGCAACAAAAAAATCTGTGGTGTAAAAATGGCTTACAATGTCAACCTCTAAATTACATTCTTCAATAAACTCCCGCTTTAAGGCATCAGCCAAGCCTTCCCCAAACTCTAAACCTCCGCCAGGGAACTTGATATACCTACGTCCTTTTTCTTCTTCATCGCTTATTAAAACATTTTTGTCTTTATCGATTAGCAAGCCATAAACTCTTACATTAAACTTTTTAGCGTTCATCATTTCTCAAAATGCTTTTGATTTTTGGTAATGTTGTCTAACGTCCAAGGAATGTTCTCCGTTTGTTCCTCCGTACGTACCGCACAATTTTTTACGTTACAATAATGGCAACATTGCGGTATACAAGGGTCGGCATGGATAAAGAATTCCGTTTTATCGCCAATGTTTTTACCTACCGAACGATCGATTTCAGAAATCTCATCATGCACCTGGTTTAGGTCTAAATAGTAAGGTAAGGTTACGTGACAATCAATATGCGTTTCGGCGCCATAGCGTTGTGCTCTTAAATTGTGAACATCTATCCAAGCATCTTTACGGTTGATATTTAAAAAATGAACCACAGTACCAACAACCTCGGTATCCACCTCGTCCATTAAACCCGCGACAGATTTGCGTACTAGGCGATAACCCGAAAAAATGATGTATAAACCTAATGCTATTGAAATTAAACTGTCTAAAATAAAAATACCGGTAAAGTAAATCACAACTAAACCTATCATCAAACCAAAGGTACTTATCGCGTCGGTAATCAAGTGTTTACCCTCTGCGCTTAAAGTAATAGATCTAAATTTTTTCCCCGTTTTAATTAAGTAGAAACCTAAAAATCCATTTACAATTCCAGTAATACCTATAATGACAACTCCATCTAAAATTGCATGTAGCGCTTGTGGATAAAAAATATTATATACTGATTTAGCTATAATTAACAAGCCTGCAAGCGCAATTAATAAGCCTTCTACAAAGGCCGAAAAAAACTCCACCTTCCCATGTCCGTATGGGTGATTCTTATCTTTAGGTTGCGACGCCAAGTAAATGCTGTAAAAAGCAAAGGTACTTGCTAAAACATTTACAATGCTTTCGGCAGCATCGGTTAAAACTGCATTAGAATGCGTGATAAAATAGGCAGTAAACTTTACTAACATTAGCAAAATGCTAACGAGCAGCGATCCTAGTATGATTTTTTGTTTTGCTTGCAACTTTAAAGTAGATGTGTTGGTGCGATATTTTATTTGCGATTACAAACTTATTGAATTTAGATTCCTTTACCTCATAAAAACTATTTTTATATATTTGCACTACAAAGAAAACCATGAGTATTTTATCTAATAGAATCAATAATCTGGCGGAGAGTCAGACTATTAAAATGGCCAAGCTAGGCCGTGAATTATCTGCAAAAGGTATTAATGTTATTAACCTGAGCTTTGGTGAACCCGATTTCAATACGCCGCAATTTATAAAGGACGCTGCGACTGAAGCGATGGATAAGAACTTCACTTACTACACGCCAGTTTCTGGTTACCCAGATTTAAGAAAAGCGATTGCAGAAAAACTTAAAAGAGAGAATAATTTAGAGTACAATTTTGATCAAATTGTTGTTTCTACTGGAGCAAAGCAGGCTTTAACTAACGCCTTACTGGTTTTAATTAATCCAGGAGAAGAAGTAATTATACCTACTCCATATTGGGTTTCTTATTCTGAAATGGTAAAACTTGCAGAAGGCGAGTCTGTTTTTATTAACGCTACTGCAGAAAACAATTTTAAAATTACTGCTGAAGAGTTGGAAGCTGCTATTACACCAAAAACTAAAATGTTTATGTTTTCTTCGCCATGTAACCCTACAGGTAGTGTTTACAGCAGAGAAGAATTAGGAGCTTTAGTTAAAGTTTTTGAAAAATACCCGCAAATTTATATCCTTTCTGACGAGATTTATGAGCACATTAACTTTGGTGACGGTCACGTATCTATTGCAGAATTTCCATCTGTAAAAGACAGAACAATCGTTGTTAATGGTTTTTCTAAAGCTTATGCAATGACTGGTTGGAGAATTGGCTATTTAGCCGCTGCAAAAGACATTGCTGATGCTGCTGATAAATTACAGGGTCAAGTTACATCTGGTTCTTGCTCTATCACTCAAAAAGCTGGCTTAGCTGCGTTAAATGGCGGTTTAAAAGAAGTTCATGAAATGCGTGATGCCTTTTTGAAACGGAGAGGAATCGTGTATGATTTATTAACCAAGATTGAAGGCTTAAAAGTAAATTTACCAGAAGGTGCTTTTTACTTCTTCCCAGATGTTTCTTCTTACTTTGGTAAATCTGTTGATAGTAAAATATTGAACAACGCAGAAGATATCTCTCTATACCTACTAAATACCGCTCATGTTTCTACCGTTACTGGTGAGGCGTTTGGTAACGAAAAGTGCATTAGAATTTCTTATGCTGCTTCTGAAGATGAGTTACGCGAGGCTTGCAAAAGAATTGCTGAAGCTTTAGGAAACTTAAAGTAAAAAATATTTAGTTCGTTTTAGAACTAGCATAAACTAATAAAAAATAAAAAAGAGGATTATATTATCCTCTTTTTTATTTCTTAAATTTTCTTAAGGCTTAAAGGTGATGGTAAATACTGTACCTTTATTCTTTTCACTATCGACTACAATAGAAGCGCCCATTTCTATAACCTGTTTTTTTACTAAAAATAAGCCTACCCCTTTTGAATCTCTATTGGTATGGAAAGTTTGATTTAACTCAAATATTCGACCTTTTGCGTACTCAATGTCAAATCCAAGTCCGTTGTCAGAAACAATCAAATGTTTACCCTTTTCGTTTACGAGTGTTTTAAAAATGACTTTTGGCGCAAATCTTACCTTACGGTATTTTAAAGCGTTTGTCAGTAAATTAAGTAAAATGCTTTCTAAGTAACTTCTATTAAATTCGATGTCATTAAATGCTTTAAAATCAGTCTCTATTAAGGCTTTGCTGTTTTGGATTATTGCGTTTATAGATTCGCATACCTCTGCCAAGGATTCGTCGATCTTTAGTTTTTCGATCCTCAACTTTGCATTGGTATCTTTTTTTACTAACTCGTTAATGTAATTTTCGAGTGTTACGCTAACCTTTTCGGTTGATTGCCTAATTAGGTTAATTACCTTTAAGTTATCTACACTTTTGATATCATCGTAATTAAGCAAATCAAACAAACTCCTAATGTTGGATAAGGGAGAACGAAGATTATGGGATGCTAGCCGAGCAAAATGCTCTAAATCTTTATTTATACGAGAAATATCGTCGTAAAGAAGCTGTTGTTGTCTTTCATCTTCCCTACGTCTGGTTACATTTTTGGCAATTGCCAAAATATATTTCTCTTTATAAACTGGAACGGATGTCCATGAAAGCCAGACTATTTCTCCCGACTTTGTTATATATCGATTCTCAAAATTGATTAAAGGCTCTCCTTCCAGCATTTGCTCTCGCGTAACACCAGTAAAGGCCTTATCTTCCTCCACAATTAAGTCTGTAATCATCATGGAGAGTAATTCGTCTTCACTATAACCCAAAGTTTCAGACACTGCCGAGTTTACTTTCAGAAAACGCCCTTCAAAACTTGCTACACAAAACAAATCTGGCGTATAATTGAAAAATTGACTCAACAGTTTATGCTCATCTATTTTGAGCAACGTCGGATTTGGAGACCGCATAACATCCGTTTTAAAATTTATTTAACGACAATAAAAACAATTTAATTAATTCTATACAACACGCACTGTTTTTTTTAAAAAATTAATAAAACTACTTTTTTTACGCAGAATTTCTCGCGGCATTTACAATTCCGTAGAGTGTTCTAAGGATAAGTTTATTATACGTATTTCTATCTGCTTCGCTAGTGTTCTTATCTAAACAGCGTATAATCGCATAGCGTTGGATGATAACTAGCGGAAGCGTGATTTTCTCTCTTACCTGGATAGATTGTCTGTCTAATGGATACTTATCCATTAAAACGCTTGTATCACTTAAATCTAACAATAAGCCTTCTGTTAATACAAATTCAGCTTTTAGTTTTTTCCAGAATTGGCCAAAGGTTTCGTCACTCTCTAAATAGGCAGTTAATCTGAAATCAGCTTTAGTCATAGACATCATACAATTATCAATAACGGCTCTAAAAAAACCATTAGTAGTGTACAAATCTTTAACTTCTTGCCAATTTCCTTCTTCCTTAACTTTTGACAATGCCGTTCCTACTCCGTAAAATCCCGGTATATTTTGCTTTAATTGACTCCAAGAAGTAACAAAACTGATGGCTCTTAAATCTTCCAATTTAAGCTCGGCATCAGAATTTCTTTTAACCGGACGACTGCTGATATTGATCTGCGAAAGCATTTTAAGCGGGCTTTGCACTTCTAAGAATTTTAGAAACAAAGGATCTTGCCTTAATTCCATAAAAGCATCATAACTTGTATCAGCTATACCACTAAAAAGCACTTTCTCAGCCTCTTCCATGGTATCGGTATCTTTTTTGTTTAATGCAGACGAAATCCCGGCGTTAATCAATTGCTCCATATTGTTTCTAGAGCTTTCAAAAGTACCAAAGTGTGAGCTGATTGTTTGTCCCTGTACGGTAACCTGAATTTGCTTATTTGCTACATCTTTACCAAAAGAGGCATAAAATTTATGGGTTTTACCTCCACCTCTTGCCGGCGGACCTCCTCTTCCATCAAAGAAAGCTAAATCAATCCCATTATTTCTTGAAACCGTAGTAAGTGTATATTTTGCGTAATATAATGACCAGTTAGCCATTAAGTAACCACCGTCTTTAGTACTGTCAGAAAAACCCAACATCACAACTTGACGAGTTTTACGACGTTCTAAATGCTTTTGATAGATTGGATGATCGTACAATACTTGCATAACCTCCGCTGAATCCTTTAAATCGTCGATGGTTTCAAAAAGTGGAACAAAATCGATATCCAACTCGTCCATTTTCCAACCGCTCCATAAAAACAATTGCATCAATTGTAATATATCAGACGCTTTTTGGCAGTTACTGATGATAAATCGATGACAAGCTCTTTTTCCTTGGTGTTCTTGGATGTTTTTGATGAGCCTGATAACATCTAAGCTATCCTTACTTAATTCCTCAAAAGAGCCGTAATCTTCTAAGTCCAGTTCATTTAACGGAATGGCCTCTACCTTTTCCTCTTCGGAAAGCTCCATATAATTGACTGGAATGGTGCCTTTTACCGGAGCAGTTTTCATGCATTCTGAAAATAATGTCCGAAGAACGCGGCTGTCTTGTCTGATATCTAAAGAAGCAAAATGACAACCGAAAAGCTTAACTTTCCATATCAAATCATCTACGACGCTAGCAAATAAGCCATCATGATAATCGTTTAAAACGCGTTTAATGTTTCTTAAATTACCTAATAACTCCTCTTTAATGTTTTTTCCTTCTCCTTGAGATTCAAATGCGTTATCGTAAATCAACTTCTCCAGAACATCCATATACTTTTCAACGCCGTTGAAAGTAACACGGCGCTTCATGTTTTTGAAATCGCGGTAATAGCATCTAAACAACGCTTGTCTTAAAAAGAAAGAAACTTTTTTAGTAGTTTCTGTAGTTACGTAAGGATTTCCGTCTCTATCACCTCCAGGCCAAAAACCAAGTTCAATTAAGCTATGGTTTCCTAAATCTAGCTTGAAAACGTCTTCTAGATTTTTATGAACGTTAGATGATGTTTGGTAAAAAATATTCTCCAAATACCAAGTTAAACTAATTGCCTCATCAACCGGCGTTGGCTTTTCTTTTTTGAAAAAAGGAGTTTTACCTAACTGCTTTAATAAAAGGTTTATAGCGTTAACATCGTTTTCTTTAATGGCATCAGTTAAATCAGTCATGATACCCAAAATTGGTCCTGGGTAAAACTGAGTAGGGTGAGCTGTAAGTACCAAACGCAATTTGAATTCTTTCAAAGCGTCTTGAATGTCTTTATAAAGACTTTCATCTTCAACAGCCTTATTCATTAAGCTATTTAAAGATGTAGCTTCGTCAAGATCAGTAATCTTAGAAAATGCGGCATCCTCAACAGCATCAAAAAGCACAACTTGTCTTTCGATGTATTGTATAAATCTAAAGAGTAAATCAAAAATTTCTTTTTGATCGGTAATTTCAACCTGTTTAGAGAAAAATGACTCGATGATATCATCTGGTCTTAAGCTTTTTTCTATCCCTTCTTCACAATATTTAAAAAAATAGGGCAAAGCTAAGCCAGTATTTTTTACGCTATAAAACGGAAGAGTAAGGAAAAGACTATTATAAAGTTCGAATTTTGTAGTTACCTCGTTTTTAAAAACTGTTTCTTTTGAGCGTAACGGTGTGTTTAGTTTCAACATGATGCCTGAAAATTACGTTAATCTTTGCTGTTACACAAGTAATTTTCGAAAAAACACCAAAAAAAGCATCTGCTCTTTTATGGGTTTTAAGGAGTATGCGGGGGGATTTTCTGAGTAACACTTCTTTTGAAAAGCATTTGTTAACCTTAAAATCCAACAAAAAACCGCCGCCAATAAAAATTAATATTCTGATGATTAAATGGTTACGCGATTTATAGTGCTTTTTTGCAAAATAAATTTGCCAGAATGATTCACTTTTGTACTTTTGCCCTCGGAGAGTTGGCAGAGTGGTCGATTGCGGCAGTCTTGAAAACTGTTGACTGTTACAGGTCCGCGGGTTCGAATCCCC
>JBBSQW010000002.1:0-229061 GCA_038243635.1 Sphingobacteriales bacterium
GATAAAAAAAATAGCCCCGATCAAGTCGAGGCTATACCAGATAAACAACTCATTCCTGAAAATGAACTGCTTTCTATTGTTTGACAAAACTATATAAAAAAGTGGAAATAAATTTTGATTTCAAGATAGTACCTTTTCGTTGCAATCTTTTTGCTTTGAAGAAAAACAAAAAGGATTTTCACTACACTCCCTAACGCAAAACCGTTTTAAATACGAAAACCGCTTTATCAATCGCGATTTATTGAAGTTAGGTTTTTGCTGTTTTGTCTAAATAAATGGAAAATTCAGTTTTAGCTCTTTAAAGCACTAAATTAGGAATATGCAAATCAATCTTTGATCTTATGTCTTGGCTCTCGCGTCTTTATAGTAGGTGACGAACAAGCATAGGCTCTTGCATCTGAAATTCATTACTAGCTCGTGTTTCTTGTTTTTGCATCTTCAGAGCCGGTAGCAAGACAGTCTTTGCTCTTGTATCTTTGCTCTCACTTCTAAATTCAGTCTTTGATCTTGTTTCTTGTTTTTGCATCTTTAGAGCCGGTAGCAAGACAATCTTTGCTCTTGTATCTTCGCTCTCATTTCTAAATTCAGTCTTTGATCTTGTTTCTTGTTTTTGCATCTTCAGAGCAGATTGCAAATAAGTCTTGGCTCTTGTTCTTGCCTCTTGCGTCTAAACTAAGCTTTCTTCAAAAAATCAATGTTCCTCGTCAAACCCTCAAACTTTGTACGTTTAACGGGCGATTTCTTGAAAACTCTTTGAAAAACTTCGGTAGTAATATCTTCCCAATCCTGTTTTTTTAAATGCAGTAAATCTGGGTGAGGTTGAAATGCAGGCTCTTGGTTTGGCACAGCAAAACGGTTCCAGGGGCAAACATCTTGACAAACATCACAACCAAACATCCAATTATCCATTTTGCCTTTAAACTCGGTAGGTAATTGTTCTTTCAGTTCGATAGTGAGGTAAGATATGCATTTGCTGCCATCCACTAAATAAGGACCAACAATCGCTTCGGTAGGGCAAGCATCAATACATTTTGTACAGGTTCCACAATGGTCAGTTGCAAAAGCTTGATCTTCTTGCAAATCCAAGTCAATAATTAATTCTCCCAAAAAAAAGAAAGAGCCACTTTTTTTTGTAATCAGGTTGGTGTTTTTTCCTCGCCAGCCCATACCTGCTTTTTGAGCCCAAGCTTTATCAAGTACAGGCGCCGAATCTACAAAGGCTCTTCCGTTCACTTCGCCAACTTCTGCTTCAATAAATTGCATTAAAGATTTTAGTTTATCCTTAAATACAAAATGGTAATCAGTGCCATAGGCGTATTTAGACAGTTTTGGAGCAGTAGCGTCTTCCTGTTTAGCATTACTAAAATAGTTCAAGCTAACAGAAACTACACTCTTAGCATCGTTAACTAATAACCTTGGGTCCAAACGCATGTCAAAATGGTTGTTCATATAATCCATTTTGCCGTTGAAATTGTTTTTTAGCCAGTTTTCCAATCTTGGTGCTTCTTCTTCTAAGAACGTAGCTTTAGAAATTCCGCAAAAAGCAAACCCGAGTCGCTCTGCCTCAGCTTTAATTAATGTTGCATTTTTTTCTCTCGAACTTGGCATTTCTGTTATCAACTCAATCTGTAAACTTAGCGCAATTAAATTGGCGAATAATTTTTTAAATACTTGATTTTGCGTTAAGGATTGCAATGAAAATCCTTTTTTGTCATCCTGAGCGAAGTCGAAGGACGAACAAAAAAGATTGTAACGAAAAGCCCGCCCCAATAGCTCTCGGGGGAATGCCCAAATAGTGGTTCTAACAAACTAGCTTAATTTATAACTCGTCTTTAAAAACTTTTAAAATACTATCCGGATAGGTTAATAGGTAAGTATTAATGCCAAGTTCTGCAGCGGGTTTTAAATGTTGCGGACTATCATCGATAAACAAAGTTTCCGATGGTTTTAATCCGTTTTCTGACAATACTTGTTCGAAAATCTCCTTATTAGGCTTGCGTTTTCTTACTAAATGCGAATAATAAATCTTTTCAAAAAAACCTTCATTTCCATCTAATCCAAATTCTTGTTTTAAATATTTAGTGATAAAGCTTAAATGAATTTCATTGATATTACTCAGCAAAAAAGTACGATACTTACCTTTCAACTTCAGTAAAAGCTCATGATTTCCGTCCATCACGCCAATTAGTAACGAGTTCCAAGCGTCGTCAATTTGTTTGTCTGTCAAGTTCGGGTTGCTGACCAATGTTCTAATTCCATCTCGAAATTCAACAGCAGTAATTTGCCCAGCTTCAAACTGATCAAAAATGGAGTGATGCCCTTTATGTGCAAAAAACGATTCTACATTTTGAACACCCAAATCTTCAAAAGCTTTTTGAGTACGCTTAAAATCGATTTTAAAAATTACGTTTCCGTAATCAAATATGATGTTCTTAATATTTTTATCCATTTGTTAATCCTCGATTTTGATATAAAAAAAGCCATTCCAGAAAATGAAATGGCTTATAAATCGTGTTGAAAAAATTATTATTTCGCAGCTTCTACCTCTCCTTTTACGTAAAGCATTTTTAAAGGAGTTTTAGAGTTCGAAGTAATTTTAACAAACTTGTTAAAAGGCGCAGCAACCGCCGCGTTGTAAGTCAAAGTAATTGAGCCGGATTGGCCTTTTAAAACAGGTGTACCTTGTTTTGGTTCTACACTTGGTACAGTGCAACCGCAAGTAGATTCTACCGCAGTAATAATCAAAGGCTCGTTGCCTACGTTTGTGTATTTAAATACGAAAGAAACTGGTTTGCCTTGTGGTACTTTACCAAAGTCATGTGTTTCTTCGTTAAATTTAAATTCAGCTTTGCTATCTTGCATCGCTGTAAACGCAACGAAACCAATAATTACCGAACATAATAACAAAATCTTTTTCATTTTTTATTGTTTGTTTAGTCAAATATAGCCAATTCAATACGTCAATCAAATTTTTTTAAACATAGGCACTTAGTTTCAGAGCAGAAATTATTTTGCTATTTTTGAATTTTGAGCCCTTAAATTAACATGATAAATACTCACCATAGACCAGAAGATGCATACGAAACTTCGAATTTAACGTTTGATGATTTCAAAAAAATGGTCGTTAATGATTACGATATTGCGTTTAAAAGCCGACAAGCTAGTATTTTAGGAAGAAGAGAAGTGCTTACCGGGAAAGCTAAATTTGGAATTTTTGGCGACGGGAAAGAGGTAGCTCAATTAGCCATGGCTAAGGTTTTTAAAAATGGCGATTGGAGGGCAGGATATTACAGAGATCAGACATTTATGTTTGCTACAGAGATGACTAGCATCAAAGAAATGTATGCACAACTGTATGCAACTCCAGATATTGATAAAGAACCTGCATCTGTAGGTAGGCAAATGAATGCGCATTTTGCAACCCGGTCTTTAAACGAAGATGGTTCATGGAAAAATCTAACAGAGAAGAAAAATTCCTCTTCAGATATTTCGCCAACTGCAGGTCAAATGGCCAGATTAGTCGGCTTAGCTTACGCTTCAAAATTATATCGACAAAACCCCGATCTTAAAGAATTCTCCAATTTCTCTGTAAATGGTAACGAAGTTGCTTTTGGGACTATTGGCAATGCCTCAACATCAGAAGGGGTTTTTTTTGAGGCCATAAACGCAGCCGGAGTTTTACAAATTCCAATGGCAATTTCTATTTGGGACGATAATTATGGTATTTCTGTACCTGCAAAATATCAAACTACAAAAGAAGATATATCAGAAGTTTTAAAGGGCTTCCAAAGAGAAGAAGGTAAGCCTGGTTTCGAAATATTTAAAGTTAAAGGATGGGATTATGTGGCGCTATGCGAAACGTACGAACGAGCTATCAAAATTTGCCGGGAAGAACATGTGCCGGTTTTAATTCACGTAACAGAATTAACACAGCCTTTAGGGCATTCTAGCTCTGGCTCTCACGAAAGGTATAAATCTCAAGACCGTTTGGCTTGGGAAAAAGAATATGATTGCTTAGTCAAAATGAGAGAGTGGTTGCTTTCTTCGGCAATTTTAAATGAAGAAGAAATAGTAGCCTTAGAAGAGGACGGTAAAAAATTTGTTAAAATAAGCTTACGCGAAGCTTGGCGAGATTTAACTACGGTAATTAAAGAAGAAAAACAGGAAGCTTTGGCGTTAATCGACGCGGTTTCTGAAGATGTTGATGCCGTAAAAAAGGTTTCTTTAATTTTAAAGTCAGAGATTGATCCATTGCGAAAGGAAGTGGTTTCCGCGGTTCGTAAAACACTCCGTTTAAGTCGTAATCATCCTTCTGATAAAAGAACAGAACTTTTAGCTTGGTACAAAAATCAGCTCGACGAAAATAATGAGCGCTACAACACAAAGCTATTTTCGGATACTTCAAAATCTCCCTTAAAAGTAGAAGTAACTGCTCCCGTTTATGGAGAAGACCGTAATATGGTTGATGGACGAGAGTTGTTGAACGCTTGTTTTGATGCAAACTTTGCCAAGAATCCACTATTGGTAGCTTTTGGAGAAGACTTAGGGAATATTGGAGATGTAAATCAAGGTTTTGCCGGTCTACAAGCTAAATACGGCGAAATCAGAATTGCTGATACGGGTATTCGGGAAATGACAATTATGGGACAAGGTATAGGGTTGGCGTTACGGGGTTTTAGACCAATTGCCGAAATTCAGTATGTTGATTATGTTGTTTTTGCTTTAAACGTACTTACAGATGATTTAGCGAGCTTAAGCTATAGAACAAAAGCGGGGCAAATAGCACCGATGATTATTAGAACCAGAGGGCATCGCTTAGAAGGGATATGGCATGCTGGTTCGCCTATAGGAATGTTGTTAAACTCCTTAAAAGGTGTCCATCTGTGTTTGCCTCGTAATATGACACAAGCAGCAGGGATGTACAATACGCTGCTGCAAGGAGACGAGCCCGCTTTAGTAATAGAATGTTTGAATGCTTATCGCTTAAAAGAAAAGATGCCAGAAAATCCTGGCGAGTTTACCGTTCCTTTAGGTAAGGTGGAGGTTTTAAGGGCCGGGAAAGACTTAACTGTGGTTTCTTACGGCTCAACGCTGAAGTTAGTAATGGAAGCGGCTAAGGAACTAGAAGATTACGGTATAGATGTAGAAGTGATAGATGCACAAACATTAATGCCTTTTGATTTGGGGATGAATTGTCAAAAGTCTTTAGAAAAAACCAATAAGCTTTTAATAATTGACGAGGATGTGCCGGGAGGCGCAAGCGCATTTATTTTAAGAGATATTTTGGAAAGACAAAATGGCTATTTTTATTTAGATGCAAAACCAGAAACTTTAACAGCTCAAGATCATCGTACGCCTTATGGGTCTGATGGGGATTATTTTAGCAAACCTAGCGTTGATGATATTATTGAGAAAGTTTACGAAATTGTAGAGAATGCAAAACCTAGTCAGTTTAAGTCGATATTCTGATAATGAGAGATTTAGCTTAGGGTGACTGGAGTTTTTTTGAAATAATGCATTAATTGAAAAAACAGCGCTAATTTTTTTTGTATTATTTAGAAAAAAACGCTAACATTGCATCCGCAAATCAGCGATGATTTCGGCACCTATAGCTCAGTTGGTTAGAGTAGAAGACTCATAATCTTTTGGTCCCTGGTTCGAGCCCAGGTGGGTGCACAAAAAGAGATAATCATTCTGTGAATGAGATTCCATAGCTCAACTTTCCTGATTATTAGGAAGAGCAAAGTTTAAAAGATTAGAAATAGTCAGGTTAAATATTGAAATTACGGTCGCATAGCTCAGCTGGATAGAGCAACTGCCTTCTAAGCAGTAGGTCTCAGGTTCGAATCCTGATGTGATCACAAAAAAAAACCTTGTCTTAAAATGATGAGGATTTCTTTTAACTCGGAATAATCAAAAAATAGTTCAACTTATTTTTTGAAAACAAGATTATAATTCCGAACATTGCAATCCCGAAAGGGCAGAGGTGTTAAAGCCTTTGAAACGACCAGAAATTCCTAAGTAGCTCAGCTGGTTAGAGCATCTGACTGTTAATCAGAGGGTCCCTGGTTCGAGTCCAGGCTTGGGAGCTTAAAAGAAACCCTTCAAACTATGTTTGGAGGGTTTTGTGTTTTATAAGGTTTTTTTGATGTATTTAGATTAGTTCGGCTGGTCAATATGTTATTTAAGGCATGTCGTATTTAGAACATGGTGAAATTGTACTCCGCAATCATCAACTTCTCTATACGATTTCATCAAATCGTTAAGCCTGTTTGCAGAATAGAATCCTTTAGCTCAAACTTTGAATTTAACTGCTGTTTTATCACATAATACGGAGTGTTAATATATTTAACCTTCCCTTTGTGAGTGACTCTCACTTTTATATTTAAACTGCCATCTTTTTTTTATGGTGTTTAAGGACTACTTCTTTAACGGTGGCCATGCGTTGTAAAACATTTGTGAAACAATATATTGAAAAAGCGCAGAAAAAGCTGATTTTTTGTAAAATGAAAAAAGCCGAAATCTGTTTGAAATCGGCTTTTAACGTCTGTTTAGTGGTGGGAGATACTGGGTTCGAACCAGTGACCCCCTGCTTGTAAGGCAGGTGCTCTGAACCAGCTGAGCTAATCTCCCTTTGGGCAATCTCGAACTTGTTTTTGTCGTTGATTGGGATTGCAAAAGTAGAGTTTAAATTCATATTTCCAAAAGATATTTTAGAAAAAGTTGAATTATTTTTCAATTTGATTTCAGAATCTTTTTAACTAGCTATTTATCAGTTAATTATTTTTTATAGTAAACTGTAAAAAATTAAACAAGCTTCAAGCTAGTTAACTTTTTAGGTTGATTTTGATATTTTTCAACTAAAAATCCCAAATAAATGTAATTCGAAACACATTTATTGCTTATATTTCTTATTTTTGCATAAAAAATTATGTTTTAATATAAATTACAATATTTTTACGCCACGAAACATAGTTAGTCTCGATAATTTTAATTCAACAAAATGAAAGACCCTTTAAATATCATTAAACTTAGGAACGCAAATGAACCGGAATTTTTGCAAGCTGTAACGGAAGTTGCAGAATCGATTTTCCCTTTTGTAGAGCAGAATCCAATTTATAGAGATAATAAGATTTTTGAAAGAATGGTGGAGCCAGAAAGAGCTATCATTTTCAGAGTACCTTGGTTAACTGATAAAGGTGAGGTTGAAGTTAATAGAGGTTATAGAGTGCAAATGAACAGCGCAATTGGTCCATACAAAGGTGGCCTACGTTTTCATCCATCAGTAACGCTAAGTGTATTAAAGTTTTTAGCATTTGAGCAGGTTTTTAAGAATAGCCTTACAGGTTTGCCAATGGGCGGCGGTAAAGGAGGTTCTGATTTTGATCCAAAAGGAAAGTCAGATCATGAAGTAATGCGTTTTTGTCAAAGCTTTATGACGGAGCTATATCGCCACGTAGGTGCTGATATTGATATCCCAGCTGGAGATATTGGTGTAGGAAAGCGTGAGATTGGTTATCTTTTTGGTCAGTATAAAAGAATAAAAGGAGAATTTACAGGTGTTTTAACCGGTAAAGGATCTGAGTGGGGCGGAAGTCATATTAGACCCGAAGCTACTGGATATGGATTGATTTATTTTGTAGAAGAAATTTTGAAAGCTCAAAACGAAACTATGAAAGATAAGATTGTTGCCGTTTCCGGTTCTGGTAACGTAGCGCAGTTTGCTGTTGAAAAATGTATCGAAAAGGGAGCGAAGGTAGTTACCATGTCAGATTCTGAGGGCTTCATTTACGATCCTAATGGAATAGATACAGAAAAACTAGCTTTTATTAGAAACTTGAAAGAGGTTGAGAGAGGTAGAATTAAAGAATACGCTAAACAATTTTCTGGCGTTACCTTTTACGCTGGAGAACGCCCTTGGAGAATCAAATGTGATATTGCATTGCCAAATGCGACACAAAACGAATTAAACTTAGAGGATGCTTCAAAATTGATTACAAATGGATGTAAGTATGTTGCAGAAGGTGCAAACATGCCATGTACGCCAGAGGCAGTAAACGCATTCAACGCTTCTCATATTTTTTATGCGCCAGGTAAGGCATCTAACGCTGGTGGAGTTGCGGTTTCTGGTTTGGAAATGTCACAAAACTCTCAACGTTACTCGTGGACTCGTCAAGAAGTAGACGATAAATTGAAGAAAGTGATGAAAGATATTCACGATATATGCGTAAAACATGGAACAGATGAAAAAGGTCGTGTGAATTACGAAAGAGGAGCAAATATTGGTGGATTCGTTAAAATAGCGGATGCAATGCTTGCACAAGGTTTAGTTTAGTCTCAATCACTACCGAAATTTTCAAGGAAAATTTTCAGAATCACCCAAGTTAATCCGTTTAACTTGGGTGATTCTTGTTTTATCTTCATTTTTTACGGTATAATTTACTCGTTACATCCAACGTTCTACATTCAATTTTAAACATGCGAAATACCATGAAGACGGTTAATTCTGAAAATAATTCGGGTAGTAGTATGAAAAAGTGGTTTACATTTTCAAATATTTCGACAGTAATTATGCTGGGTTTTATTGTGGCAATGGTTGTTAACCCGAACGCAAAGGCTTTCGTAATTCAGAATTTAATGAAAGTGGGACTATTCCAGCCCGCGGTACCTTCGCAGAATCAGAATGCGAGCGTACAAAACGTGGGTCAACAACCCCCCCTTGATATTATTTTTAAGGATGGTGAGGGAAAAACCGTTAGTTTATCTGACTTAAAAGGAAAAGTAGTTTTCTTGAACTTTTGGGCTACTTGGTGTCCACCTTGTATCGCTGAAATGCCAAGTATTAATAAATTGAAAAAGCGATATAAAGCAAGTGGTGATGTAGTTTTTTTAATGGTAGATGCAGATGGAGATTATCAAAAATCGTCAGCGTTTATGCGTAAGCGTAATTACGATTTACCAATTTATATTGCTGTTAGTCATATTCCGGAGGAAGTTTTTGGCGATTCGCTGCCCACAACTGTTATTTTGGATAAAGACGGACGCATGGTTTTTAGACAAGAGGGAAGTGCAGATTATGAAAATCCTGAAATTATAACCTTAATTAATAACCTGCTTTTAACACAGTAAATCGTTAAATAAGACGATGTGGTTTTTTGAAATAAAGAATACAAAAAGCAGTGAGATAAGTCACCGATACATTGGTAAAAAAGAGAAGGGAGATTGCAAAGGTTTTAAATTGAGGGATTTACCTTACAGTTCTAAAATGTGTTATCAGATTAATTAGGAACTGGAAAAAGATGTTACAATTGAACTTACATTTAAGCTTATTCCAGTGCTGTGAATTCTGTTTTCTTAAATAGGTTAAAATGAATTCTCTGAGCTAAAATTAAAGCATTAATGCTTTATAAATATTTGGAAACCAAAATAATTTAAATTGTAAAGCACAATTAAAATATAATTATAACGATTGTTACGGCTAATAAATATCTCAGCTCAGAAAGAAATTACGGTTTTATTTTAACGTTAAATAACATATTTACTTCTTCTATTTGGAAACATTCAAAAAAAATAGCTTTTTATTCGATTCTTCACAGTTTAGATGTATTTGGGTAGTTTATGCTTAAAATGCTCTGTAGGGGACACACAAACAAACAATTGTTTCTTTTTGTAGTATAAATGTAGGGGCAAAAGTGCTGATTTAAATTAGTCTAAAATCGATTGTAGAGTTATTGTAGGGTTGTTTTTTTTTTCGTGTTCGTTTTATAGCTCCTATATTTGAGTAATCACATACCTAAAATGTGATAAACCAATTAACCAAATTATTAATCAAACCAAATTTTTTTTATGAAAAGAAGGATTACATCATTTATTTTCTTTTTGTGTATGCTAGGTTTTTCTGCGCTTTCTTATGCGCAAGATTTAGTAGTGACAGGAAAAGTAACTTCACAGGCAGATGGAATTCCATTGCCCGGTGTAACAGTAACGCTGCAAGGCACAAAAGTTGGCGCTGTCACCAGCTTAACTGGAGAGTACAGAATTAATGCCAACTCAAATGGCACCTTAGCGTTCTCACAGCTAGGTATGAAAACCCAAACTGTTTCTATTAAAGGACAAACCGTAATTAATATAGGCCTTTTAGAAGATATCGGTTTATTAAATGAGGTTGTAGTTGTAGGTTATGGTGTGCAAAAAAAGAGCGTAGTTACAGGAGCTATTTCAAAAGTTTCCGGTGCTGAATTCGAATCGCAACCAGTAACCAGATTAGAGCAGGTATTACAAGGTAGAACATCTGGTTTAACAATTGCTTCCAGCAGTGGTCAGCCGGGAGAGGGTTCTACAGTAAGGGTTCGTGGTATCACTTCTATTGGAAATAACGATCCATTGTGGGTGGTAGATGGAGTTATCGTGGATAATGGCGGTATTTCTTATTTAAATCAGTCTGACATCGAATCAGTAGAGGTTTTAAAAGATGCGGCTTCTCAAGCCATTTACGGTACTAGAGCTGCAGCAGGTGTTATTTTGGTAACAACCAAAAAAGGAAAAGCTGGCGATGTTAGAGTGAATTACAGTGGTTGGTTTGGAACTGCAAAACCTGCTAGAAAGTTGAATTTGTTAAATGCAACTCAATACGCAACGCTTAGAAACGAAGCGTCTGCAGCGATTGGAGGAGGTGTAGTCTTCTCAGATCCTGCATCTTTAGGTGTGGGCACTGATTGGCAATCTCAAGTTTTCAACCAAAGTGCTTTCAAAATGAATAACGAATTGAGTTTTAGTGGCGGAAGCGAAAAATCTACCTTTTATACTTCATTTGGTTATCAGGATATAGACGGTATTGTCGCGACAGACATTTCTAAGTATAAAAGAGCTAACCTTCGTTTAAATAGTACTTACAAGGTAGCAAAGTGGTTTACAATAGGAGAAAATATTGGTTATGCTTACAGTAAATCCATCGGCTTGGGTAATACGAATAGCGAATTCGGCGGTCCTTTGAGTTCGGCCATCAATTTAGATCCAATAACTCCAGTGGTAGAGACAGATCCTGCTAAAGCTTCTGCATCACCTTATACAAACGCCAATGTGATTAGAAATGGGCTCAATTATCCTTACGGGATTTCTCCTTATGTAGGTCAGGAGTTAACAAATCCTGTGGCTTATACACAAACTCGTTTAGGTAATTACGGTTGGGGACATAATATTGTTGGAAACGTTTTTGCAGAAGTGAGTCCTGTAAAAGGCTTAAAATTGAGGTCTACTGTAGGTTCAAAATTGGCCTTTTACGGTGATGAAAACTTTACTCCACAATTCTATTTAAATACTTCCACTATAAATACTGACAACACTTTTACTAGAGGAATCAATAGACGATTTGACTATAATTTAGAGAATACAGCATCTTACACAAGAGCTTTTTCTAAACATAACGTGACCGTTTTAATTGGACAAGGCGCTTACGCGGAAAATAGGGTTTACTCCAGCAGTATAACTTATAAAGGTCTTCCAGTAGATAATTTTGATGACGCATCTATGAATTACAAAATTCCAGCGGCTCAAATTACTGCAAACGGAAGCGAAGGTCAATTGCATACCATTTCATCCTTATTTGCTAGGTTAAACTACAACTACGATGAAAAATATTTAGTAGAAGGAATTGTAAGAAGAGATGGTTCTTCAAGATTTGGCGGTAACAACAAATTTGGTGTGTTCCCATCTTTTTCTTTAGGTTGGGTACCAACAAGAGAGAGTTTTTGGCCTAAAAATGAAATCGTTAACTTTCTGAAAATTCGTGGCGGTTATGGTGTCGTAGGAAGTGATGCATTTGGTGATAATGCTTTCTTATCAACCATAGGTGGTGGTAGAAGTTATAGTTATGGTGATCAAGATGGGTATTTGAGTGGATATAGCCCAAATGCACCAGCAAATCCAGATTTAAAATGGGAAGAAACTTCTCAGCTCAACGTAGGGCTTGATGCTACTTTATTCCAAAATTTAACATTCACAGCAGAATTCTACAAAAAGAAAACAACTGGTTTGTTGCAAAAAAATAGAATTCCAAGTTATACTGGTGCCATAGATAACCCTTTTGCAAACGTGGGGGATATGGAAAATTCAGGAGTAGAGTTTGAATTGGGATACAACAAGAAGGTTGGAGAAGTTGATCTTTCTCTTAATGGAAATTATTCTTTTCTTCATAATGAAGTAAGTTATTTAGGTACTGGAATAGAATACTTATCTGGAGGATCTACATTTCAATCAAGTTCATATCCTATTACCAGAACCGCAGTAGGCGAAGCTTACAATTCGTTCTTTGGTTTTAAAACAATGGGAATTTTCCAAAACCAAAATGATATAGATACCTATACAGGTCCGTTGGGAAAAATTCAGCCTGATGCTAAACCAGGTGATTTTAGATGGGCAGATACAGATGGTGATGGTGCAATTACGCAAACCGACAGGGTTTTCATCGGAAACCCTACACCAACTTATCAGTTTGGTTTTTCAGCTTCCGCTGCTTACAAAAATTTCGACATCTTAGTTTTCGGACAAGGATCTGGCGGTAATAAAATTTTTCAGGGATTAAGGCGGTTAGATGTTACAAATGCGAACTGGAACACACAAGCATTGAGCAGATGGACTGGGGAAGGAACGTCAAACACATATCCACGTTTGGCACAAGGAGATCCCAGTGGGAATTTCAACTCACCTTCAGATTTTTATTTAGAAGATGGTGATTATTTTAGAATAAAAACCCTGCAGTTAGGTTATACATTCTCTAACAAATTGATTTCTAAAATTGGGATGAAAAAAGCGAGAATTTATTTGACAGGAGAGAATCTTGTAACTTTTACTAAATACACCGGCTATGACCCAGAAATTGGAGGTGCAAGTTTTAGTATCGACCGTGGTATTTATCCGCAATCAAGAGCATTTTTGTTAGGTTTAAGTGTTGGATTTTAATAATTATAACGATGAAAAAATTAATTAAAATAAGTGCGTTGGTAGTGGCAGGCTTGCTCGTTACACAAGCGTGTAAAAATAATTTTATTGATATAAAGCCTAAAGGAACGGATTTAGAGTCAAATTATTATAAAAATCAAACTGAAGCTTTTAACGGCTTAGTTGCAGTTTATGACGTGGTAGGTTGGCAAGGAGATTTTGTAACAAGGGAGAATGCTATGAGTGCAGGTTCAGATGATCATTATGCTGGAGGTGGTTCTGCCTCTGACGTTTCAGAACTACAAGCCATTTCTATATGGGCGCTGACCCCAGCAAATGGTCCACAGGGAACGTTGTGGAGTGCAGGCTACTCAGGAGTTTTTAGAGCAAATACCTTGCTTAAGAAATTGCCAGATGTGCCAATGGATGACGCTTTGAAAAGTAGATATATTTCAGAAACTAAGTTTTTGAGAGCCTATTTTTACTTTGATTTGGTAAGGTTTTTCGGGAACATCCCACTTATAACTGAACCTCTCTCTCAGGCAGATATATATAATGTTTTGCAGGCTAAACCAGAATTAGTTTACGCACAGATTGAAAAAGATTTGAAAGATGCAATAGCAGATACAAATCTTCCTAACACAGTGACCTCGACTATTGACGGTGGACGTATTACCAAAGGCGCTGCACATGCTTTATTGGGTAAGGTATTATTGTATGAAAAAAAGTATGCAGAGGCTGCGGCAGAATTGGCTTTAGTAAATGGAACGCCGGGTCAGTTGAATGCAACTTATGGCTATAAATTGTTAACTAATTTTGGTGATTTATGGAAAACGAATACCAAATTTAATAGCGAGTCAATTATGGAAATCACTCACTCTTCTAAATCAGCTGGTTCATGGGATTGTATTTCCTGTACTGAGGGAAACGTATTGAATATAATGACCGCTCCCCGAGATTACAAAACCGTAGCAGCAACTGCTCCTGATTATATCTCTGGGTATGGTTTTTTACCAATTACCCAAAATCTTTTTGATGCAATTCATTACGACCCTAGAAACAAAGCTACAGTGCTTAACATGGATAGCTTACAAGCAAACGGTATTGCAACGTATAATGCGACTTCTGGTTATAAAAACACTGGTTTCTTGCTAGAGAAATTTGCTGGAAGAGTTTCAGATAAAACAACGGGTGGCGGTACAACAGAATTAAATTATCCTCAAAATATGTATGCCATTCGTTTGGCCGATACTTATTTAATGGAAGCAGAAGCTTTGATTATGGGAGGTGGAGATTTAGCTAGAGCTGCATCGTTACTTACAGCTGTGAGAACAAGAGCTCATAATGATGGAATTGTTCGCCCTGTGGTAGCAACAATGGCAAATGTAAAGTCAGAAAGAAGATTAGAACTAGTAGGCGAAGGCCATAGATTGCCAGATTTGATTAGATGGGGTGATGCAGCAACCGTTTTAGCTTCGCGTGGGTTTACTGCAAATAAAAACGAATTGCTTCCAATTCCTTTGAATGAATTGGATAACACTAAATTGGTCCAAAATCCAGGGTATTAAATAAATTCTTAAAAAAATGAAAAAACAAAGAAATATACTTAAAGCTCTCGGACTCGCTGTTTTGCTGAGTGCGGCAGCATGTAACCCAGAAAAATTTGCTGGGGATTTGGGTCCTACACCAACTTCTGACGAGGTTAAAATTACGGCAACACCTGATGGTACCAATCCTAATATCATCCATTTTACTAATGAAACTCCTGGCACTGTCACTGCAGTTTGGGATTTGGGAAATGGAGAGAATGGAAACGGAAAAACTATTGATGGATCATATGCAAATGCCGGAAGTTATGATGTTAAACTAACTGTATTCACAAAAGGTGGATATGCATCCAATACAACAAAAGTTACCATTGCCACTACTAATGTGAGTATGTTGGACAGAGAAGATTATAACTTCTTAACTGGCGGCAAAGACAGCTTAACTGGGAAGAAATGGAGAATTGCTGGGGAATTGAAAGGTCATTTAGGCGTAGGTCCAGCAGCGGAAGCTAGTCCAATTTGGTATGAAGCAGGACCAAATGAGAAAGCAAGTGAAGGTATCTATGATGACAGGATGGTTTTTAGTTTGTTCGATAATTTTTCTTTCAACTATATAAACCACGGTAATACCTTTGCTAGCGGAGAGTTTGCAGGTGATTTAAGTCCTGGAGCTGGTGGTAACGGTGATGTAACTGTTCCTTTTACGCCACCATCCGGAATGAGCTGGAGCATTAGCGAAGAAGGTGGTAAAAAATATTTAAAAATGTCTAAGGGAGGATTTTTAGGATATTATGTAGGTTCTACTAGATATGAGATTCTAAAACTAACCGAGGATGAAATGTATCTTAAAGGGGATTCTAAAAAGCCGTCTGACGCGTGGTGGTTTAGATTGGTGAAAGAAAGTTATAAACAAGTAGTAGTAGTGGTAACAAAACCTTACAAAGCACCAGATATTTCTGATGATTTTGATGCCCATTCAACAGTTGTATGGAAAAAAGAGTCGCTTACTTTAAACGAAAGTTATGACAATCCGCTTCCTTTAGGTTTAAACACCTCTGCAAAAGTGGGCATGTATGCTAAGCAAGATGGTCAGCCTTATGAGTTTGCAAACATGTATGCAGATTTTGATTACAAATTTGACCTTAATGCCAAACACACCGTAACGCTTAAAATTTACATTCCAAGTTCTAATGACTTTACAACGGAATTGGGAGAATCTTGGGCAAATCAATTTTTGCTAAAACAGGTTTCTGTTAAGTTACAGGATGGTACTATAGCTGCGCCATTTTCCACTCAGGTAGAGAAAATTCAACAAGTGACGCAGTTAGATAGATGGGTACAGTTAACCTTCGATTTTAACGATGCCGTTACCAGAAAAGATTTAGACAGATTTGTTATCCAAGTTGGCGGTGAAGGTAATTTTATCCCAGGTCTGTTTTATATAGACGATATTAAGTTTCAATAATTTCTGTTTTAAGTTGCCCGCATACGCGGGCAACTTTTTTTATCTCCTAATATGAAAAAACAAAATTTCTTCTTTTTATCAATTGCAGTATTGAATATTATTTCCTGCTCAGGTAATAAAGATGAATCCACACTGCCCAGATTTGAACCCATAAAGGTACCGCCGAAAGAGTGGACTTTTGATACTGCCCCAATTTGGGCTGATGAGTTCGAAAAAAACGGTGCACCGGATCCTACTAAATGGAGTTATGATATCGGCGGAAGCGGGTGGGGAAACAATGAATTGGAATATTATACGGATTCTAGAAATAATAGTAATGTGGCGGATGGTAAATTAATTATTACCACGTTAAAAGAAAATTACGGAGGAAGAAACTACACGTCTGCAAGGATGGCAACCAGGGGCAAGGGTGATTTTTTATATGGCAGGTTTGAAATTAAAGCTAAACTGCCAGCTGGAAAAGGTACTTGGCCAGCAATTTGGATGTTGCCGACAGATTTCGCTTATGGTGATTGGCCAAAATCAGGAGAAATTGATATTATGGAACATGTAGGTTATGATCCTAATGTCATCCATATTACTACACATACTTTAGCCTATTATTTTAAAATCAACACCCAAAAAACGGCTATAAAAACTATTCCTACAGCCACTACAGATTTTCATATTTACCGAATAGATTGGACTCCTCTTGCAATAAAAGGGTATATTGATGATTCAAAGGTTTTTGAATTTGATAATGAAAATACTGGATTTCAAGTATGGCCTTTTGATAAAAGATTTCACATTTTGTTAAATTTAGCATACGGCGGTGATTGGGGCGGAGCGCAAGGTATTGATGATACTGCGTTGCCCCAAAAGATGGAAGTAGATTATGTGCGTGTTTATAAGATGATTGAAAAATGAAGCTTAGATCAACAATAGCGAAAAGTTTTATTATTATGATTCAGCTGGCGTTGTTTGTCGCCTTGTAAAGACAAGAAAAGCAATATTAGAACCATAAAACCACCAATAGTTCCTCCTGTCTTAGTGCAGTCCGACGTACGGCTATTGCTTACAAATGGCAATCAAGTAGAATTATACTTATGACGAGGTGGATAAAGGCGAAACAGAGGAAAACCTTCGTAAGTTCAACACTGATAAGGAAATAACTGATCTGGTACCGATCCTTAAAGAAATCGTTGCGATTAATCCTGCGATAAAAATATTTGTGCTCTCCATGAACAGCTCCCACATGGATGAAGACAAACGGTGCTTTTAAAGGTGGAAATTTAAAAACTGAATATTACCAGACATATGCAAATTAATTAATAAAATATATTAAAGCCATGTAGGCAGAGGGTATCGTCATTGACGCCATTACGCCACAAAACGAACCTTTGCATGGTGGCAATAACCCAAGCAGGGTGATGACCCCTACGGAACAGACCAATTTTATCAAAAATAATTTAGCGCCAACCGTTGAACAGGAGCACATTAAAACCAAAATTATAGTTTATGATCACAACGCGAATACCCTAGAGAGATTTTAAATGATCCTGCTGCGAGAGATTTTGTGGCCGGTTCTGCGTTCCATTTTTACGGAGGCAGTATTAGTGCATTAACATAGGTGCATAGAGCCTATCCTGATAAGGCAGTTTATTTTACAGAACAATGGGCTGGCAGTCCAGGAAATTTTGGCGAGGATTTAAAATGGCACACAGAACAGCTCATCATTGGAGCAACAAGAAATTGGAGTAAAAATGTGTTGGAGTGGAACTTGGCTGCGGATCCAAATTATTTACCACATACTGATGGTGGTTGTACAACTTGTTCAGGGGTGCTTTAACAGTTAGCTCGAGTTTGAGTAGAAATGTGGTTTATTACACCATCGCCCATGCTGCTAAATTTGTAAGACCAGGGTCTGTTAGAATAGCATCTAATATGTTAGCGAACTTACCTAATGTGGCATTTAAAAATCCGGCAGGAAAAAAAGTACTTATTATGCTCAACAATTCTAATGCTGTACAACCTTTAATATCAAATTTAAAAATAAAATTGTTTTCACTTTTCTCAACGCGGGTTCGGTAGGGACTTTCGTTGGTAACTTTTATTTAAACTATGAAACTATTAACCTTTATATCCTTAATCTCTTTTTGTTGCACATCGGCGATGGCACAAAATAAATCCACTTTCTCAAAGGCAGATGTTTACACTACTGCAAAAGGAGAAAAAGAAACCATGTACAAAGGCGATGGCTTAATTTTTAAAAAACTGCCGCAAAATTTGGAAACAGTGCCTGCTATCTATATCAATCCTGAAAAGACTTTTCAGACCTTTATAGGAATTGGTGGTGCTATTACAGATGCATCAGCAGAGGTTTTTGCTACAATGCCTAAAGACCAGCAGCAAGAATTGTTGAATGCGTACTACAATAAATTGGTACGAAACCTGGACAGGTGGACCAATGCTTTTTAATAATGTAGCCAAAGTAAAAGAAACGTTTCCAAATAAAGAACTTGTTTTTATTGAAGGCTGTAAAGAGCTTTTTAATTTAGATAGCGTTAACAACTGGTCTTTAGGAGAGCGGTACGGACATTCTATGATCAATGATTTTAACGCTGGAACTGCGGCCTGGATGGACTGGAATGTTTTGTTGGATGAGCAAGGCGGACCAAATCATGTTGGAAACTTTTGTTTTGCGCCTATACATGCTAACCTTAAAACAAACAAACTCATTTATACCAATGCATACTATTACATTGGCCATTTTTCCAAATTCATTAAGCCCGGGGCTAAAAGAATTGGCGTTGCTTCCAGTCGTGAATTTTTGCAATCTACTGCATTTATAAATCCGGATGGTAAAGTTGTTTTGGTGGTAATGAATAGTTCTCCTAATAAAGTCAAACATATCATTTGGATAAAAGGGGTTACTGCGGAAGCGGAAAGTGAAGCACACTCTATTAGTACTTACCTTATCGATTAATAAATATGAAAATCAACAAGTTAGTTTTCGGTGTTATTTTATTAAGTTTTGTGGCATGTAAAAAAAACAAACACTCAGCATTGGCACCTGTTATACCCGAAACTCCCGAAGTTAAACCCGGTGGAAATAATGCTACGGTGTACCCAGGTTATGATTTAACATGGCAGGATGAATTTACCGCTACTGCGTTAGATGGACAAAAATGGAACTATGAAACCGGAACTGGCGTAAATGGCGATTTTGGCACCGGACAGTTGGATAGAGCTACCAACAGAATTGATAATATCGCAGTTCAAACTGGAGTTAAAGACGCCGACGGGGGTGCGTTGGCCATTACCACCAAACGCGAAGATTTCATGGATAGGCATTATACAAGTGGTAGAATAAATACTCAGGGTAAATTTGCTTGTGGACCTGGTTACCGGGTTGAAGCTAGGATATGGTCTAGAGACGTTAGGTATAAAGGTCAGGGATTTGCTTTTTGGATGATGCCTGCCGAAATACCGGCTGGTCAGAAATATTTGATGTGGCCTCAGGGTGGCGAAATAGATATTATGGAATATGTAGGAGCGATTCCTAACTATAATCTTGGAACGGTCCATTACGCATGGTCTTGGGAGAACAATCAATATAACGATTGGAACCACGGACATAAAGGCGCATATTTTTCCTATGCAAATAAGGAAGAGCCACAGACAAAGCCTTCTTACGGGGGCTGGCCAATTACCATCGATGATAAAAATTCTGGAAGTGGCGGGTTTCATACTTACCGTATAGATTGGTTTACTGATAGAATAGAATTTAGTGTTGATGACCAAATTTACCACATCAATTATTTTAAAGATGGTACCATGTTGGGGCAAAATGCTGATGGGGAAGATCAAGACATGACGAAAATGGTAGATGGTAAGAGAAGAATGCTTTCAGAATATTCTCATCATTTTACTGAGTGGCATCCGTTTGATCATCAGTTCTACATCATTCTTTCTGCAGGAGTCGGCGGAAATGATAATTATAGTTATGGCGGAAAGATTACTCCGGAAGCAGTTTTTCCATGTTCAACTTTTGTGGATTGGGTTAGAGTTTACAAAAGAAAATAAATACTTTATCATGAAACCCAACTTTGCATTAAAACATTTAAGAAATAACCTTTTGTTGGTTATTGCAGTCTCTTTTTCACAAGGAGCGTTTTCACAGGGATTTTTAAAAGCTAATGGCGAAAAAATTGTAAATGAGAATGGCGAGAACATAATACTTTGTGGAATGGGTTTGGGAGGCTGGATGCTACAAGAAGGTTATATGTTTAAGGTAGGAGAGTTGGGCAGGCAGGATCGTATTAAAGAGGAAATTACCAAACTGGTGGGCACACAAAAGGCAGATGAGTTTTATAAACTTTGCTTGCAAAACAATACATCAAAACTGATATTGATTCTCTGGCTTCATGGGGTTTTAATTCTGTGAGGTTGCCCATGCATTATGCTCTATATACTTTGCCTACAGAGCAGGAACCTATAAAGGTGAAAATATTTGGCTTAATAACGGTTTCAAACTTACGGATAGTCTGTTAACATGGTGCAAGGCAAACAAAATGTATTTAATCTTGGATTTGCATGCTACCCCGGGCGGGCAGGGGAATGACTTGAATATATCAGATAGAAATCCAGCCAAACTCTCGCTATGGGAAAGCAGAGATAACCAATTAGAAATGATTGCTTTATGGAGGAAATTAGCGGAGAGATATAAGGATGAACAATGGATTGGTGGCTATGACATAATTAACGAACCTAACTGGGGCTTTCAGGATAGTGCAGATTTTAGAGGGATAGAGGAAAAGAAAAATATTCCGTTACGCAATTTGATAGTAGAGATCACCAAAGAAATCCGGAAGGTTGATAAAAAGCATACCATCATCATTGAAGGCAATGGGTTTGGCAAGAACTATAGTGGTATTTTTCCAAAATGGGATGATAATTTAGTGTTGAGTTTTCATAAATACGGTAGTCTTAATATAAAAAGGCTCTATTCAGCAATTTATCAACTATCGACAGAAAGAGAACATTCCAATTTGGTTAGGGGAATCGGGCGAGAACTCCAATACTTGGTTTACAGAGGCCATAAGTTTGGCAGAGCAAAACAATATTGGCTGGGCTTGGTGGCAGTTAAAGAAGATGGGAATCAATAATCCATTAGGAATTAAAGTAACTGCAGTTTATCAAAATTTGCTGGACTATTGGAAAGGAAAACGCGAAGAAACATCTCCGGAGCAGGCTTGGAACGTACTTCAAGACACCAAGAATGTAGCGGTTAATACAAACTCAGAATTCGAGTGGAAATGGTTAGATATTGGAGATTTTAAATTTAAAAAAGGCCAGAACATCATCAAAGTTTATGTTAACAAAGGAGGTTTTAATTTTGCTGCATTAATGTTTAACTAATTTTAACTGATACATTTTTGGCGTTTAATGGTACAGATTTTCTCCTGCTTGCCAAAGAAACTAGGTTATGCAAAATCCTAGGCTGTTACAAAAGTTCATAAGACAATCTCATATATCAAAATGCTATAGATGAAACCTAAATTAATTCAAATATTTATTCTTTCGGTGGTGATTATAGGAATTATTGCTTTGGCTCAGTGTACAGATCAGGAGAAGAAAGATATTCGGGGTCCAGAGTTTGCTTCTGATAAAACCTGTGTGAAATGCCATAGTGTTATTGCCAAGTCTTATGTTCATACGGCACATTTTAACAGCAGTTCTCCGGTTAATCCTAACTTAGCCAACTACGATAAAAACGGGGAAGAAGTTACTTACAGAAATGGCGAGACTATAACCATAGAAAAGAGAAAAGATAGTCTTTTTCAAGTATTGGAGAACGCTGGTCAGACGAGCGCTTATCCTCTACAGATAGCCTTTGGCTCTGGCGAAAAAGCGCAAACTTTTGGCTACTGGCAAAATAATAAGCTTTTTCAGTTACCACTCACTTTTATAGCAACCGGATCAAAATGGGTAAATAGCCCAGGTTTCAACGTAGATCATCCTTATTTTGGAAGAGCAATAGTGACTAGATGTTTTGAATGCCACAGCTCTCACATAGATGCGGATGTCAAGTTTGTAGGTTTTCAAAAAGAAGAGACCTTAAAACCCGCCTCCATTTTATATGGAATCGATTGTCAGCGTTGTCATGGTCCGGCGGCTAATCATGTAAATTTTCATACCGCAACCCCCAATGTAAAGGAAGCAAGGTATATGGCGAAATATAAGGAATTATCGCGTTCCCAAAAAGTAGATATGTGCGGAGTGTGCCATTCGGGCAATGATCAAACTGCTATTAAAAGTACTTTCTCATTTACTCCAGGCGATACACTTTCTAATTTCTTCTATCAGGATTTCGGCGCTTTGCCTTCGCCAGATGTGCATGGAAAGCAAGTACAACAACTGAAGAGAAGCGAATGCTACAAAAATAGTGCGTCTTTGGATTGTACGAGTTGCCATAACGTACACCAACCTAAACAGAAAATGGTTTTTTATAATCAGAAATGTGTTTCCTGCCATCAAAATGTACAACATCAGAAAGCGCTCAGCACTAGTAATTGTGTGGAATGCCATATGCCTGCAATTGCGTCCAGCGTAATCAAATTTGAATCAGCAAAAGCTAATGATGCGGAAAGCTATCGTTTAAGAACTCATATTATCAAGGTATATTCAAACAACTGATGGTGTTTCCTTTTCTTCTAGTCAAATGCGTAAACTTTTGGGTTATTTAAATCTGGAAGAATATAATAACGTTTAATATTATCTTTTTCTTTTGCCCGTAAAAGCGATGGAGAATAAGGATATCTAATCTTACTTTTAGGATAATTCATCAAATCCAATACCGTAGGTAAAATATTATGATGCGAAGGTTTATAATTAGTATCTACATTGATTTGTTCTCCAATGATTGCTAGGGCTGTTTTAGCTTCTAATTTTGCGCTTTTAGAGTGTTCGGTGCTTTTTCCATCCTCTAAAAAACTCTCCCCATGATCGCCTGTATATATGATCACCGTTTGATAGAGGGACTTTTTTGAATCCCCAATAAGTATCCTAAAAAAAGTATCGAGATTATAGAAAAGAGAGTTATCATAACTGTTTATTAAGCCAGTTGGAGTAGGTTTATCGTCGCTATTATCATCATAAACGGGAGTCCAAACTTTCTTGTTTTCTGGATAATTTTTAGAATACGGAAAATGAAAACCTCTTTTTATTACATATATTAAATTTCCTTTTGACGTTTCCAATATATGATTTACCGATTTTGCAATGTTAAAATCAACTTCATATTTAAATGCTTTTCCAAGCAACAGCGTGTTTCTGCTTATAAAGTTGTCAACGTAATTATAGTCATCCAAGGTTCCAGCCCATCTATCGTTCATTTGGCCATCAAAGAAATACGTTTTATAATTACTTGCTTTAGCATATTGGAAAATGCTTGGATTAGAGAAGCTTTCGGTAGATTTTTTTGGGTTTTGCGGTAATATACCAGTAAGCAATAAATTATTTGAGGCAAGGCTAGCCGTGGCTCCTGCTGCGCATATGCCGAAATTTTTCAACAAGTTTCGGCTTTGTAGTTCCTGCAAAAAATTAGAGGTTGGTCTTTTGTAGCCGTTAATACTTAGATGATCGCCTCGCAACGTTTCTTCAACAATAATTACAATATTGTTTTGGGGAAATGAATCTGCGTGATATCCAAGTTTATCACGTATAGTTTTAAAGCCTTTGTCACCCATAATAAAGTAACCAAAAATGGAGTTTGTTACCGTGTTAATTCCTATTGGTAATGGCAGGAATTGATTTTCGTTGATATTAACCGCTATTAATCCGTGTAGTTTAATACTTAGATGTTTATAAATTAAATAAGAAAACGTAGCGTGTATAAAAAATAAAAAAAAGACTAATGTGATCAGTCTATAACCAGAATTTCTTGGCTTGCTTTTTAAAAGAAATTGACAAATAGCAAAAGCTATTATTATGCTTAACATTTTGAAGTTTAAATATTGAAATATTTTTCCATCAACCTGTTCACCGGTAGCGGTTAAAGCAATTGCTATATCATTAGGTTTTGAGAAACTACCATAAAAATTAACGTAGCCGAACTCTGTGGAGAGACAGAGCACTAGAATTAATAACATTATAATCTTAATCCAAATTCTGCTATTGAAAAGACAGTATGAATAGATTACAAAAATGAAAAAATCTATCCCGATATTGAATAACTGAAAGACGTAATTTCTTGGACTGGAGGTGTCAAACTTATAAACGTAAATATAGTATTCTTTAAAAATATAGAGACCAAAAACGCTACAGAACAGTGTAAAAACGATTGCTATGATAAGTGTTTTTTTGTCTATTTTATTTATTAACTCTTTTATCACTTTAGGAATACTTTATTTCTTACTGCTGTGGATAATAAATGCTGGAGGGAAATTTGCAACTAGTTTAATCTTATTTTGGTCAAAAAAAAGCCTCACCACTTTCAAAAAAAATAAAGAATAGTAAACTTGTGAAAACTGTCCGTCTTGGTTAAGTTTATCTTTAAACTTGCTTAGTATTTCTAGAGAAAGTTGTTTCGGAAATAAAGTAAAAGGAAGCGTAGAAATTATTGCGTCCACTTCTTTTTCTATCAAATATTTTTCAAAGTTTTCAGCGTTATCGTTTATGATTTTTAGTCTAGGGTCATTGAATTTTTCCTGCATCGTTAAGCAAAAATCACGATTTAATTCAAAAGAGTAGAGTGTAGATTTGGGGTGCATTTTTTTTAGAATCACTTTTGTAACATTCCCATGTCCAGCACCAACTTCTAAAATAATCTGAGATTTAGTTGGGATTATGTTGCGAGTAATCTCTTTAGTTACAAAAAGTGAGGTTTCTGTTAACGCTCCAGTTGTTTTTATGTTTTTGGCAAGAGAAAAGCTTGCTTTAATGAATTTTATCATTTATAACTTAGAAGAGATTTAAAATATAGTTGAAAACCAAATATAATATGTTAGGTTGCTTTATAAAGAAAAGTTTATCTAATAAATTTTACTGCTCATTAACAGAAATAACAAATGTAGTACAGTTAGATATTCTAAATATAAACTTGTTTCAACAATCAAATTAAGCACTAAAAAGGCTTTTATTGTTAAATGTTACTAAATTCGTAATCCATTTTTAAACTTAATATTTTATTTACAATGTTGAAAAGAAGCAGTTTTATGCTATTGGTGCTATTTATAACTACGTCCTCTGTAAGTGCCCAAAATTTTAAGCCGTTATTTAATGGCAAAGACTTAAAAGGTTGGAAACAACTTAACGGAAAAGCCGATTATAAGATTGTTAAAGGGGAAATAGTTGGTACGACTAAAGTTGGTGAGCCCAATTCATTTTTGGCAACTGAAAAAAATTATGGTGATTTTATTTTGGAGTTGGAGCTTTTGGTTGATCCAGCGATGAATTCAGGTATCCAGTTTAGAAGCGAGAGCAACTCCGCCTATATGGACGGAAGAGTTCATGGCTACCAAATGGAAGTTGATCCATCTGCAAGAGCTTGGAGTGGCGGTGTTTATGATGAAGCTCGCCGAGGCTGGCTTTATAATTTAGAGTTAAATCCTAAAGGAAAAACGGCTTTTAAAAACGGTGTATGGAATAAATATAGAATTGAAGCAATCGGAAATAACATTCGTACATGGGTAAATGGAGTACCAACAGCAAACTTGGTAGATGATTTAACTCCAAAAGGGTTTATCGCATTACAAGTTCATTCTATAGGGGAGGACGATAAACCTGGTAAAGAAATCAGATGGCGTAATATTAAAATCCAGACTGAAAACTTAAAGCCAAGTGCGCCAGATCACATTCAAGTGGTTAATTTAATCCCTAACAATCTATCTGCGCAAGAAAAGTACAATGGGTACTCGTTATTGTTTGACGGTAAAAGCGTGGATCAATGGAGAGGGGCCTACAAAAAGGATTTCCCTAAAGGTGGTTGGCAGGTAAGCGACGGTGTTTTATCTGTCGAAAAATCTAACGGTGGCGAATCTACTAACGGTGGAGATATTGTAACTAAAAATCAATACAATGCTTTTGAATTTAAGTTTGACTTTAAGCTTAGCGAAGGTGCAAATAGTGGTGTTAAGTATTTTGTAACAGAATCTGAAGGCAACAAAGGTTCTGCGATAGGTCCAGAATATCAAATTTTAGATGATGAAAAACATCCCGATGCTAAACTAGGTAAAAATGGAAATAGAACATTGGGTTCGTTATACGATCTAATCACTTCTAAAAAAATCCCAGCTTCTCAAAAGAAAATTGGAGAATGGAATCAAGGCATCATCCGCGTTTATCCAGATAACAAAATTGAATACTGGTTAAACGGCTATAAAATTTTGGAATATACTCGTGGTTCGAAAGAGTTTTTAGACTTAGTCGCTGGTAGTAAGTACAAAGACTGGAAAGATTTTGGGATGGCGCCAAAAGGACATATTCTTTTGCAAGATCATGGCGATAAGGTTTCATTCCGTAGTTTAAAAATCAAAGACTTAAATTAATTAGCTACAACATGGATAATACTAGAAGAAAATTTATAAAAACTTCGGCAATAGCAGCAGCAGGAACTTACCTTGGTACAATGGGAATGAGTGCTAAAAGCTACGGGAGCATTATTGGCGCAAACGACAGGGTTAGAGTAGGAGTGGTCGGGTTTTCTGATCGATTTGCTGGCGCATTAATGCCAAGTTTCTTAAAGAGTAACAAAGAATTAAACTTTGATATTGTTGGTGTTTCTGATTTATGGAATTACCGTAGAGAATTAGGTGCAAACCATATTAAAGGTTTAATTGGTCACCACGTAAAAGCTTGCAGAAACAACGATGAGCTTTATGCGATGAAACATTTAGACGCTGTAATTGTAAGTACAGCAGATTTTCAACACGCTTTGCACACTATTGAAGCCGTAAAAGCGGGCTGTGATGTGTATTGCGAAAAGCCGTTTGCAGAAACCATGTCTGATAATAGGGCGGCGCTTAAAGCAGTAAAAGCTTCGAAACAAATTGTACAAATTGGCTCTCAAAGAAGAAGCGGAAAAAATTATAAGGCCGCGGCTGATTTTATTCAGCAAGGCAAATTTGGTGATATCACAATGGTTGAGCTAAGTTGGAATGTGAACCAGCCTGGCCGTTGGAGACGTCCAGATTTAGTTGCTAAAATAAAAGAACAAGACACAGACTGGAAACGCTTTTTAATGAACCGACCGTTTGAGAAATGGGATCCAAGAAAGTATTTAGAGTATAGGTTGTTTTGGCCTTACTCATCCGGAATGCCTGGTCAGTGGATGAGCCATCAAATTGATACGGTGCATTGGTTTACGGGTTTACAACATCCGCGTAGCGTAGTTGCCAATGGTGGAATTTACCAATGGAAAGATGGCCGTAGAAACTGGGATACTACAACGGCTGTTTTTGATTATGGACCGCAGAACAAAAAAGAAGACGGATTTCAAGTGGTTTTTACCTCCAGAATGCACAATGGAGATGAGAATCCCGCAGAAATCTATTACTCAAATGGTGGCGAGCTTAATTTAAATACCAACACCGTTTCTCCGGTTGGTGGTTTAAAAGCAGGTCCAGCATCGGCAATGGGTATGCAACCCAACCTACTTCCAACCGTCAAACTATCGGAGTTGGTAAAAGTTGACGCTGCTGCAGATGCTGGTGCGGATGATTTAGTGAGCAATCACATGCGTAATTGGATGGAGTGCATAAGAAGTCGAAAAGAAACTCATGCACCAGTTGAGGCAGGTTATTACCATTCTATCGCTAATATCATGACCAACGCTTCTGTTAGAACGGGTTATAAAGCTACGTTCAACGAGAAAACTCAGGAAGTAATGGTAAACGGAAAAGCATTCGAATATTAATTGATGAAGCATTTGGCAAAAAGATTTTCTAGTTGTATACTTTCAGCTAGAAAACCTTTTATACTTTGTTTGATTGGTTTTATACTAATCACTACTGGATTTAAAAAAGAAGATAAGCTGAATCTTTATTCGCTAACCGGTCTCTCGCAGGGAACAAGCTATACAATCAATTATTATGCAAAAGATCAAGTGGTGTCAAAGCTCCAAGTGGATAGCATTTTAACAAAAATTGATAGTTCGATGTCAATTTATAAGCCTTACAGTCTAATTTCTGCATTTAATAATTCTCAGAAAGGCGTAGAGATGGATTTCCATTTTAAAAATGTAGCAGAGAAGTCATTGGAAATTTCGAAAGAAAGTGATGGTGCTTTTGATATTACCGTTTACGCTCTGGTTAGTGCTTGGGGCTTTGGCCCAATAAAGCCCGAATATTTGCCAGATTCTGCGGTAGTAAAATCAATCCTTAAAAATGTAGGCTACCAGCATTTGAAAATTAAAGGAAATCAATTAACAAAGGATAACCCTAATGTTAAAGTAGATGTAAATGGCATTGCACAAGGTTATTCGGTTGATGTAATTGCTGGGTTTTTAGAAACAAAGGGGATACGCAGTTACATTGTAGAACTTGGAGGCGAGCTTAGAGCGAAAGGGAGAAAGCCACAAAACAAAGCTTTTAAAGTTGGAATAGAAGCAGTTAGTGATGGGGATTTTTTACCAATGCAAAAGTACATTGAAATTGATGAAGGTGCCATAACCACGTCAGGGAATTACCGAAAATTTCATCAAGCCGGAAACAAAAGAATCAATCATTTAATAGACCCGAAAACAGGCTATTATTTACAAAACGATTTGATTAGTGTTACCGTATACGCGGAAGATGCTATTACTGCAGATGGTTTTGATAACGTATTAATGGGCTTAGGGTTTGAAAAAGCAATGGTATTTCTAAAGCAGCGTAGTGATTTATCTGCTTATTTAGTTTATAAGAAGGACGGAATTGTAAAAGATACTTGCAGTGCTGGATTTCCAACGATTAAGGAATTTTAAAATGAAAAGAAGAAGTTTTATACAAAAATCTAGTTTAGTAGCCGGTGGCGTATTATTGCAAAATCCAATTGCGAAAGCAATTGAAGCAGATGATATTAAATTAAAAATAGCAGTAATAGGCTGTGGCGATAGGGGGACGGGCTTAATAAAAACCATGCAATCCATGTCTCAGTGGTTTAAAGTAACGGCAATATGTGACGTATTGGGCTTTCGAATGGATAATGCTAAAAAGATATTAGGTAATTCTGAATTTGAAAGTTTTACAGATTATCAAGCCTTGTTAAAATCAAAAAATGTGGATGCGGTAATTATTGCAACTACTTTGAGCGAACATTTTAAGATTGCAAAAGCAGCCTTACAGAATAACAAGCATATTTATTTAGAAAAAGCCATGACGTATAATATTCCTCAGGCTTTAGAACTCGTGAAATTAAAAGAAAAACATTCTAAACAAGTTTTGCAAGTTGGTCATCAATACCGATATGCGCCTTTGTATTTTAAGGTTAAGGATATGATTAAAAACGGTTATTTAGGTAAAGTAACTCAAATCGACTGCCGCTGGGATAGAAATAATAATTGGAGACGAGCTGTTCCTAGTCCAGATTTAGAACGCCAAATAAACTGGCGCATGTATAAAGAATATTCGGGAGGATTGGCGGCCGAGCTGCTTTCACATCAAATAGATTTTATTAATTGGGCATTTGATACGCATCCCACTCACATTATGGCAACTGGTGGAGTTGATAATTACAAGGACGGACGAGAAACCTTTGACAACGTACAGGTGATGTTTAGATACGAAAAAGAAAACATGGTTGGTAATTTTGGATCTACTTTATCCAACGAACATGATGGTTACTTGTTTAAAATCAAAGGCACAAAAGGCATGATTTCTATGCTTGTTAACGATGCTATTTTTTACCCAGAAAAGAAAGCCCTAAAAGATTTGCAAACTGTTGACGGTGTTACAGGAGCCACAAAAATTGAATGGAATAAAGAAGGCGGAATACCCATTATTGCAGATAAAGAGAAAGACGGAAGCTGGCATTCGTTAAAAGATTTTTACCGTTGTGTTAATAAAAATACCGAACCAACATCAAACGTGTTAACGGGTGCAACTACTGCTATTTGTGTGCATTTAGCTAACGAAGCAATGTATACCAATACTTTGCAAAACTGGAAACCAGAATATAATGTGTTTGGATAATGTTTTGGTAGGATTGAATTTGATTTAAAGGAAGATAATTTCTGAAACTACTTCTGAGCCTGCTTTCTCATTTAAATTAGCAATAATTTGGGCTCGCATAATGGTCAGTTCGTTTTTAACCACGGATGATTCTATGCGTACAAAAAGCTTTTTCTCTCTGATGAAAATTTCTTTAGTACGGTTTGCAACGGCTTTGCCAACAATAGCTTCCCAAGATTCTACCGCATGCGTTTCATCAAATTTATGTTTTAAGCGATAAACTTTTAACATTTGATCCATTGCTTGCTTCAGCGTTTTGTCATTATCTCTACTCATGGTTTACAATGCTATTCTTAATCTCAAACAAATTTAAATCAACCTTAATGTCTCCAAATATACGCTTTACCCTATCGGCATTGGTGTCAGTAATAAACAATTGACCAAAATCATCTGCCGAAACCATTTTCATTAGTTTGGTAGTGCGCAAATCGTCCAGTTTGTCAAAAATATCATCTAATAAAAGCAAAGGCTTAAATCCTTTTTGTTGGTATATGAAAGAGTATTTGGCCAGTTTTAAAGCAATTAAAAAAGATTTTTGTTGCCCTTGCGAACCAAACTTTTTTAAAGGCATGTTTTCATGCACTTGAAACACCAAATCATCACGGTGGATGCCCTGACTAGTTCGTTGTAAAATGCGATCTTTCTCCAAATTCTGTTTTAAAATAGTAGCAAAGCTGTTGCTTAACAGTGGCGACTCATAAATTAGACTAACACTTTCGGCTTCATCTGTCAAATATTTATAATGCTGATCAAAAACCGGAGTAAAAATTTGCATGAATGATTGTCGCTTTTCAAAAATTTTATTCCCCGAGTTAATCAGTTGATCATCAAAAATTTCTAATAAAGTTGGGTCGTATTTGCCACTATCAGCAATCTGCTTTAATAAAGCATTTCTATTTTGTAGGGTCTTGTTGTAAATGATCAGCTCATCCAAATAGCTGGCATCAGTTAAAGAGATTACGGTATCAATAAATTTTCGTCTTTCTTCACTTCCTTCTAAAATCAACGAGATATCGTTGGGAGAAATCATTACCAAAGGAAATAACCCAATATGATCTGCTAAACGGTGATATTCTTTTTTGTTTCGCTTAAACTGCTTTTTCTGGTTCTTTTTAACACCACAGGCAATAAGTTCGTCGTTCTGGTTTTTATCAAAAACGCCCTGTAACATAAATAAATCACGGTCTTGTTTGATCTGTTGACTATCAATTGGGTTAAAATAGCTTTTGCATAATGATAGGTAATGTATCGCATCTAACAAATTGGTTTTGCCAGCTCCATTGTTGCCGGTAAAAGCATTTGCTCCGTCAATAAAACTTAGCTCGGCTTCGTCGTAACTTTTAAAGTTTACTAGCGTGATTTTTTTTAGATACATGACGCAAATTTATGAAATCAACAGACGATAAACTGTGTAAAGCATTTTTATCAGTAAAAAAAGAAATAATTATTGTAAAAATAGCGCCTCAGCTTGCGTTAAATGCAGTTAATAGTACTATATTACAATATTTTAAATAATAGGTTGTTGTTTTTAACTAAAACACTATTTTTGCAATCTTTAATAGAACCCTAAAAATGTCGAATACACACCAAGAACAATCAACAAGCCTAGCATCATCAATGGGTAAAACCAGCGATTTTATACAAGAGAACAAAAAGAGTCTTATTGTTATAGCTGCAACAATAGTAGGATTGGTAGTTTTATTTTTTGCTTATCAAAAACTTTATTTGGCACCACGTGAAACTGAGGCCATAAATCAAATGTACAAAGCACAAGCGTACTGGGAACAAAAAGAATGGGACAAGGCAATTAAAGGAGATGGTAATTTTCCAGGTTTCGAAAAGATAATTGAAAATTACGATAATACAAAATCAGCTAACTTAGCTTATTATTATGTGGGTGTTGCTTACCTTAACAAGGGAGAATACCAAAAAGCTGCCGAAAGCTTAACAAAATATAATGGTACAGATGCTATTATTGCTCCAGAAGCATTGGGCGCTGCCGGTGATGCTTATGTTGAACTTAAGGATTACGACCAAGCAGTCACTTTTTACAAGAAAGCAAGTTCAAAAGGCGATAACCTTTTTGCCGCACCAATTTTTCTTAAAAAATTAGGTTTGGTTTATGAGGAGCAAAAAAACTTTAAAGCTGCTGTAGATACTTATACTAAAATTAAAACAGACTATGCCGAAAGCGCAGTTGCTGGTACGATTGATATGTACATTGCAAGAGCACAAGGCAAGTTGTAATTTATAAGATGTTAAAATATTAAGGTTAGTTGGCAAACAGCTAACCTTTTTTTATGTTAAAATATGGCTTCGAACCTTAAAAATCTTTCAGATTTTTCTCATACTACAGTTCCGTCTGGTAAATCTTATAAGTTTGGGATTATTGTAGCTGCTTGGAATGCAGAAGTAACGGGCGCATTATACCGTGGTGCTTATGATTCGTTGATAAAATACGAGGTAAAAGAAGAAAATATTGTTTCTGTAGAAGTAGCCGGTAGTTATGAATTAATTGCAGGTGCTGATATAATGTTGAGCAATAAAGAGTTAGATGCGGTAATTTGCTTAGGATGCGTAATTCAAGGGGAAACCAAACATTTTGATTTTATCTGCAATGCAGTTGCAAACGGATTGGCAAATGTGGGTATTAAACACACAAAACCTGTGATTTTTGGCGTGTTAACTACTGATAATCAACAGCAAGCTTTAGATAGAGCTGGGGGCAAACATGGTAATAAAGGTGATGAGGCTGCTATAACTGCAATTAAAATGGCTGCTTTTACTGCTGAGCTCTAATTTTATTATTGGTCTTTAAATCTATTCTCGGAAATAAAATTTATTTTTTACTTAAATTGCTTTCTGAAACTTAATTTTCTGCTCTTCGTAATAATGTTTAAATATTAAATACGTTAATCATATTAGAATGAAAAAAATAATCTTTGTTATGCTCTCAGTAATGATTTTAGGGGCTGTTTTGCAGTCTTGCAGCTCTAAATTGTGCCCAGCATACAATTCTTATCCCGAATCAAAAGGAAGACGTTAATCAATTTATTCCTTTTTAATTAAAAATACCTATGAGAAAATTTCTTTTATATGGTTTGTTGTGCTTCATTTTCACGTCGTGTTCTGATGCGCAAACTAAGGATAAGGTATTTGAGAAAGTTTGGAATGCTGTAGGAGGAAAATCAAAATTTGATAAGAGTAGATATTTTCAGTTTGATTTTGCGCCAGAGCGAGAGGGAAAAGCGAGTCCGGCAAGAAAACATATTTGGGACAGGTATACTGGAGATTACCGTTTAGAAACTTCTGATGCTACCGGCAAAAAAACTATTGCCTTATTTAATGTAAACACGAAAGCGGGAACCGTATATGTAGATAATGTATTGCAACAAGGTGCAGAAGCAGACCAAGCATTGAAAATCGCTTACGGTGCATTTATCAATGATAGTTATTGGTTAATGGTGCCACTTAAGTTGCAAGACGAAGGCGTAAATACTAATCTTGAAGCTAATGAAACGGTTGATGGCGCATTATGCAATGTAGTACACCTTAATTTTGATAAAGTTGGGTTAACACCTGGCGATCAGTATTGGTTATACGTTAACAGTCAAACAGGCGAAATTATAAGGTGGAAATTTTTGTTGCAGAATCAAACAGATCCATCCATTTTTAATTGGAAACCCTACAAAGATTTAGGGAATGGGTTAAAGCTTTCTACTAGAAAAGTAAATATTAACGGTAAAAACACAATTAACTACCCTGTGGCAAAGGTTTTGAAGAAGGTAGATAAAAATATATTTTTAAAACCATGAGTTGGATTCAATTAGATAGTACAGAAACTTTACAAAGCATCAAAGCGGATGCTGGTTATAGTGTTATTTTTAAGCACAGCACAAGATGTTCCATCAGTATGATGGCAAAAAAGCGAGTTGATATGGATTTGGATGATTTGCCAGAAACCGTAAAACCTTATTTTTTAGATTTACTAGCACATAGAGATATTTCTAGCCAAATCGCTGAAATTTTCGGTGTCCATCATGAGTCGCCTCAATTGCTTTTAATTAAGGACGGAGAATGTGTTTTAGACCAGTCTCACGGAGACATAAATATTGAAGAGACGTTAGACCTTATTAAATAGTAAAAGCCCCAAACGGGGCTTTTTTAGTTTATGAATGTTTTTGATTTAGATTGATTTACTGACCTTCATTATTTTAATCAGCTTCTTCTTTCAAAAACTCTAAATTCCATATTTTCTCGGCTTTTCTACCTATTATCCAAAAAGATAAGGCCAATATCAAGAAGAAAATTGCTTTATGCCAAGCATCCCAAAAGTATTCGAAAAAACGCGTATATAAGTTGATGATTAAGAATGTTGCGCCAAATTCTCTGGCAAGTTCGTCCTTAAACTTAAACCCTAAATAAAAGGTAAGTAAACATACTGCAACGGATAAACCGGCCCATCCATATAAACTCACCTGACTAATTTTATACCAATCATCAATCCTTCCGAAATTTCCGAAAATGGAAAGCAGCCAAAGTGCTACAAAAGTATACAACAGACCTATGAAATAGGTTGCAAACTGAAAGTCCTTTAATTTTTTGAGGTAAACAAAAAGAAAGGATATTGTTGTGAGGATTAAACCAAAGCAAACAAACCTCAAAGGATAATTCATCCCCAAAAAATAGAAGTTGCTTTTGCTTAAATAACTAGTTTGAGTGCCAAACCAAGCACCTAAAGAGAACAACGCGAAGCTCCAGATTAGTCTTGATTTAAAATAATAACCTAAAAAAGCATATAACGGAACAGCGGCTAGAAACAAAAGTGCGTAATTTTCTGAACTTTTATCGATAGTTTTACCTAAGTAAGCCAATCCATTTGCTATCAATAACACGCCTGCAAAAAGCATTGCTTCGTTGCTGAAAACTCGGTTTACTTTTTTCTTTCTTCTCTTATTACCAACAATTAAAAAATAAGCAGCTGCAAGAAAAGAGATAACGCAAATGATAATGTTTGGGGTGTTGTAAAGTGAAGAAAGTATTTTGGTAATTTGTTTATCAAGTAACAACGAACCTAATGCAAAAACACCACAAGCCAAAGAAATGTAGATGGCATATTGCGCTAATTTTTGCCAATCGAAAGATTTTACGGTGAAACTATTGTTTAATTCTTCGGCTTTCTCAGGACTTAGAATACCTTTTTTTTGCCAGTGCTGGATGGTTTCTTTTAGAAATGCGGCTTTTTCGCTATCAAGTTTCATTAAAACTAAGATAGCTATAAAATTTAAAGTGGTTGGTTGTTAAAGTATGCTAATGTTGCCAACTTATCCACTCCAAGCTGTTCGGTTAGCTTCTCCAAACCTTCAAACTTTACATCGTGACGGATGAAATGAAGAAACTTCATTTTGATGGTTTGATGGTAAATATCTCCACTGAAATCAAAAATATTAACCTCTATATTCTGGCTCAATCCGTTTATAGTTGGACGATGACCGATGTAAGCCATTCCTTTATAAACGTTAGATTTATCACCAGTTGTTTTTGAGCTCGTTGGCTGATAAGGGTTATAAAGTTCTTGATTCTTATTTCTCGATTCTAGAACTTCAACCGTAACCGCGTAAATTCCGTCAGAGGGGATAATTTTATAACTTTCTTCGATAAATAAGTTTGCGGTAGGGTAGCCTAAAGTTCTGCCAATTTGGTCGCCTTTAATCACTTTCCCCGAAAGGGTGAACGGATGTCCCATCAATTGGTTTGCAGTGTCAACATCGCCTTCGTTAAGCGCAGTTCTGATTCTTGTGGATGACACAGCAATATCTCGAACATCTTCTTCTGCAATCTCGATTACAGCATAGGCATAAAGTGCCGAAAATTCTTTCAATTCCGCTAAGCCACCACATCTATCTTTACCAAAACGATGATCATATCCAATCACCATTTGCTTCATGCCAATCTGTTCAATTAAAACTTCTTTAATATAAGCTTCGGCGTTGAGGTTGGAAAAATCGCGTGTAAAAGGAGTGATAATTAAATGATCAACGCCCAAGTGGTGGAGAATATTCGCTTTCTCTGCCATGGTGTTAATCATTTTTAACGTATGGTTTTCCGGATTTAAAATCATCCGCGGATGCGGAAAGAAAGTTAGAATAACAGATTCGCCACCGTTTTTCTTAGATTTTTCAATCAGCTCTTTAATAATCTGCTGATGCCCTAAATGCACACCATCAAAAGTGCCAATGGTAACCACCGCATTTTTTAAGCGCTTAAAATCTTTGATATGATGATAGATTTGCATTTTGCTTTGTAGAGTATGTAAGGAGTAAGGATTAAAGAGCAAAGAATAACGAGCAAAGAATAACGAGAAAAGAATAAAGAGCAAAGAGCAAAGAGCAAAGAATTAAGCAACGATTAGAAAAACAAAGAGCAAAGATTAATGGAGCAAAGACTAGTATCCACTTTTTAACATTCAATTCTTCTATCATTCACTCCTTTAAAACTGAGCTATTAAGCATTCATTCCTTCACTCATTCAATCCTTTAAAATTGTTTTAGACATTCAATCATTCGCTCCTTCGCTCATTCAAAATTGACCTATCTATCATTCAAAATTATCTAAAACCTTAATCTCTCTCACATGGTTTACCAGTTCCATAATTTCAAAGGCATCTTCAATTTTAAAATTACCACTTCTGGTTCTTCTTAATTTTGATAAATGAGCACCATTCCCTAGTTTCTCGCCAAAATCTTTTGCTAACGAGCGTATGTATGTTCCCTTGCCGCAAACAACTCTAAAATCAACCTCAGGCAATTCAATTCTCGTGATTTCAAATTCGCTGATAGTTACTTTCCTTGGTTTCAATTCTACTTCTTCTCCACGTCTCGCTTTTAAATACAAGCGCTCACCATCAACTTTTATTGCCGAGTGTGCGGGTGGATATTGCTCTAAATCGCCAACAAAGTGTTTGCAGTTGTCTAAAATTAATTCGTCAGAAAGATTAGAAACGTCAAAGGTCTCGTCAATTTCGGTCTCTAAATCGTAAGACGGAGTGGTTGCACCCAACGTAAAAGTGCCGGTATATTCTTTTTCTTCAGCTTGGAAGGTGTCAATTTGTTTGGTAAGCTTCCCGGTGCAAATAATCAAAAGTCCGGTAGCTAAAGGATCTAAAGTACCAGCATGACCAACTTTTAACTTTAACGGCTTAAAAGAATTTCTCAATTTACCAACAACATCAAAAGACGTCCATTGGTAAGGTTTATTTAATAATAAAACCTCGCCCTGTGTAAAGTTGAATTTTGGAAAATCTCTTTTTTTAGCTTCTTCACTCATTCTAAATCATTTTCAGATCATGACCGCTCAATAGAAGCACAATAATAATGGCACCTACAATAATTCTGTAAATTCCGAACATCTTAAATCCGTGTTTGCTTAAAAAGTCGATAAAACTTTTAATTGCGATGAGCGCAACTATAAAACCAACTACATTACCGATAATGAGCAGATTTATTTCTTGTGACGTAATCACATGTCCCGCTTTAAAAAAGTCGTAAAGTTTTTTTGCCGTTGCACCAAACATCGTTGGTACTGCTAAAAAAAATGAAAATTCTGCAGCAGCTTTGCGAGTTAGTCGTTGAGACATTCCGCCAACAATGGAAGCGCCCGACCTCGACATGCCTGGAATCATAGCTAGACACTGAAAAAAACCAATTTTTAACGCGGTGACGTAGCGGATTTTGTCCGTATCGTCAATGTCTGCGTTATTAAACCATTTGTCTACAAAAAGCAAAACAATTCCACCCAATAAAAGTGTCACTGCTACGGTCATCGGGCTTTCTAATAATTCATCAATCGTATCACTAAAAAGTAGACCTAAAATAACTGCTGGAATAAATGCGACAAGCAATTTGAAATAAAACTCGAAGCTTCTGAAGAATCTTTTGAAATATAAAACAACTACAGATAGAATGGTGCCCAATTGGATTGCAACCGTGAAAAGCTTAACGAAGTTATCTGATTGAATTCCCATTAGGGACGATACGATAATCATATGCCCGGTGGAAGACACCGGTAAAAATTCTGTAAGGCCCTCAATTATGGCCAATACAATTGCTTGAAAAGTAGTCATTTAATTTTTGGATCTTTTCTTTAAAATAGCAAAAAAACCAAGTATGAACCCGCCAATTACTACAATTGGCGCCAATACTATTTTAGTGAAGCTGTAAATATCAGTTGTTCCACTCATCAACATAAAGCCGATAATAACTATCACAATACTTACAATCATTAAAATGTAGTTTTGTTTTTCGAAAACAAAGTGTGCAACATTTTGATCTGTTGAATTTGGTTTTTGAGCCATGATTTTATCTGTATAAATCGTAAACTTTAAGTTTTAAATACTTGGTTACTGCAAAATAGGTGCTTAAGGTAGAAATTAGAATTCCCACGCCAATTACCCCTAGAAACACTAAACCAAACTCATAATAATCAGTTAAAATAACCAATTCTGGGATTTGTTGTTGCGCAAAGTATAAAGTAAGTACTAACAAAATAACAGCGATTAATCCAGCTATAAAGCCATGTAAAATCCCGTAGTTGATAAAAGGTTTACGTATAAAGCCTCTGGTTGCACCAACCAATTGCATACTTTTTATTAAAAAACGTTGTGAGTAAATAGCTAAACGAATGGTATTGTTGATTAATCCAACGGCAATAATTAGCAGTACAAAACCAAAGCCTAGTATTACAATAGAAATGGTTTTTATGTTTTGGTTAATCATATCTACCAACGATTTTTGGTAGCGTACTTCGTTAATCATTGTATTTTTACGCAAGTCTTTACTCAGTAACTCAATGCTTTCATTATTTGCATAATCAGCTTTCATGTAAACATCAATGGAAGAAAGTAGCGGGTTATAACCCAAAAATTTAATAAAATCTTCGCCTAAATCTTTGGTCAAGTTACGGGCGGCAATCTCTTTACTGATGTATTGGGTAGATTTTACGTAATTGTTTTTTTCGACCTGTTTTTGCAGCTGTAGAATATCAACTTCTTTAGTGCCTTCGTTAATAATCACATTTAAAACAATATTTTCTTTAACGTAGTTGGATAGTTTTCTTCCATGAACAATAATAAGCCCAAGCAATCCCACCATTAGCAACACTAAAGAAATACTGATAACAGTAGATACGTAAATGGTCTTGGTTTTTTTAGATGCTCGGCTGTCTTCAAATTCTTCCATAAAAACGATTATTATTTTGCGAAAATAATAAACCTATTCTTAATATAAGCATCATTCCCATATTTAACAATTTTTCACGCCTATTCCGGCAACATAAATTGTTATTGACTTGTATTATCTACACTCGTTTTTAAGATAAATAAAACTTAAGGTTAATGTTAAGGCTAGTCTCAATCTAATACTTAAAAAAATTAAACAGCATTTAAAGATTTGACGTTTAACGATGCTGATGAGTTTTGGCATTTTAGTTGTTTTTGTAAAAGCATAATAACATAACAATCATATATCTTAAATAAAAAACATCATGGCAACAGAAAAAAAATCAGAAGTATCAAAAGAAATGAAAAATTCAGAATTCCATAAATTTTTCGTTGACGAGTTAAAAGATATTTATTGGGCAGAATCGCATTTAGTTAAAGCACTTCCAAAAATGAAGAAGGCCGCAACAAGTAAGGAATTAGCTAAAGCTTTCGATAAACACTTAGCGGAAACCGAAAAACATGTAGAGACATTAGAGCAGGTTTTTGAGTTACTGGGCGAAAAAGCTGCAGGAAAAAAATGTGAAGCAATGGCTGGTTTGCTCGAAGAAGCGAGTTCGATTATTGAAGATACAGATAAAGACACAATGGTACGCGACGCGGGTTTAATTTTAGCCGCTCAAAAAGTGGAGCATTACGAGATAGCAACGTACGGAACGCTAAGAGTTTTTGCTAAAACTATGGGACACAATGATGTGTACGATTTATTAACAAAAACTTTAGAAAACGAAAAAACAACTGATGTTGCTTTAACAAAAATTGCAGAATCGTTTGTTAACGAAGGAGCATCAGCAGAATAATTTCATCTACCTATGAATTTATTTTAGGTCGGCTTCATGGTGAGGCCGACTTTTTTTATTAGATACTTATTGAAATGAAAAAGTTATATACCGCAGTAGTAACTGCAAAAGGAGGAAGAGACGGACATATTAAATCTGCCGATGGCGTAATCGATATGGATTTAAAAGCCCCACAAGCAATGGGTGGCGAAGACGGTTTTGCTAACCCAGAATTGTTGTTCGCTGGCGCTTGGGGAAGTTGCTATTTAGGCGCTTTAGGTTCTGTAGGGAAACGTGATGGAGTTGATGTGAGCGATGCAACAGCAGAAGTTCATGTGAGCTTTAACCAAGAAGGCGAAACGTCTTATCAGTTATCTGCTGAGATTCACGTTCATATTCCTGGATTAGAACTTGAGGAAACGCAAAAACTGGCAGATGCTGCTAACAAAGGCTGCCCTTACTCAAAAGCCACCAAAGGAAATATAGAAACAGTAGTTAAGGCGGTTTAGTTTGTAAGCCAATGCCAATTTATCAAAAGCTTAAACTTTTTTACGTCAAGTATTAAGGTTTAAGCTTTTGTATTATTACACGTTTTGCATCCAAAAATTAATTCTTATGGACGTTTAAACACGCTATCCACTCATACTGCACTGGCCTTAGCCACAAAAAAGCCGGTAGCCGTTTCTATCGTTAACGCGTAACAGCATTAAAAATAAACGTTAAACTGTGCTGTAAATTAAATAATCCTTACCAACAACAAAAGCCTACGACACAAATTATTTAGGGATTTTTAGCTCTTTTAAAAAATGTATCCTTAGCTTTGGTTCCGTAAATAAAATCCTGTTTGGGAGCTTGTGTTATACCCTCAATTTTTATAACACGTTTCAAACATTTAATTTTAAATAATTTTCAATTCCTTAAATAATGAAAGAAGTATCTGATATTGGCGTAATTGGTATCGCCGTAATGGGCGAAAACTTAATCCTTAACATGGAAAGTAAAGGTTTTCATGTAAGCGCATTTAACCGTACAGTTGATAAAGTTGTAGGCTTTGTTGAAGGCAGAGCAAAAGGCAAAAACATTTATGGTGCACATACCATAGAAGATTTTGTTTCTTCCTTAAAAAGCCCGCGTAAAGTAATGTTGATGGTAAAAGCTGGTAAGCCGGTTGATATTTTTATCGATTTATTAATTCCTTTATTATCGCCAGGTGATATTATTATTGATGGTGGAAACTCTCATTTCCCTGATACCGAACGTAGAGTTAAATATGTAGAAAGCAAAGGTTTATTGTTTATAGGAGCTGGTGTTTCTGGTGGCGAAGAAGGTGCTTTGTTAGGCCCATCTATTATGCCGGGAGGTTCTCCAAAAGCATGGCCTGCTTTAAAACCAATTTTTCAAGGAATTGCAGCCAAGGTTGATGATGGAACTCCATGTTGCGACTGGGTAGGCGAAGGCGGTGCTGGTCATTTTGTAAAAATGATCCATAACGGTATCGAATACGGCGACATGCAGTTGATCAATGAAGTTTATCAGATTATGAAAGACGTTTTAGGAATGTCTGCCGATGAAATGCATGAAGTGTTTACCGAATGGAATGAAGGTGAGTTAGATAGTTACTTGGTAGAAATTACTCGTGATATTTTGGCTTTTAAAGATGAAGACGGACAACCATTGGTTGATAAGATTTTGGACACTGCCATGCAAAAAGGAACTGGTAAATGGACCGGTACTGTTGCGTTAGATTTAGGTGTTCCATTGACTTTGATCACCGAATCTGTTTTTGCTAGATGTTTATCCGCTTTAAAAGATGAGCGTGTAGCAGCATCAAAAATTTTAACAGGACCTAAACCAGCTTTTTCTGGAGATAAGCAGGCAATGTTAGATGATTTAAGAGATGCATTATATGCAGCTAAAGTGATTTCTTACGCACAAGGTTACCAATTAATGAAAGCAGCTGCTGCTGAATTTAAATGGAGTTTAAATTATGGTGGTATTGCTTTAATGTGGAGAGGTGGATGTATTATCCGTTCTAGATTCTTAGGTAATATCAAAGAAGCTTATGATAACAATCCAGATTTAGCTAACTTATTATTAGATCCTTTCTTTGCAGGAAAAGTAACTGCGCACCAAGCTGGATTAAGAAGAGTAATTTCGGCAGCAGTAATGGATGGTATTCCTGTTCCTTGCTTAAGCGCAGGATTAAACTTTTACGATGGTTACAGAACTGAGCGGTTACCAGCAAACTTATTGCAAGCACAACGTGATTATTTTGGAGCACACACTTACGAAAGATTAGACAAACCAAGAGGTCAGTTTTTCCATACTAACTGGACTGGTAGAGGTGGAGATACATCTTCTACAACTTACAGCGTTTAGGGAATCAAAATTCTATTATAAAAAAAAAGCTCCTCAAAATTTTCTGAGGAGCTTTTTTTTGCTGTAAAAACTGATTTATGGAAATTTTACTGCTGGATAGTTCGCTATTGGAACTGTACTTAAACTAGATCCATATTTTGCGTTAATAACGCTTATAAATCCATTTGCAACAACAGCATAACCTTTCTGTGTTAGATGAACACCGTCTAAAGAGAAAGCGTTTCCTTTAATAAACCCGGAATTAAAATCAACACCATCAATTATTTTTCCAGCTCCTTTAAAAGAGTTTAATAAAGTATAAGCATCAAACAGCGCTAATCCTTTGGCATCTGCAACTGATTTTATAGTCGCGTTGTAGCTTTTTACGTAATCTAGTGCTATTGCCACCTCTGCCTTATCTAAAACTTGATTGTCTGATATCGGATTTAAAGGACTTAATCCATATCCATTTACACCAATTTCCGCGGTCTTAAATGTTAATACAATTAAATCCTCATTAGTTGCTACCCTTGCAGAATGCTGGCCGGTAACTGGATTTAATGCATTGATGATTAAACTATAACTAGCAGTTTGAGGGTTAGCTTTTAAACCAGCACTTATAGCAGCAACGGTTACCGTATTTAAAAATGGAATAGAAGTAACATCTGGAATATTCGCAACTGCACCTTTTTGACCTTGAGCAGTCATTGTTGCAATTACAGCATTGTAAGCCTGTGTAAATGCTGCTTTTGGCGTTAATGCTTTTGTTGGATCTGCGCCAGCAACACCACCGTTTGTAGCCCATCCTAAAACGTCATTATTTCCCAGCCAACAAGTGAAAAACGTATGATTTCTTCCGCTAACAAACTGCAAGTAAGTTTTTGCTCCCACTTCTGCATCTGGCAACAAGCGTTCGAAATATGGGTTTAGCGCACTAAACGGAGCATAGCCTACGCCTAAATCTAACCTCATGCCTGGTATGCCAAAATTGTTGATCTCGTCCGTGTACTTTACGAATTGCTTCTGAGCATTTCTGTAGGCAAGCTTGTCTTCAACGTTTACTAATTTAGGCGTTCCGTCAGCGTTGAAGCCTCCAAATTTTAAATATCCAGATCCGTTGCTTTGCGCTTCAGCAAATAGGGGTTGTTTAAACTCTCCACCACCAGCGGCTTTCATTTGCATAGCCAATATTGCTGGGTAGGAGTTAAGCTGACCTTCTAAGTAAAGTCCTCCATCAGCAAATCCAGAAGTTAAAGAATTTCCAATGGCTACATACTTTGTGAAGTCAACACTTCCTTTCCTTACCGCTGGAACATCAATTTCTGTTTTACAAGCCGCTGTGATTAAAATTAATCCAGCAAGCACCAGTTTCAAATTGTTATATTTTTTCATGTCGTATACGCTAAATAATTGTTAAAACTTGTATGATACACCAATTCCCGGAATATAAACGTGAGTTTTAAACGTTCCAGATAAATTAGATTCTAAGTTGTTTTGCTCTCTCCCTTTAACCGCTTCGTAAAAGAAAGAAAGATCTAGAACTAATTTCTTAGTGATGTCATAGCCAAGACCAGCTGATAAGATCAATCTGTTAGCATCAGGCGCTTCTGGAGTTACATAACCATCTTTAACAGGAGTAAACGCGTAGCCAACACCTGCTCTTAAAGCTAATTTCTCTGTTTGTTGTTGGTTAATTCCTAATTTTATAGAAGCCCCATCGCCGTAATTTCTTGGAGACTTTGTGTCTGGAACAGTAGTGTTTACATCATAATCAAAAGCCAATTCTTTATAAACGCTCCAATGTACCCAACTAGCATCTAATGCTATCGTTGTTTTTGAAGACGGATAAAAACCGAAACCTAAACTAGTAGTTGCTGGTAAAGGTAATTCCGAAGTAAACTTAGTTGGCAAGCTAGCTGCTGGAATACTTGCAGGAAAATCAAATATAGCGTCGCCATTATTTAGTTTAGTAACTACCTTAGAACGATGAGTAACACCAATGCTAATTCCCGAAAGGGTTTTAAAATAAACACCTGCATTCCATCCATAACCTTCGCCAGTTCCTTTTAGTGTTGCTCTGCTATCTTGTCCGTTACTTTGCGTAATCGCTACGGCTTTTTGCAAATTCACTTCACCATGGTTATAAACAAATCCAGCTCCAAGACCAATGTTGTCCGTAATTTTAACACTAACTGTTGGTTGAATGTAGATGGCTTTCAAACTAAGGGATATTAACGAGTATTTTCCAGACCACTCGTCTCCCCAATTTACTAAACCTCCAAAAGGAGTGTAAGCACCAATGCCTAACTTATACTTGCCAGATTTTGGTCCCCAAACAGCATAAGCTTCAAAAGGAGGCGCAATTTCGTCTTTGTTATTTTCCACCGTTGAAGAGCCCGATTGTAAAAAAGCAGACTTGAAAAACAATGGACTTACACCAAGGTTAACTTGGTTTTCTTTCAGCATACTTACCGCACCTGGATTAAAAAATATGGAAGCACCATCCATTACCGTTCCTACACCGGTGCCGGCCATTCCAATTTGTTTCTGACCCTGCAGATTTACCTGAAAGCCCTGCGCTAAAATTGTGGTAGGCATTGCTAGGCAAGCCCCCAACAGTAGTTTTTTAATCATAAAAATGTTTGTTAATGGATTAAAATTGGTTTAATAATTCAGTGTGAATTTATTATGCTAACATAGTAAATTTATTATGCTAACATAGTAAATTAAAATATCAAATGGAAGAATAATTTATTGTATTTCACTATAAATGATTCATCTCATAAAAACTCACTAAAGTTGATGCCAAAGTTCGTGAGAAAAGGACTTTTAAATGCTTTGTAAGGTCTTTTTTATAACTAATAAAAACATTTTGAAAATCGTGTTTGATTTTAAGTAATAAAACGTAATTTTGCGAACTCAAATAGCAAGGCCTTAATAGGCTAGAAAACAAGGGATTTTAAAACAATACCATATAATATGCCAAATATTGGAAAAATAGCGCAAATCATCGGTCCAGTTATCGACGTTAGTTTCTCTGCAGAAGATGCAAAGCTTCCTAAAATCTTTGATGCGTTAGTCATCACTAAAGAAAACGGACAAAGAATTGTTTTAGAAGTTCAACAACATTTAGGTGAAGACAGGGTAAGAGCTGTTGCCATGGACTCTACAGATGGTTTAGTTAGAGGAATGGATGTTGTAGATAGCGGTGCTCCTATTAAAATGCCGGTTGGCGATGCCATTAAAGGACGTGTTTTTAACGTAGTTGGTGACGCTATTGATGGTATTGAAAACGTTGATAATACAAACGGAAAGTCAATTCATAATTTGCCTCCAAGATTTGAGGACCTATCAACCGAAAACGAAATTCTTTTTACAGGAATTAAAGTAATTGATTTGTTAGAGCCTTATGCTAAAGGTGGTAAAATTGGATTATTTGGTGGTGCCGGTGTTGGTAAAACTGTATTAATTCAAGAATTAATTAACAATATCGCGAAAGCTTATGACGGTTTATCTGTGTTTGCTGGAGTTGGTGAGCGTACGCGTGAAGGTAATGATCTTTTACGTGAGATGATTGAAGCAGGTATTATCAAATATGGTGATGCATTTAAGCATTCAATGGAAGAAGGTGGCTGGGATTTATCAGTAATAGATAGAGAAGCATTAAAAGATTCAAAAGCGACTTTCGTATTTGGTCAGATGAACGAGCCTCCTGGTGCAAGAGCCCGTGTTGCTTTATCTGGACTTACGATTGCAGAATATTATAGAGATGGAGAAGCCGATGGACAAGGAAAAGATATTCTTTTCTTTATCGATAATATTTTCCGTTTTACACAAGCAGGTTCAGAGGTTTCCGCTTTATTAGGTCGTATGCCATCTGCGGTAGGTTACCAACCAACTTTGGCAACAGAGATGGGAACCATGCAAGAGCGTATTACTTCAACAAAAAGAGGTTCAATTACATCTGTACAAGCGGTTTACGTTCCTGCAGATGATTTAACTGACCCTGCGCCAGCAACAACATTTGCTCACTTAGACGCTACAACAGTACTTTCTCGTAAAATTGCTGAATTAGGTATTTACCCAGCAGTAGATCCATTAGATTCAACTTCAAGAATTTTAACAGTAGCTGTAGTTGGAGATGAGCATTATACTTGTGCCCAAAACGTGAAAGAAATTTTACAACGTTACAAAGAGCTACAAGATATTATTGCAATTTTAGGGATGGACGAATTATCTGAAGAAGATAAATTAACCGTATCAAGAGCAAGACGTATACAGCGTTTCTTATCTCAACCTTTCCACGTAGCGGAGCAGTTTACAGGTTTAAAAGGTGTTTTAGTTGATATTAAAGATACCATCAAAGGTTTCAATATGATATTGGCTGGCGAGGTTGACGAGTATCCAGAAGGTGCTTTCAACTTGGTAGGTAACATTGAAGAAGCTATTGAAAAAGGTAAAAAATTATTAGCTGAAGCGAACGCCTAGGTGAGATGTTAGATATGAGTATTGCGTATTGAGATTAGAGCTCATTACTCATTACTCACTACTCAGTACAAAATAATGAAATTAGAAATATTAACACCTGATAAAAAGATTTTCGAAGGAGAAGTTACTTCAGTAACGGTTCCTGGTGCACAAGGTTCTTTTGAGATTTTAAATCATCACGCTCCCATTATTTCAACTTTATACGACGGAAAAATTGTAGTTAGAGGTAACGGAAGCGAACAGTATTTTTATACTAAAGGTGGTGTAGTAGAAGTTATTGATGATAAAGTCATTGTACTTGCCGAAGGTATCATAGACAAGTAATAGGCTTAAAAGATTTATTAAAAAACCAGTGCGAAAGTACTGGTTTTTTTATGTTCAAATTTTTTGTGTTTTTGCAAAGTTTATAATCCATTCTCAAGTTTTAGGCAGAATCTCTTGGTTTGGTTGATCGGTGATTCTTCTTGTACCGAATACCGATTCATTGTTCGGTATAAATAAGAACAAATTATAGTTTGCTTAATAATTATATAAAAGAATTATATTTTGATATTTTTTATTTAATGGAATTATATTTTTTTTAAAACTATTTTGATTTACTATTGATACCTAAATATTGTTACGCTATCTTGTTTTTATAAATAAAGCAATATTAAGTTTGCATTTGATATGGTATTAATTGTCGCTATTCCTCTCACCATTATATTGCTGGTAATCGGCAGTAAAAGGAAGGCGTGTGTTAATTAAAACAACAAAATATTAGAAAGCGCCTTCCTCTTAAAGAAGGCGCTTTTTTTATAATAAAATTAGGTAGGATACATGGGAAGTTTTAAAGAAGATCAAACCATTTACAAAGACGGTATTTTTGTTAAAGCTACGGAGGCTGGAATTGATTTTTTTAGTCAAACAATTCACTATGGTTTCGGAGCTTTTGAAGGTATCAGATCTTATCAAACTGCAAATGGAGTGAAGCTTTTTAAAGTAAGAGAGCATTTTGAAAGATTGAAGTATTCCTGTGAACAAATCAACTTATTGTTCCACTGGGATATCAATCAATTGATTCATGATACTTATAAACTATTAGAAGTTAACGGATTAAAAAATGCGTACGTACGACCTCTGGTTTTTGCTGGTACAGACATGTCTATGGTAGCTTCTGCTAAGACACAGTTAATCATTACCGCTTGGCAATGGGATTCGTTTTATGGAGATGATTTGCTGAAAACTTGTATTTCTTCTTTTCAAAAGCCTACTCCCAGTGCGATACCTATTAAGGCAAAAATTACAGGAAATTATATTAATTCGGTTTTAGCAATTTCTGAAGCCAGAAGAAAAGGTTATGATGAAGCATTACTGCTGGACATAAACGGCTACATCAGCGAGACTACATCGGCAAACGTTTTTATAGAAAAAAACGGGAAGTTGTTTACTCCTTTTAAAGATAATATCTTGGCTGGTATTACTAGGGCAACCGTGATTAAGATAGCCAAGCAGTTGGATATAGTAGTTGAAGAGCGAAATATCTCTGTAAATGACATTAAAAATGCAGACAGTGCATTTGTGTGCGGTACAGCAGTAGAGATTTTTGGAATAGAAGCAGTGGACGATAGCGTTTTCCCGCTAGCTTTTGATTTAAGTTTAGGTGCAAATATTCAAAGGGTTTATAAAAACCTTGTTTTAGATAAGTTAAGTTTTGAAGTTATAATATAATGGAACTAAATAAATACAGTAAAACGTTTACACAAGATAAAACACAGCCTGCAACGCAAGCAATGCTGTACGGAATTGGTCTTACTACAGATGATTTAAAGAAAGCGCAAATTGGAATTGCAAGCATGGGTTATGATGGTAACACTTGTAATATGCACCTTAATGATTTAGCGGCAATTGTAAAGCAAGGTGTTTGGAATAACGATTTAGTTGGTTTAACTTTTAATACGATTGGAATAAGTGACGGCTTAACTAACGGTACAGAAGGAATGCGTTACTCTTTAGTATCGCGTGATTTAATTGCAGATTCAATTGAAACCGTTTGTGCTGGTCACTTTTATGATGGCGTAATTACAATCCCAGGTTGCGATAAAAATATGCCAGGTTCTATCATGGCAATGGCTCGTTTAAATCGTCCATCAATTATGGTTTACGGTGGAAGTATCCACTCAGGTCATTACAAAGGTCAGTCTTTAAATATTGTTTCGGCTTTTGAAGCTTTAGGGCAAAAAATAGCAGGCAATATTAGTGATGAAGATTACCAAGGAGTAATTGAACACGCTTGTCCGGGTGCGGGAGCTTGCGGAGGAATGTACACTGCAAATACCATGTCGTCGGCGATTGAAGCTTTAGGTATGAGTTTGCCTTATAGTTCTTCTTACCCAGCTTTAAGCCAAGAGAAGCAAGACGAATGTTTAGAAGCTGGAAAGTACATTAAAATACTTTTAGAAAAAGACATCAAACCTAAAGATATCATGACACAGAAAGCATTTCACAATGCAATGGTTGTGATTATGGTTTTAGGAGGTTCAACAAACGCAGTGTTGCATATGATTGCAATGGCAAAATCTATAGGTGTGGATTTAACGATAAAAGATTTCCAAGATATAAGTGATAAAACCCCTGTAATAGCGGATTTAAAACCAAGTGGTAAATATATGATGGAAGATGTTCATGACATTGGCGGAACGCCAGCGGTAATGAAGTATCTTTTAAAAATGGGTTTAATCCATGGTGATTGCTTAACAGTGACAGGTAAAACTGTTGCAGAAAACGTAGCTGGAGCGGTTGATTTAGATTTTGATCAGCAGGATGTAATTCGTCCGATAGAAAAGCCAATTAAAGAAACTGGTCACCTACAAATGCTTTACGGAAACATTGCGCAACAAGGTAGTGTTGCTAAGATATCAGGTAAGGAAGGCGAGAAGTTTACTGGTCCGGCAAGAGTTTTTAATGGTGAGTTTGAATTGATTGATGGAATTTCATCGGGTAGAGTAAAAGCAGGTGATGTAGTGGTGATTAGATATTGCGGACCAAAAGGTGGGCCGGGAATGCCAGAAATGTTAAAGCCAACGTCCGCAATTTATGGCGCAGGTTTAGGTGCTTCGGTAGCTTTAATTACCGATGGTAGATTTTCTGGTGGAACGCATGGTTTCGTAGTTGGTCACATTGTACCAGAAGCATTTGAAGGTGGAAACATTGCCTTGATTAAGGATGGAGATTCCATAGAGATTGATGCTACAAAAAACACAATGAATGTGATGCTTTCTGAGGAAGAATTGGAAGCGAGAAGAAAAGAATGGAGACAACCAGAACCACCCGTCAAAAGCGGCGTTTTATATAAGTACTTTAAGTTGGTGAAAAATGCAACTGAAGGTTGTGTTACTGACGAGGATTAGTTCGCGTTAACGATAGAAGCGGATACCGGCCTGAGCGTAACGCTTTGTGAAGTATGAGCGGAAAGCGTGTTGAAACGCCCAAAAGAAAAGAGAAAGAATTGGTTTCAAACAAAAAAGATAAATAGAAGAGATTATGGATACTCTTGAAATACAAAAAAATAAAGTTGAGGAACAAACGCCAAAAGCAGTTTCAACCATCACAGGTTCTCAGATTTTATTGAACGGATTAATTGAAGAAGGAGTTGATACTATCTTTGGTTACCCTGGAGGTGCGATCATGCCAATTTATGATGCACTGTACGATTATAAAGAGACTTTAAATCATATCTTGGTTCGTCATGAACAAGGAGCAACACATGCGGCTCAAGGCTATGCTCGTACATCGGGTAAAGTTGGGGTTGTGTTTGCAACTAGCGGACCGGGAGCTACAAATTTGATTACCGGTTTAGCCGATGCACAGATTGATAGTACGCCAATGGTATGTATCACTGGGCAAGTTTTTGCACACCTTTTAGGTACTGATGCGTTTCAAGAAACGGACGTAATTAACATTACTACACCGGTTACTAAATGGAACTATCAAGTAACTGACGCTTCTGAAATTGAAGAAGTGATGGCTAAAGCATTCCATATCGCAAAGACAGGAAGACCGGGCCCAGTTTTAGTAGATATTACCAAAAACGCACAAATTCAATTAACAGAATATTTCGGTTATACAAAATGTGAGCATATCCGTAGTTACAAACCAAAACCAGTAGTTAGAAAAAGCTATGTTCAGGAAGCTGCGGATTTAATAAATTCTGCAAAAAAGCCTTTCGTATTATTTGGACAAGGAATTTTATTAGGTAACGCAGAGCAAGAATTTAAGGCTTTTGTTGAAAAAGCAGGAATTCCTTCTGCATGGACTATTTTAGGTGCTGGCGCAATTCCAACAGATCACCCTCTGAATGTGGGAATGTTGGGTATGCATGGCAATTACGGTCCAAACGTTTTAACTAACGAATGTGATGTTTTAATTGCAATTGGGATGCGTTTTGATGACCGAGTAACTGGTCGTTTAGATAAATACGCAAAACAAGCAAAGGTTATACATTTAGATATTGACCCTGCGGAAATTGATAAAAATGTTAAAGCAGATGTCCCTGTTTGGGGCGATTGTAAGGATAGTTTACCAATGTTGACTGAATTGGTGGAGGAAAAAACTCATACAGCTTGGTTACAGAAATTCCGTGATTTTGGTGCGGAAGAGATGAAAGAATGTATCGATGCGGAGATTAACCCCACAGAAGGAGAGCTTTCAATGGGAGAAATTATCAACCAGTTAAATCAGATAACAAACGGTGATGCGGTAATTGTATCGGATGTTGGTCAGCATCAAATGGTGGCCTGTCGTTACGCTAAGTTGAACAATACACGAAGCAATATCACTAGTGGTGGTTTAGGCACAATGGGCTTTGCTTTACCCGCAGCAATTGGAGCAAAGTTTGGCGCACCGGATAAAGATGTTGTTGCCATTATTGGCGATGGAGGTTTCCAAATGACTTTACAGGAATTAGGAACCATTATGCAATCAAAAGTTAATGTAAAAATTATTATTCTTAACAATCAGTTTTTAGGAATGGTACGTCAGTGGCAAGAGTTATTTAATGATAAGCGTTATTCTTTTGTTGATATAACCAGCCCAGATTTTGTTGCATTAGCAAAAAGTTATTATATCGATGGAAAAAGAATTTCTGAGAGATCTGAGGTAAAAGAAGCGTTAGCAACGATGCTAAATCACGACGGTCCGTACCTTTTAGAGGTGATGGTGAAGAAGGAAAACAATGTTTTCCCGATGGTGCCACAAGGTTGTAGCGTAAGCGAAATCAGATTAAAATAAATATCTTTTATCCCCTAAAAGGGAAATCAATAAATTGATTTAAAATGGAATCAAATATAGAGAAGCAGGAATATAACATCACTGTTTATACCGAAAACCAAATTGGTTTACTTAACAGAATTGCGATTATCTTTAGCCGTAGAAAGCTTAATATCGAAAGTTTGAATACTTCTCCATCAGAAGTGGATGGTATTCATCGTTTTAATATTGTGATTACCGAAAGCGAAGAAGTAGTACGTAAAGTTGCCCGTCAGTTAGAAAAGCAGGTTGAAGTATTAAAGGTTTATTACAATACCAACCAAGATGTGATCTGGCAAGAGATGGCATTGTACAAAGTACCCACAAGCGTAATTGCAGAATCCGTAAGTGTAGAGCGCTTATTACGCGAATATGGTGCAAGAGCTGTTGTAATCCGTAATGATTATACAGTTTTTGAAACTACCGGACACCGTGAAGAAACAGATAAATTAGTGAAAGTGTTACAACAATACGGATTGATAGAATTTGTAAGAAGTGCAAGAGTAGCGATTATTAAGGCTAGCGATGGTTTCCACTCTAAGCTAAGAGAGTTTGAACGCCGTGAGCCCGGAGAAGATGTTTTAGAAAATCAATACTTAAATAAAGGGGGAAAAATATTTACACTATAACAATGACAGAAAAAATATTTAATTTTACTATTCAAGCTCGTAAGGCATTTATCCAATTAATTGAGAGCCTTACTACGGATGAGTTAAACCAAATACCAGAGGGTTTTAGAAATAATATCGTTTGGAATTTTGGTCACATTGTGGTGACTACGCCAGTACTTTGCTATGTACGTACCGGAATCTGGGAAAATGCATCCGCTATAAAATATCTTAACGATTTTAAAAAAGATTCGATTCCTTCTCGTAACATCAATGAAGAAGAAATTGCAGAGTTAAAAGCTTTAGCAATATCAACCATTGAAACTATGAGAGAAGATTATAGTAAAGGAGTCTTTGGTGATACAAAGCCTTTTGCAACGGGTACTTATGGTGCAGAGATGAACAGCATCGAAGAAGTTTTGATAACATCAGTTGGGCATGATAATATACATTTGGGATATGCCTTGGCGCAAAGAAAATTAATTAGAAAATAGTCGATTATAAATAAAAAAAACAAAGAGTCTCTCGCCAAACAGCGGTCTTCGGACTGTCAACAGCCGGCTCTAAAACACTAAAAAAAGGAAAAACAAAATGGCAAATTATTTCAACACACTACCTCTTAGAGAGCAATTAAACCAATTAGGTGTTTGCGACTTTATGGACAACTCAGAATTTTTAGATGGCATTGAAGCGCTAAAAGGTAAAAAAATTGTGATTGTTGGTTGCGGTGCGCAAGGTTTAAATCAAGGTTTAAATTTAAGAGATAGTGGTTTAGATGTAAGCTACACTTTACGTAAAGAAGCTATCGAAAGTAAAAGAGATTCGTGGAAGAACGCCACTGAAAATAACTTTAAAGTAGGTACTTACGAAGAGTTAATCCCGACTGCTGACGTCGTGGTTAACTTAACGCCAGATAAGCAACATACTGCAGTTGTTAACGCAGTTATGCCTTTGATGCAAAAAGGTGCTACGTTATTGTATTCTCACGGTTTCAATATTGTAGAAGAAGGAATGCAAATCCGTAAAGACTTAACTGTAATTATGGTTGCGCCTAAATGTCCAGGTTCTGAAGTTAGAGCAGAATATGTTAGAGGTTTTGGTGTGCCAACTTTGATTGCTGTTCATCCAGAAAACGATCCAGAGGGTAAGGGATTGGCGCAGGCAAAAGCTTATTGCGTAGGTACTGGCGGTCACAGGGCAGGTGTTTTAAAATCATCTTTTGTGGCAGAAGTAAAATCTGATTTAATGGGCGAGCAAACTATTCTTTGCGGATTGTTGCAAACTGGTTCAATCCTTTCTTTCGACAAAATGGTTGAAAAAGGAATTGACGCAGGTTACGCTTCTAAATTGGTACAATACGGAGTTGAGGTTATTACTGAAGCTTTAAAGCATGGTGGTGTATCAGGTATGATGGATCGTTTAAGCAATGTTGCTAAAGTTGAGGCTTTCAAAATTTCTGAAGAATTAAAAGACATCATGCGTCCTTTGTTTCAGAAGCACCAAGATGATATTATGGCTGGCGAATTTAGCCGCATCATGATGGAAGATTGGGCTAATGGCGATAAAAACCTATTGGCTTGGAGAGCTGAAACTGGCGAAACCGCTTTCGAGAAAACTCCAGCTGGTGATGTTAAAATTGGCAATCAAGAATACTTTGACAATTACCTTTTAATGGTTGCTTTTGTTAGAGCAGGTGTTGAATTGGCTTTCGAAACTATGGTTGAAGCTGGTATTAAACCAGAATCTGCTTATTACGAGTCATTACACGAAACTCCGTTAATTGCAAATACAATCGCTCGTAAGAAATTGTTCGAAATGAACCGCGTGATTTCTGATACTGCTGAATACGGTTGTTATTTATTTGACCAAGCTTGTAAGCCTTTATTAGCTGACTTCATGACAAAAGTAGGAACTGATTTAGTCGGTAAAAACTTTAACGAAGGCAAAGACGGAGCAGTTGACAATATGGAGTTGGTAAGAATCAACGAAATTTTACGTAACCACGAAGTAGAAATTATCGGTACTAAATTGCGTAAAGCGATGACTGCGATGAAAACTATTAAAACGGCATAAAAAAGCCCCACCCCTTTGATTCCCCTCCCCGAAGGAGAGGGGCGCTGAATGGAAAGCAAGACGAAAAATTAAGACATTAAAATAATATTAATACCTAAAACATCCACGCTCTAACTCCCTCTCCTTCGGAGAGGGTTGGGGCGAGGCTCTTTATCATGCAGAGACCCATTGTCCATATCACAAATTTGAATTTAAAATACCAGCAGAAGCAGGTTTTCTCTGATTTGAATTGGACGATTAGGTTTGGTGAAAACTGGGCACTGGGAGGAAAAAGTGGAAGTGGAAAAACTGCTTTAGCAAAGATTCTTACAGGTCAACAGAGCTTTAGTGGAGAGGTTGAAATTAACTTCAATACGGGAAGCAGTTTGCCAGCTCAAGTTTTATATGTAGAAAGTTGGTATCAGTTTAAAAATGTGGAGGGCGTTGCTAATTTTTATTATCAGCAACGTTATACCAGTCAACAAGCAAAAGAAACCTTAACTGTAAATGCGGAATTAGCGCATTTTGGTAAAGAAGAAAGTTTAGATTTTAATGAGGCTGAAAAACTAGTGGAAGCGCTAGGTTTTTCGGGATTAAAGAATTCGCAACTGATAGAATTATCAAGTGGCGAACACAAGAAATTACAGTTGGTAAAAGCGTTGTGGTTAAAACCACAATTGCTTATTATCGACCAACCTTACACAGGTTTAGATGCGGCCTCACGCAAAAGTTTAAACACTTTATTGGATGAGGTTGCTACGGCAGGTGTCACATTAATCTTGGTCAGTAATGATGAAGAATTGCCAGTTTGTATTAACCGATTTGCCGAAATTGAAAACGGTAAGCTGGTAGAATTGAAAGAAGCAAAAGAAACAACAATAGTAAAGGAAGATTTTGAAAGAACGCTTCCAGAATTTTTAAAACAAGCGCCGGTTTACACTTCAAGCCAAATTGTTAAAATGGTGGATGTAAATATCAGCTATGGCGATAAACAGGTTTTAAAAAACATCAATTGGGAAGTTAAAGCTGGAGAAAAGTGGTTGTTGCAAGGACATAATGGTTCGGGAAAGTCAACTTTATTGAGTTTGATTAACGGCGACCATCCGCAATCTTATGCTAACGAACTTTATTTGTTCGGTAACAAAAGAGGAAGCGGAGAAAGTATTTGGGACATTAAACAACATATCGGTTTAATATCGCCAGAGTTTCATTGGTATTTTGATGCAACCGCAACCGTTTGGGAAAGCGTAGCATCAGGATTGTATGATTCTGTAGGTCTGTTTCAACAATTACCATACACCAAAGCCAAACATGTTGATGATTTGGTAGCATACTTCGGGTTAACCGAGTATAAAAAAGATTTATTGAGTTCATTGCCTTTGGGCAAACAACGCTTGGTTTTACTAGCTCGTACAGTTATAAAAAATCCAGAATTGTTGATTTTGGATGAACCTTGCCAAGGATTAGATAAGCAACAAACGGCGCAATTTAACCAACTCGTTGATGAGTTAAGTCGCCACGGGATGACGGTGATTTATGTTGGACATTTTGAGGCACAATTGCCGAACTGTTTAACCAAAAAAATGGTGCTAAAAAACGGTGAGGTAATCGCCAACGAAGAGATAATTAAAGAACAAGTTTTAGAAGAAGCATACTCAATTATTGAGTAATAAGGTTTTAACAAGCGCTTAAAAGCGGATAATTTTAATAATAACATGTTACACGATCCAAATCGCATTTACATTTTTGATACCACACTTAGAGACGGAGAACAAGTGCCTGGTTGCCAATTGACAACTTCTGAAAAGGTAGAAATCGCACTGCGTTTGGAGGCTTTAGGTGTTGATGTAATTGAAGCGGGTTTCCCAATTTCTAGTCCGGGTGATTTTGAAAGTGTAGTTGCACTTTCTAAAGCGGTTAAAGAACCGATAATTTGTGCTTTAACAAGGGCAAATAACAAAGATATTGATGCAGCGGTTGAATCATTAAAGCATGCAAGAAGACCGCGTATCCACACCGGAATTGGTTCTTCTGATATGCATATTAAATACAAATTCAATAGCACACGTGAAGATATTTTAAAGCGTGGAGTTGATGCGGTAAAATATGCAAAACGTTTTGTAGAGGATATTGAGTTTTACGCAGAGGATGCAGGTAGGGCAGATGATGCTTTTTTAGCACAGATGGTGGAAGCTGTTATTGCGGCAGGAGCAACGGTCGTAAATATTCCAGATACTAACGGTTACTGCTTGCCAGATCAATACGGTGCGAAAATCAAATACTTGATGGACAATGTGAAAAACATTGACCAAGCGATTATTTCTGTACACTGCCATAACGATTTAGGTTTAGCAACTGCAAATACCATCGCCGGAATTCAGAATGGTGCTCGCCAAGCGGAGTGTACCATCAATGGAATTGGCGAAAGAGCTGGGAATACAGCTTTAGAGGAAATCGCGATGATTTTGAAGACACACCAAGGTTTAGGGAAATATACAAATATCAATTCTAAACATTTCTACGAGTTGAGTGGAATGGTGAGCAGAATGATGCGTATGCCAGTACAGCCGAATAAAGCAATTGTCGGTAAAAATGCATTTGCACACAGTTCTGGAATCCATCAGGATGGCGTGTTAAAGCATCGCGAGACTTACGAAATCATCAATCCAGAGGATGTTGGTATTGATCAGTCTTCAATTATTTTAACAGCCAGAAGTGGTCGTCATGCTTTAAAGCATCACTTAGAAAGATTAGGATATGTGCTTGAAAAAATTAACATTGATGATGTTTACGAGCGTTTCTTAATAGTTGCGGATAGTAAAAAAGAGATTAAAGATGATGATTTGCGAGCTTTAATGAGCGGTGAAGGATCTGAACGTAATTATAAGGCAGGTGTTACCGTTAAGTTATTGCAGGTAATGTGTGGTGATCCGCTAATTCCAACTTCTATAGTGAAATTGGATATTAGAGGAGAAATGAGAGAAGCAGTTTCTTCAGGTAACGGTCCGGTTGATGCAACTGTTAAAGCGATTAACTCAATTATAGGTAAGGAGGTTGAAATTAAGGATTTCCATATTGATGCTATCCATGGTGGAAGTAATGACGTGAGCAAGGTGCACATGCGTATTAAGTACGAAGGAATGCATTATAACGGATATGGTTTTAGTACTGATATCGTTGCAGCGTCTGCAAATGCGTATTTAGATGCGGTTAACAAGTTTATTTAGGTAGGTGGTTAGGGATTAGGTAGTTAGTTTGTTAGGGATTTGCGGGCGTTTTACAAGTCATTACGAGTGCTAACGAAGCAATCTGTAAGTTAATAGGGTTAACCAAGTTAAAACAAGACCGAAAAATTTGGGACAGTGCAAAAAAAACTAACAGATTGCCTCAGCCCCATTACACAAGAGCCGATGCTTCAGCTTCGCTACAAAGTAGCTCCTTTGGAGCAATGACGAAAGCAAGGATTTGCGTTAACGATAGAAGCAGATACCGGCCAAGAGATTAAGGCCTGTGCAGTATGAGCGGATAGCGTGTTAAAACGTCCAAATTAAAATTGAGGTAGCATCAAGATATAAGTTGTCTCAAAGGATGGATAATCTACATTGAGATGTTTCACTATCGTTAGAAATGACGAATGGAATAAATAAAAAAATTAGAAGAGCGAACAATATATCGTTCCTCTTAAAACGATAAAAAAACAAATAAAATGAGTAGTACATTATTTGACAAAGTGTGGGACAGCCACGTAGTTCGCCAGATTGAAGGTGGGCCAGATGTAGTTTTTATAGATCGTCACATGATTCATGAAGTTACCAGTCCGGTAGCGTTTTTGGGTTTAAAAAGTAGAGGAATTAAGGTTTTACACCCTGAGCGTACTTTTGCAACGGCAGATCATAACACGCCAACAATTAATCAGCATTTGCCTGTGGAAGATCCACTTTCTGCAAATCAGTTGAGAGCGTTGGAGTCCAATAGTAACGAATACGGAATTTCTCATTGGGGTTTAGGCCATCAAAAAAACGGAATTGTACACGTTGTGGGTCCAGAATACGGAATTACGCAACCGGGTGCTACTATTGTTTGTGGTGATTCACATACTTCAACTCACGGAGCTTTTGGAGCCATTGCTTTTGGTATTGGTACTTCAGAGGTTGAAATGGTGTTGGCATCGCAGTGTATTATGCAGCCTAAACCTAAGAGTATGAGAATCAATGTTACCGGTTCTTTAGGGTTTGCAGTTACACCAAAAGATGTGGCTTTGTTTATCATTTCGCAATTGACAACTTCTGGCGCTACAGGTTATTTTGTAGAATACGCTGGTAAAGTTTTTGAAGAAATGACAATGGAAGGCCGGATGACTGTTTGTAACCTTTCAATTGAAATGGGTGCAAGAGGTGGTATGATTGCTCCGGATGAAACTACTTTTGATTACGTTAAAGGCAGAGAATTTACGCCAAAAGGCGAGGCTTGGGATAAAGCAATGGCTTATTGGAAAACTTTAAAAACAGATGATGACGCTACTTTTGATAGAGAGTTTACTTTCGACGGAAGCAAAATTGAGCCGATGATTACTTACGGTACAAACCCAGGAATGGGAATGAGTATCTCTAATGATATACCAGATGCTGAATCTGTTGAAGGTGGCAAAACTACTTATGAAAAGTCTTTAAACTACATGGGCTTTAACGAAGGCGAGTCAATGATTGGTAAATCAATAGATTACGTGTTTATTGGTAGCTGTACTAACGGTAGAATTGAAGATTTTAGAGCATTCGCTTCGATTGTTAAAGGTCGCCACAAGGCAGATAACGTAACCGCTTGGTTGGTTCCAGGTTCTCACATTGTTGAGGCTGCAATTAAAGAAGAAGGATTGTTAGATATTTTTACCGAAGCGGGTTTTGTTTTACGTCAGCCAGGTTGTTCAGCTTGTTTAGCCATGAATGATGATAAAATTCCAGCAGGTAAATATGCAGTAAGTACTTCTAACAGAAACTTTGAAGGTCGTCAAGGCCCGGGTTCACGTACCTTATTAGCTAGTCCACTAGTTGCAGCAGCAGCAGCGGTGACTGGTAAAGTAACAGACCCTAGAGATTTGATGGAAGTAGTTGGCTAGGTTGTTAGTTGGTCAGGTTGTTAGTTGGTTAGACAAGCAAAGTCGAACAAACTAACAAACTAAAACCTAACCACCTGTTAAAAGCCTAACAAACGAACAAACTAAAAACCTAACAAACTAAAATAATGGCATACGATAAATTCACAATATTAAAATCTACGGGAGTTCCACTTCCGATAGAAAACGTAGATACAGATCAAATTATCCCGGCTCGTTTCTTAAAAGCGACAGAGCGTGTCGGTTTTGGCGACAACTTATTTAGAGATTGGAGATACAATACAGACGGTTCTCCAAAAGCAGATTTCGTTTTAAACAACCCAATTTACAAAGGGAAGATATTAGTCGGAGGTAAAAACTTTGGATCAGGTTCTTCTCGTGAGCATGCTGCTTGGTCAGTTTACGATTACGGATTTAGAGCAGTAGTTTCTAGTTTCTTTGCAGATATTTTTAGAGGGAACTGTTTAAATATTGGCGTTTTGCCAGTGCAAGTGAGTGCAGATTTTTTAGATAAAATTTTCACGGCAATCCACGCCAATCCAGAAACTGAATTAGAAATCAATTTAGAAGCGCAAACCATCACTCTATTGTCAACTGGCGAATCAGAAAGTTTTGATATCAGCTCTTACAAAAAAGATAATATGATTAACGGTTTCGATGATATCGATTACCTGCAAAATATTAAATCAGAAATCAAGACATTTGGAGAGCAACTTCCTCTATAAAAATCTAATAAACAGCTCGTTGATGAAAAGAAGGAAAATAGAAATCATGGACACTACCTTGAGGGATGGCGAACAAACCTCGGGTGTATCTTTTTCTGTATCGGAGAAGTTAACCATTTCTCAGTTGTTATTAGAAGAGTTAAAGGTGGACAGGATTGAAATTGCTTCTGCCAGAGTATCATCGGGAGAGTTAGAAGCAGTAAAAGCTGTTGCCGAATGGGCCGTTGAGCATCATTGTTTAGATAAAATCGAGGTTTTAACATTCGTTGATAAAGGAGCTTCCATTGAATGGATGATGAAAGCGGGTGTTAAAGTACAGAACTTGCTAACCAAAGGCTCGCTTAACCATCTTACCTATCAGCTCAAAAAAACTCCTGAACAACATTTTACGGAAATTAGCGAAAACATAAAACTAGCTACCGCGAATGGGATAAAAACCAATGTTTATTTAGAAGATTGGAGTAACGGCATGCGTAATTCGCAGGAATATGTTTTCCAATACCTTGATTTTTTGACTAAGCAAAAAGTGGAGCGTGTGATGTTGCCTGATACGTTAGGGATTTTAACACCATCAGAAGTAAGCAAGTTTATTGGTAAAGTAAAACAAAGATACCCAGATACGCATTTTGATTTCCACGGGCATAACGATTACGATTTAGGCACTGCCAACGTAATGGAGGCTATCAAATCTAACATCAACGGCTTACACTTAACCGTAAACGGAATGGGTGAAAGAGCTGGAAATGCACCATTAGCAAGCGTGATTGCGGTGATTAACGACTTTTTGCCTGACGTTGAAGTTGGTTTAAAAGAATCATCACTTTATAAAGTAAGTAAATTGGTGGAGACTTTTTCGGGAGTAAGAATTCCGACAAACAAGCCAATTGTTGGCGAAAATGTGTTTACCCAAACCGCTGGAATCCACGCAGATGGTGACAATAAAAAGAACTTGTACTTTAGTGACTTGTTGCCGGAAAGGTTCGGACGAAAACGTTCTTACGCTTTAGGAAAAACATCGGGCAAAGCTAATATTGAAAAAAACCTTCAAGAATTAGGCTTAAAGTTAAATGATGAAGATTTACGAAAAGTTACGCAACGAGTAATTGAATTAGGTGATTTAAAAGAAACCGTTACCCAAGATGATTTACCGTATATTATTTCTGATGTTTTAGCGAGTAGCGATTACAAGGATACAGTTAAGGTAGAATCTTACTTAATTTCTCATGCATCTGGGTTAAGACCTGCAGCAACCATTGCGATAAAGTTTAACGATAAACTATACGAAGAGCATTCTCAAGGCGATGGTCAGTTTGATGCATTTATGAATGCGTTGAGCAAACTATATAAATCTAAGGGTAAAACGCTGCCAGCTTTAATTGATTATAGTGTACGTATTGCGCCAGGAAGTAGTTCTGATGCGCTTTGCGAGACTACAATCACTTGGAAAACGGATAAAAAAACGTTTACCACCAGAGGTTTAGACTCTGATCAGACAGTTTGTGCGATTAAGGCAACCGAGAAAATGCTAAATATTATTTGTGAACATGAGAAAGTTGCAGGTGATAAGGTGCTGGGGATTAGCAAGATTCAAGTATTGAAATGCTCTTAAGAGAGTAGCAAGATGTCTTTGGGAGAATTAAGATATTAGTATAAAGTATCAGGATGCTTTTTGGAGTAGTAAAAGGTTAGTAGTAAGCATCAAGATTCTCATATATTGTAATAGAAAGAAAATTTAATAGTAAAAATTGTAGTGAAGTCTTGATACTTGTTACTAAGTACTCAATACTAATCACCCACTACTCAATACTTAAAAGAAATGAAATTAAACATTGCGCTTTTAGCGGGCGACGGAATTGGACCTGAGGTAGTAAATCAGGCTGTAAAAGTGATAGATGCTATTGCTGTAAAATTTAACCACGAAATCAACTATACATCTGCACTAACTGGTGCTTGTGCAATTGATGACTGTGGCGAGCCTTACCCAGACTCTACTCACGAGATTTGTTTGGCAGCTGATGCAGTTCTTTTCGGAGCTATTGGTCATCCAAAATATGACAACGATCCAAAAGCAACGGTTCGTCCAGAGCAAGGATTATTGAAAATGCGCCAGAAATTAGGTTTGTTTGCTAACGTACGTCCTACTTTTACTTTCCCGTCTTTAATTGATAATTCTCCGTTAAAAAGAGAAAGAATTGAAGGAACAGATTTAATTATCTTACGTGAGTTAACTGGAGGAATTTACTTCGGCGAAAGAGGTAGAAAAGATAATGGCGATACCGCTTTTGATACTTGTACTTACACCAGAGCAGAAGTTCAACGTTTGGCTAAAATGGGTTTCGAAATTGCAATGACTCGTAGCAAAAAATTGTGCTGTGTTGACAAAGCAAATGTTTTGGAGACTTCTCGTTTATGGAGAGAAACGGTTCAGGATATGGAGAAAGATTATCCAGAAGTTACTGTTTCTTATGAGTTTGTTGATGCAGTTGCAATGCGCTTGGTACAATGGCCAAACACTTATGATGTATTGATTACGGAGAACCTTTTCGGCGATATTTTAACGGATGAAGCTTCTGTAATTTCAGGATCAATGGGATTAATGCCATCTGCATCTAAAGGATTACATACTTCGTTATATGAGCCAATCCACGGTTCATACCCACAAGCAACAGGAAAAGATATAGCTAACCCACTAGCAACAGTTTTATCTGCTGCAATGATGTTTGAAGATGCTTTCGGTTTACAAGCTGAGGCTGATGCAATTAGAGAAGTAGTGAACAAATCTTTAGCTGAAGGTATTATTACAGAAGATTTAGCTGGAAAAAACAAAGCTTACGGAACCAACGCAGTTGGTGATTGGTTAGCTAAAAACGTTTAAAAATACCCCAAGTATAATCCTTTACAAAGCCCTGATTTTATCGGGGCTTTTTTTTCCTAAAAACAATTTAACCAAGGATTAATGTCTGTTATCACAGTCAATATTTATTAAAGGTTCTTGCGCATTCAAAAAAGTAGATATTCGGACAATCAAAAGGTTGACCATCAATAAAGTAGATTATTGGTGGCTTGTTTTTAAATATTTCGCCAGTCCATTGAAAGTATTCGGAACCTTCGGTTACGTTTGTATTTAGAGAATTAAAATCAACAGAATCGCCTGAATAGGGAATAACCTCACTACTTTCACAAACGGTAGCTTGAGTTTTTTAAGCTAAACTACTAAATACCTACCTTCAAATTCGTCAACTCCCGACTTGCTGTTGTCATTGAGTATTTTCATCTGTACAAAATAAATTAGATCCTCAGTCTCAAATTTAAACGTGTCTCGTGTTATCATGGGGTATTTTTCATGGTCTTTACGAATAAAGGGTTTTGCGTTAGATGGAAAAGCGCTATCATCAACTTTCTTCCATAAAAGCTGTTTGATTTTTCCAGTAACGAACAGATTTTGGTTACCAAGGCAAACAAAGTTGAGATCGTAAGTTGCTGTCATTTTCAGCTTCCGCTGCTTGTTTTTTTATATTGCGACTGCAACTAAACAGTATAATTAAAACTTACAAAGTCAATAAGATAAGTCGTCTAGCTCTAACACTGACGTTATAAAACTGCTAAACTCACAACAAAAAACCACTACATCGTGTGTATAAGGTTAACTCAAAATGGTTTAAAGCGTTTTATTGTTTATAAATCTAAAAGCGCACTTATATTTGCGTAGAAATTCAACTAAATTTCGAACAATGATCGGCTGTGATCGTTTCATAAAAATTAAAATGAGGTATCATAAAGAAAACTTTTTACTTTTCATATTCTTAATATTTAGCGCAAATGTAATTGCACAACGAGCTCATCAGGTAGCAGATATTCCCGACCCTAAAAAGTTAGGTCAGGATTACTTCGTGAGCGATCCAGATGGCGTGTTGAATAATATCCAAACCATGAATGCGCTCATCGTTGAAATTGAAAAAACAACCAAGATTGAAATTGCGGTGGTAGTGGTTAAAGACTTTGATGCAGATGCAGATGATTTCCAGTTTGCTTTGGATTTATTTAGAAAATGGGGAATTGGTAAAAAAGGCGCCGATAATGGACTCTTGCTTTTTGTATCTATTGACCGGCATAAATATCGGTTTATAACCGGCTACGGGTTAGAAGGGTTATTGCCCGATATCACGCTTAAGCAAATTGGCGAAAATTATCTGGTGCCAGCTTTTAAAAAACAAGAATACGGTGACGGTATAATGGACGCATTAACTGCGGTAGAGGATGTTTTGTTAAACCCAAAAAATAATTCGGAAGTTAGAGGATTTGCATCCCAGATAGAAAAGAAGGTCACCACTTTCATATTTACACCTTTTGCAAGTGTATTAGCGATACTCGCAGTGTTTTTTGTTGGCTTTAGAATGTTGTCACGAAGCATCCCGAAAAAACAAAAACTCAACGAGGATGCAAAAAATCCGTTCAAGAAAAGTACACAAATGGGTTGCTCAGTTATTGTAACGGTAACATTTTTTCTTGTAATTTTTGGTTTTATCACCGGTGCGTTCGAGCGCTTCCACTTTGTTCATTATCTAATTATACTTGTTATTATTCTATCAACGGCGCTATATTTTACTTATCTGTACGCTTTAGGCAATCTAAAAACCCTGCATCCAGATGATGAGAATTTTTTGATTGCAGAAAAAGCGTTGAACAGAAAAGTATGGTGGTTAGCGATTTTATCTCCTATGGTTTTGTACAAATTTTTGTTGAACCCGCATAAGCGAAACAAGATATTTAAAGAAAGGTTTGTGCCACCTTTAGATGGCGATAAGCGAATAATGATTCGTGTGGATAGAGATGAAAATGTTTCTGGTAAACCGTTTTTAAATAAAGGGCAGCATGCTGAAGAACTTGCATTTGTTTATGATTATGATATTTGGCAGAGCCCTGATAAAAAAGAAAATTTAATTAAAAAATGGCCAGCTGAGTATTTTGACAGTTTTAGCGAGTGTCCGGATTGTAAGTTTCGAACTTTTAGTAAGCCTTATTTAAACACTTTAGTCAGTGCCACCACAAGTAGTCAGGGATCAGCTGAAAAAATAAAGACTTGCCAAAATTGTGGTTTTAGAGAACTAATTGAAATGGTAGTATTAGCTAAACTCTCAAAATCCTCTTCTGGAAGTAGTGGTTCATCTAGCAGCAGTAGCAGCCGTAGTAGCGGTGGAAGTTGGGGAGGTGGAAGTAGTGGCGGCGGTGGCTCTGGGGGGAGTTGGTAGATATTTTTGCATTTTTTTAGCTATTTTACTCAATTGGATAGATTGATTTTTTAAAATCCAAAAGATCATGCCCGTGTGCTTTATCGAATCACAAAAGATTTCATGTAGCCAAATTATTTAGAATTTTAAAATTAGTAACCTATGATAAAGTCATCCATACAAGAAATACAAGAACGTTTTGACAAAGATGTGGAACGTTTTTCAAATTTAGATATCGGCCAAGTTTCTACCATTGATGCCGAAATATCATTGGAATTAATTACGGAAGCTGCTAAGAGTATCAATCCGGAAGCGAAATCTGTTTTGGATATTGGATGCGGTGCAGGAAATTACACCCTAAAAATGTTGCAAAAGCTCCAAAACTTAAACTGCAATTTGGTTGATTTAAGTCAGCCGATGTTAAACAGAGCTAAAGAAAGGGTGAGCAAAGAAACGTCTGGCAAAATTCAAACTTTCCATGGAGATATCAGAGCTATTGATTTTTCAGGTGAAACTTTCGACATCATTTTAGCTGGAGAGTTTTACACCATTTAAGGGAAGATGAAGACTGGATGCAAACTTTCCAAAAGCTTTTCGATTTGCTAAATGAAGATGGTTGTTTAATGATTTCTGATTTGGTGCTTCAGGATACCGAAGCTGTTAATGATTTTATCTGGGACAAATACGCCGAATATTTAAAAGGAATAGGAGGGAAGGACTACCAAGAAAATGTGTTCGCTTATATCGAGAAAGAAGACTCTCCACGGTCAGTAAATTATCAGTTAGAACTGATGAAAAAAGTAGGTTTCCGTAAAACGGAAGTGTTGCATAAAAACTTATGTTTCGCTGCTTTTGGTGGAATAAAGTAACTAATTTAAGTGTTGGCTCGCTTCTTAATTTATGGAGTTGATTTTTAAAGAAGAGGGTAAACCAATGAAATTTCATCTAAAAAACCGTAAATTTAACAGCTAGATTTTTTTTCGGGATTTCATAAATAAAATAACAATAATAAGCTGCTCCATTTAAAAATCCAAAATGGATCTTTCCGTCCCTTATTACTAAATCAAAAATAAATGCACCATTTACTGAGATTAAGTCAGCGCTAATAATTGATTTTATTTCTACTTTCTGCGTGTTAAAAATTTTAAACCTATAAACAATATCCCCTGAAATAATAATCGGAGGTCGAAATTTTAAAATCAAGAATGTATCGTTATCCGCAGTTTTCAAAAGTGTGAAAATCAGCTTCAGGCATATCGTTAATAATTTCGCGGTAGCGATTAAAATATTTGCGTAAAATAAAGATGGAAATAAGGGATAGCAAGAGACAGATAAACCCAATCGTTGGACTCACATAAAAATTGAGTTCAAAAAGCATGTAAGATGTTTTTTGAATGTAGAACACAAACCACCCCGCAATAATTGGCGCTAACGAAACAATCATTATAAATATGTTCCGCGTAGTTATAATCCCAATAAGAAATTTGTTTTTATCATTGTCAGCGCTTGAAGTCATGACCTGTATTGATGATAAGAGTATTATAGACCATTACTTGTGATTTTGAGACGTAAATTTCGGTTATTTGCCATATTTTTTAAATAATATGAAAAAAAAACCTTACGATTTTTATGGAATCGTAAGGTTTTAAAGGGGTTTTATTGAGCGTTTAGCGTGTAAACGATCTTGGCGGTAGTGCCATCAGCCAAATCAAATGGAGAACTTAATACCAAAGAGCTTTTAGAAGCCGCATCGATTTTCATGCGATAGCCTTCTGTCACTTCTCTAGCTTTTTCACCACCATCTACTTTTTTAAACTGAAATACTGGAGTGAGTCCATCTTTCATTAAGGACCAATAAATATTTTGCGTTGTGCCATTTGGCAAAGTGATATATCCGCTGTAACCGCCATACAACTTCCAAGTACTGCCTACAAAATCTTTGTAAGGCGCCATGCCAAAAGCGTTTGCTACTTTGTAGCCATTCGGAAATCCTTCTAAACTTACATCAGAAACGGTCCAAGTGCCAGAAACCATAGATTTAGAAACTTTAACACTGTTAGATACGTTTTTTTTTGACGCACAAGAAGTTGCAATTACTGCCACAAGGCAAAGAGAGAGAATTGATAAGATTGACTTTTTCATTTTTTAAATTTGTTGATTCTGTTTGAAATATATTTTATCCAAACGTTCAAAAACGAAGCCAATTGTGAGAATTGGAAATTTTAAGCATAAAAAAACAGCGTAATAAAATTACGCTGTTTAATTTTAAAGTTTTATGAGAAAACTTTCAGTCTTTTAAAAATTTATTTCTGGTCTCCACCTCGTGGTTTAGAGATAGATTCTCTCATATCAGTATCAGCTTGAATGTTCTGCATTTTATAGTAATCCATAATTCCTAGATTTCCACTTCTAAAAGATTCGGCAATAGCCAATGGAATCTGTGATTCTGCTTCAATTACCTTTGCTCTTGCATCCTGTGCTTTCGCAATCATCTCTTGCTCAAAAGCTACAGCAAATGCTCTACGCTCTTCTGCTTTTGCATTAGCTACTTTTAAATCCGCCTCAGCTTGGTCTGTTTGCAATTTTGCACCAATGTTTTCACCTATGTCAATATCCGCAATATCAATAGATAAAATTTCAAAAGCAGTTCCAGAATCTAATCCTTTACTTAATACAACTTTAGAAATCTTATCAGGATTTTCTAATACTTCTTTGTGACTAACAGCCGAGCCAATTGTAGTAACGATACCTTCGCCAACACGGGCTAAAATTGTTTCTTCGCCCGCTCCACCTACCAATTGGTTGATATTTGCTCTCACCGTAACTCTTGCCTTAGCAATCAACTGAATCCCGTCTTTAGCTACCGCTGCAACCGGAGGTGTGTTGATTACTCGCGGGTTAACAGAAAGTTGTACGGCTTCAAATACATCACGACCGGCTAAATCAATGGCCGTTGCCAATTTAAAATTTAAAGGAATATTTGCTTTATCAGCAGATATTAATGATTTGATTACGTTATTAACGTGTCCACCAGCCAAATAATGGGTCTCAATATCGTTAGATGTGAGATTTAAACCTGCCTTAGTTGAGGTAATCATTGCGTTTACCACTAACGATGGCGGAACTCTTCTTAATCTCATTAATACCAAGTTCATTAAATTGATTTTTACACCAGATAATTGTGCTGTAAACCAAAGATTAACCGGTAAAATATAAAACAAAAAGAAGAGTGCAATTACACTCCCAATGATGATGAAAATAATACTGAATGATGGATCCATTAATTATAATTTAGATTTATTTCACAATATCGTCAATTGCTTCGAAATTCGGAAGATCTCCAGCATTTTCTAACACTTCTGCGTAAATTATTTTTTGATTTTCGTCAATAACGAAAGCTGATCTTTTAGCAACACCCTTTAAATTGAATTTAAATTCCTCATAAAGCGCATCGTAAGCCTTTGAAACGTCTTTATTGAAATCTGATAGTAATGGGAATTGATAATTGTTTTCTTCTTTGTATTTTGCTAAAACAAAAGGCGAATCGACAGAAATCCCTAAAACTTGCGCTCCTAATCCTTCATAAAAGCTAAAGTTATCTCTCATGGTGCAAAGTTGCGTGGTACAAACGCCTGTGAATGCTAAAGGAAAAAAATGAATGATTACTTTTTTACCAGCAAAATCTTTTAAACTTACTTCTTTTAAATCCGAACTGTATAAGGTAAAGTCCGGTGCTTGGTCTCCGATTTTTAATGACATCTTATTAATTTTTAATTTTTATCAATATAGTGAAAACTACACTTAAACGAATTTTTTAAACGTCTTATTTAAGTAAATTCAATTGCTTTTCCATAATCGCTATGCCTTCTGTAAAAGAGTGTGGTCGATAACCTAATTCATCAATAGCTTTATCCAATATAAAGCCTGTTTTTACGGGGCGTTTCGCCGCTTGATTTAACGACGCAGAAGTAATCGGTTTAATTAAGCTTTTGTCTAGTTTGTAATAATCCGCAACTTGCTGCACCAGTTCCATAATGCTCATCATATCTTTTCCTGATGCGTTATATACGCCTTGAACTCCTTTTGCAGCCGCCAATAAACAAACGTCTGCTAAGTCCTCAGCAAGTGTTGGCATGCGCCATTGATCGTCAACCACGTTTATTGGGTTCCCTTTTTCTAAAGCACCTTTCGCCCATAATACAATATTACTTCTACTCATATCGCTCACAATGCCGTAAACAATAATGGTACGTAATACCGTCCAGTTTATGTCAGACTGTTGAAGTAGAAGTTCTGCAGCTAATTTAGATTCTCCGTAAAAAGAAACTGGAGAAGGTTGCGCATCTTCTTTGTAGGGGCCTGCTAAACCGTCAAAAATGAAATCCGTAGAAAGATGAATTAATTGTGCGTCATGTTTTTTGCATGAATTTATCAAGTGCTCAACTGCCGTAACGTTCAAAGCCCAGCAAGCTTGTTTTTCTGTTTCGCAGGTATCAACATTGGTCATTGCAGCTGTGTTAATCACCACATCTGGTGAAAATTGTGCAATCACGTTTTCGATACTTTCAGCGTCTAAAATGTCCATTTCTGCATAAGTGTAGCCGTCTTTTACAGGAAAACGATTAGCTCCTTTTCCAGTTGCTACTAACTCGAAATCTTTTTTGGCTAATATTCTTTCAGTTAATTTTTGACCTAACAGTCCGTTACTGCCGGTTACTAATATTTTTTTCATAATTATATTAAATTCGAGATTTTAAAATTAAGTTTTATAGTCGGGATAGAGACGTAACTACAGTGTTATTATTTAAAAATATTTTACTCTTCCCGTCGTCATTTCGAGGTACGAGAAATCTCACAAGCAAAGTCTGAATATAGCATTTCTTAACTTTTTGTCAGATGTTTCGAATCGTTCAACACGAGGATGTTTTTTAAAATAATTAGATTGTTCAGTACTGTTAAAAACTACGGAGTCTTTCTTAGTTTTATTAATCGTCTTCGTTTAATTCATCGATTTGTTCTTTTAAAAACCTAATGGATTCCTCATCTCTAAACATAAACCATTGTTGTCTGTAATGTTCATCATTATCAACTTCAGCTTTAAAATTTCTGAATGGGCTTTTACGATTTAAACTATTTAACAGTCTAGTTTTTAGATTAGCGTTAGTTACGGGTTCTGTAAAATCTTCCATTACTTGAAAAGAATGATGAGATGACATTTTATCTAACTCAACATATTTTTCGGGGTTTAATTCAATTTCCTTAATAATATCTTCCCATAATTAATCACTATCAGATGCTCCAAATTCCTCAAAGTCAGGTATAGCGCTGATTTCGCCATTTTCTACATTGTAAAAGATTTTCATTCCCATATCCAGGTCGCCACAAGCCTCTTGTAATTGTATATCTGTTAGTTTGATGTTTAGTTTTTTCATTGGTAAGTTATCTTTGAATTATCGTCTAAATATTGGAGCCATCCTACCATTTTCCATTTTTTTAAACAGTTTTAAAGGGAAATAATTGAGGATTTTTATACCTTGTTTTTAATGCAAAAACTAGTGAGTGTTCAATGCCTCAATCAAATCACTAGCACTCAAATCCTCGCCAGTTAAAATTAATTGTGCTTGCTTATAAAATGGGCGTCTTTCTGCTAATTTCATTTCAATAAAAGCAATTAGTTCCTCGTGAGATTTTCCTTTGACAAGTGGACGCTCAACCCGGGCGTTAATTAAGCGGTCTGCCAAAATCTTTATCGGCGTATCAATAAAAATAGTGATGCCGTTGTTATTCATCCATTCCATGTTGTCAAAGAAGCAAGGCGCACCGCCACCTGTTGCAATAATTGCATTATTAGCCATAGCTGCTTCCTGTAAAGTTTGTTTTTCTCTTTCTCTAAACCCTTGCTCGCCAAACGCAACAAAAAGTTCGGGGATGCTCATTTGGTTTTTTGTTTCTACCAAATCATCTAAATCTAAAAAAGGTAGTTCTAACTCGCTTGCTAAAGCTTTGCCTAATTTACTTTTCCCGCAGCCCATAAATCCAATTAAAAATATTTTTTTGGATGGCATGTTTTGGTTCAAAATTTCTGTTGACATGATGATTTTTAAATTTTTACACGAGGATCTAAACTGGCGTAAAGTAAGTCTGCTAAAATATTAATAATGATAAATATAAAAGCAATAAATAAAATTGAACCCATAATTACGGGTAAATCTGCTAACTCTAAGGCATCAACCGTGGCTTTGCCTAAACCGTTATATCCAAAAATATACTCCACAAAAAATGAACCGGCCAATAGTGAAGCAAACCAACCAGATACTGCGGTAACTACCGGATTTAAAGCATTTGGTAAAGCATGTTTTAAAATAATGGTTTTTTTACTTAAGCCTTTTGCTTTTGCAGTGCGAATATAATCTTGTCTTAAAACATCCAGCATCGCACTTCGAGTTAATTGCATAATTATCGCCAGCGGACGTAAACCTAAAGTAAGCATGGGTAATATCAAGTTTTTCCACACTAAAACTTCGCCTTTAAAAGGATCATAATCATATAAACTGCCCGACATGCTTAAACCCGTGTAATCGCTTAAAACAAAACCGAAAAGCCACGCGATTATGATTCCTGCAAAAAAAGACGGCGCCGAAATTCCAAGGATAGAACTTGCAATCGCAGTTTGGTCTACCCAGGTATCTTTATAAACTGCCGCTAAAACTCCTAAAGCTATCCCAATAATAGTTGCAAACAGCATTGCAGTAAAAGCGAGAATCATGGTATTTGGAACCGTCTCTGCTAAAATACTGGTGACGTCTCTTTTGGTTTGATAAGAACGACGCAGGTAAGGCATCTTTAAAACCACAGCATTTTGGTTGCCGATATTGAAAAGCTTGAAATAATGGTATTTGGCTTTCGCCGATGAATCTGTAGGGTGAACACCTAAAAGCGATAAATCATTGATGTAATATGCAAACTGAACAGGAATAGGTTTGTCCAAACCAAACTCTTTTCGTACGGCTTCCAAAGACTGTACGTCAGATCTTTGACCTTGCGTCATCCTGGCAGGATCTGCGGGTAAAATATTGAAAAGAAAAAACACCACCACAACTACGCCAAGCAAAACTGCAAAGCCATAAGCTAGTTTTTGAATAACGAACTTAATCATTCAACTTACTGAAATAGTGTTCTGCCAAATAGTTATAAGTAGGTAGGGCAGAGGATGGCCATTTATTTATTATTACGCCATCTTTTAATAGCATTAAACCAGGATTGGAACGAACCATGCTTTTTAATGGAACAGCATCTGCATAAAAAATCTCGGTCAATAAAGTGAGTTTTTTGGAAAGTGCTGTTGCGTTTTGCGCAGAAGCTGAAGTTAAAAGCACTGATCTAATATTGAAATTTTCTACTGCGTTAATAGCAATCGCGTTGATGTCGCCCAAGGCTTTTTCTTGGGTTTTGTCTAAATTCCATGCAACAGCGACTAAATTATAATATGGGTTTTCGAAAATTTCAGCGGTGTAATTTACAGCTTGCGAATCGTAGACATTTAAATCGCTTATTTTAGCTTTGTAGCCCGCTTTTACTAAAATAGGGTCTGATGATGATGCCAGTTCCCAATCCGGGTTTTCGTAAATCTTGGTGTCAAGATATTCTTTATCAGTCATTTCTTTAACTTCACCAGATTTCTTACTTTTTAAAGTATAAATAATTTTGTATTCGTTTTGCTTTGCACCTTCTGGAATCTTCATAGACTCAGGAATGTTTGCTCCAATTTTATAAGGAAGAAAGTCTACAATTGGCAAAAAGTTGTAAGTATATAAACCAAAAATAATAGGACCAGCAACAAATAAAATAGTTGCAAGCTTTCGTAGGCTTTGATTTTCTGACATATTAACCAACTTTTCTCGGTTAATGAATAATAAAACGATCATCACCAATAAAACCAAATCTTTAGAAAAAGACTGCCAAGGGGTTAATGGAATGGCATCGCCAAAACATCCACAACTTTTAACAACGTCAAAAAACGCAGAGTAAAACGTTAGGAATGTGAAAAATATAATGAGAAGCAATAACCCCCACATTACTTTTTTAGCGTAATAGCCTGTTAATAAAAACAGACCTAATATAACTTCTAAAGCACATAAAGTGATGGAAAAAAATACAGCAAAGGAACTGAGAAACGTTAAGTGAAACACTTCAAAGTATTCTTCCAGCTTGTAAGAAAATCCTAAAGGATCGTTTAATTTGATTAATCCACTAAATATAAATAGTGCACCAACAAATATTTGTACAACGGTTAAAGCTATATTTTCTCTCTTATTTAATGCCATTATTTGTGATATTCCATTTTGATTAAAGCAAAGACCGAATAGTTAAGCATATCCTGATAGTTCGCTTTTATGCCTTCCGAAGCTAAAGTTTTTCCATCATTATCTTCAATTTGTTTAACGCGTAAAATCTTCATTAAAATTAAATCTGTTAAAGAACTTACCCGCATATCTCGCCAAACCTCGCCGTAATCGTGGTTTTTAGCAAACATCAGCTCTTTGGTTTCGTTTACCTTAGCGTCAAAATTAACAGCAACCTCATCTGGGTTTAATTCCTGTGGCGCATCAGCATTTAGTTCTAGTTGCATCATCGCTATTACGCAATAATTAATAATGCCAATGTATTCACCAACAATGTCTTCGCCAACCCTACTTACTTTTTTATCTTCTAAAGTTCTAATTCTTTGGGCTTTGATAAAGATTTGATCAGTAACGGACGATGGCCTTAATATGCGCCAAGCGGTACCATAATCTCTGGTTTTTTTAATGAAAAGATCTCTGCAAATTTTTATTATTGCGTCAAACTCTGCGGAAGTATTATTTGCCAAAATGCTGTAAATGTTTGTTTAAATGATGAAATTGTGCCTTATTTGTTCTAAGACAATGACGGATAAAGATACATTTTTTAAGCCAAAGCACACACTCAACGTTGGCGGTCTAATAATTGATTTGGCAGAACCAAAAGTGATGGGCATTTTAAATCTAACTCCAGATTCATTTTATGAGGGAAGCCGAACACAATCTGATAAAGACATATCGATTGTGGCTGAGCAGATGCTTGCTGATGGTGTGGATTTTTTGGATTTAGGAGCTTATTCTACTCGCCCCGGAGCAGATGATATTTCTGTTGATGAGGAATTAGAACGTTTATTACCCGCTATCCGAAATATAAAAAGAGAATTTCCTCAGGCTATTTTATCCGTTGATACCTTTAGAGCAAGCGTCGCCGAAAAGGCAATTGACTGTGGTGCACATATCATCAACGATATTTCTGGCGGAACTTTGGATGATAAAATGTTTGAGACCATCGGTAAATTAAATGTTCCTTATATTTTGATGCATTTGAAAGGTAATCCGAAAACGATGAACCAGTTAAATCAGTATAAGAATATGACACAGGAAATCGTTGCTCATCTTTCTGAACGAGTTCATAAACTTAAAGCTTTTGGTGTACAAGATATCATTATTGATCCCGGTTTTGGATTTGCTAAAAACGTAGATCAAAACTATCAGTTATTAAATCAACTACAACGATTAAAAATATTGGGGCTTCCTGTGTTAACAGGGCTTTCCAGAAAATCAATGGTTTGGAAAACGTTAGGCATCACAGCTAAAGAAGCGTTAAACGGAACCACTGTTTTAAACACAATTGCTTTGCAAAATGGCGCAAGTATTTTAAGGGTACACGATGTTAAAGAAGCTAAAGAATGTATCCGTATCTTTAAAAAATTAAAGGAAAACGAATTTTAAACAATGGATTTTTTAGATTTCAGCTTTTTAAAGCTAACCGTTTTAGATGTGATAGATATGATTTTGGTCGCCATTATCATCTATTACATTTATAATTTAATTAGAGGCACTATTGCGGTAAATATTTTCTTGGGCTTTATTTTGATTTACATCCTTTACTTTTTAACGGATGCCCTAAAAATGAAATTGTTATCGGGCATTTTAGGCAGTTTTGTAAGTGTTGGTTTTATCGCATTAATTGTGGTATTTCAGCAAGAGATACGCCGGTTTTTGCTGACCATTGGAAAAAATATCACGCTGAGAAACCGGACTTGGCTAAAGTATATTTTTAGAAAAGAAGAACTCGAGCGGAACAATTTGGCCAAAATTAAGCCAATTATCGATGCTTGTAAAACCATGAAGAAGTCTCGTACAGGGGCGCTTATAGTTTTCGCAAAATACTTTGATCAAGATGCTTTTGCAAATAGTGGCGAGATGATTGACGGCAAGATATCTAAGCGTTTATTAGAAGCAATTTTTCAGAAACATAGCCCATTACATGATGGTGCGGTGGTAATTTCAGAGAATATGATCAAATCTGCCAGCTGTATTTTGCCGTTAACCGAAAACGATCAACTGCCTCCGCAATTTGGTTTACGCCACCGAGCTGGAATTGGTGTGACCGAATCTAGCGATGCTACCGCTTTAATTATATCAGAAGAAACAGGGGAAATATCTTACGCACAACAGGGGCGTGTAAAAATGAACATTAGCTTTACTGATTTGGAGCGGTTATTGAATAAAGACTTTAATTAATCTTTATTAATTACTATTGCAATGGGACAGAAAATAGCCATTATAACCGGTGCAAACGCTGGTTTAGGTTTGGAAGAGAGCAAGCACTTGGCAAAGCTTGGGGTAAGGGTTGTAATGGCATGCAGAGATCTAGAAAGAGGAATGGAAGCCAAGAAGGGAATTCTCCATAAGAGCCCGAATGCGTTAATTGATGTTCTTGAACTAGATTTAAGTAGCCAAAAATCTATATTGGCTTTCGCGGATTTAGTAAAGCAAGATTACCATAGATTAGATTTATTGATTAACAATGCTGGCATCATGATGACGCCTTACGAGGAAACAGAGGATGGTTTTGAAAATCAGCTCGCCACCAACTACTTAGGGCATTTTGCTTTAACAGCCTATTTGTTACCATCGTTAAAAAGAACGGAAGATTCTAGAGTCGTTAGTTTGAGCAGCTTAGCTCACAAATGGTCTGGTATTAGGTTTGATGATCCAAATTTTAAAAATGGATATGATCAAAGAGCAGCTTATGGCCAAAGCAAACTAGCCTGTTTAATGTTTGCTTATGAGCTGAATCGCAGGTTAAAAGTTTCGGGATATTCAACAATTTCTATAGCAGCCCACCCTGGGATTTCAAACACTAATCTTTTTAAATCGACACCCAAATTTTTAAAATGGTTAAGCCCAATTATGGGACAGCCCGCAGAAGACGGAGCAAAACCAATTTTGTACGCTGCACTTTCAAAAGATTTGCTAGGCGGAGAATATATAGGTCCTGGTGGTTTTAATGAATGGAGAGGAAATCCTATAATTGTAGACTCTAGCCAAGCTTCAAAAAACAAACAAGATGCTGGGCGTCTTTGGGAGTTATCAGAACAGTTAACGGGTGTGAAGTATCACTTCTAAATTCTAAAAGTTACGACATAAAAAGAGGGTGTGGAAATTTAATTTTCACACCCTCTTTAATTTTATGAAACCGAGGCTAATCTTTTTTTGGATACCCCTCGGCATCTAAATCGTCGCGGTCGTCCTCTGGGACATGACTGTTTTTCTCGTCTTTTTTACTCATTCTCAACTGGTCAGCATCAGTTTTATGCATTCCCAGTTTGTCTAAATCGTCTTTTAGCGAGTGGTCTTTTTCATATTCATCGCCAACGTATGGGTTTGCCTCATCATAATCTGAGTCCATGTCTTCGCCGTTATCCGCAGCGGTGTCATAAGGATCTGGATGTTTATAATCAGGGTCGTTAGATTCGACGTCTAATTCGTAGCTGTTTTCCTCCTCGTTATACTTTAGGTTTCTAGCTTCGTTGTCGTTTAAATTAGATTCCCCATTTCTTTTGAAGCTCTCGTCTGCACTATTAGTTTTATTTTCCATGATAATAAGGTTTTTTGCTATTGATAAGCTAGGATTATGCCAGTAATCTTTAACTATTAATGTAAATCGAAAATAAGGCATAAAAAAAGCAGTTTAGACAAAGGTCTAAACTACTTTTTGCTTTCTTAAAACGTTGAATCAGATTCAAGAAATAGCCAATAATTATAAAACTACAAACTAGCTAAAGCACTGTTAAACGTAACACTTGGACGCATTGCTTTTGAAGCTAGCTCATCATTAGGGTGATAATAGCCGCCGATTTCTTGAGCTTTTCCTTGAGCCTCAATTAACTCTTCAGTAATCTTCGCCTCGTTTTCAGCTAATGCATTTCCCAACAGCTCAAATTTAGCTTTCAGTTCAGCATCTTTTGTTTGCGTTGCTAAAGCTTCCGCCCAGTATAAAGCTAAATAAAAGTGAGAGCCACGGTTATCAATTGTTCCTAATTTACGGCCCGGAGATTTGTCATTCGCTAAAAATTTTGAGTTAGCCTCGTCTAAAGCATCTGCTAAAACCTGCGCTTTGCTATTGTTTTGAGTTTGTGCTAAATGCTCTAAAGAAGCTTGCAACGCCAAGAATTCGCCTAATGAATCCCAACGTAAATAACCTTCTTTAAGAAATTGCTCTACGTGTTTAGGAGCAGAACCACCCGCACCAGTTTCAAACAAACCACCGCCATTCATCAAAGGTACAATGGATAGCATTTTTGCAGATGTACCTAATTCTAAAATTGGGAATAAATCCGTCAAGTAATCACGTAATACGTTACCAGTTACAGAAATGGTGTCTTCTCCTTTACGGATACGCTCTAAAGTGAATTTGGTAGCCTCGATGGGAGAGAGGATACGAATATCCAACCCTTTAGTGTCGTAATTTGGTAAATATTTATTTACTTTTTTAATAATTTCTCTATCGTGTGCTCGGTTTTCATCTAACCAGAAAACCGCTGGCGTATTAGATAAGCGAGCTCGGTTAACGGCAAGCTTAACCCAATCTTGGATAGGCGCATCCTTTGCCTGGCACATACGGAAGACATCTCCTTTTTCTACAGACTGGTCAAAAAATACATCACCAGAAGCATCGCTTACGCGGATAGTTCCATTAGCCGTAGCTTGAAAAGTTTTATCGTGAGAACCATATTCTTCTGCCTTTTGAGCCATTAAACCTACGTTTGGTACAGAACCCATGGTAGTTGGATCAAACGCTCCGTGTTTTTTACAGTCGTCAATAGTTGCTGTGTAAATTCCTGAGTAACATCTGTCAGGAATTAAAGCCAAAGTATCTTGTGCTTTACCTTCTTTGTTCCACATTTGACCGGAAGTACGAATCATTGCAGGCATGGAAGCATCTACAATTACATCTGACGGAACGTGTAAGTTAGTAATCCCTTTGTCAGAGTTTACCATCGCTAAAGCCGGACCGTTTGCAATCGCTGCATCAATTGCGGCTTTAACTTCTGCTTCTTGCGCATGACCTGCAATTTTTGCATAAACATCGCCCAAGCCATTGCTGGTATCAACGCCTAAAGTTTTGAAAAGCTCCGCATATTTAGTAAAAACACCCGCAAAGTAAACTTCTACAATCGCACCGAAAATGATAGGATCTGAAACCTTCATCATCGTAGCTTTTAAATGTGCTGATAATAAAACGCCTGACGCTTTAGCTTCTTTAATGGCTTCAGCAACAAAAGCTTTTAGTTTAGAAATACTCAATACAGAGCTATCTATAACTTCTCCGGCTTTTAAGTTAGCCAAGCCTTTTAATTCTGTAACCGCTCCGTTGGCATCAACAAACTCTATTTTAAATTTTGAGTCGCTTTCTACTGTGGTAGATTTTTCGGAACCGTAAAAGTCGCCTTCGCTCATGCTAGCTACTTTTGTTTTAGAATCGGCAGACCAAGCGCCCATGGAGTGTGGGTTAGATTTTACATAATTCTTCACTGCTTTTGGCGCTCTACGGTCTGAGTTACCTTCACGTAAAACTGGGTTTACAGCAGAACCCAATACTTTTGAATATTTTGCTTTGATTGTTTTTTCTTCTTCTGTTTTTGCATCTTCCGGATAGTTAGGCAACGCAAAACCTTGAGATTGTAACTCGGAAATTACTTCTTTTAACTGTGGGATAGATGCAGAAATGTTAGGCAATTTAATAATATTAGCCTCTGGTGTTGTTGCTAATTTCCCTAACGCTGTCAATGCATCTCCAATTTTTTGATCATCTTTCAAAAACTCAGGAAAGTTTGCTAAAATTCTTCCTGCTAATGAGATATCTCTTGTTTTTACATCAATACCTGCTGATGCTGTAAAAGCTTGTACAATAGGCAAAAATGAATAAGTAGCTAACAATGGAGCCTCGTCTGTTTTGGTATAGATGATTTTTGATGAGTTTGACATGTGTTTTATTTTATGATGTTTGAAATAAAATGTCCAAAAAAGGACTGATTCGATGAATCGCCTAAAGATAAAGAAAGCATTGAATCTTATTTGTATTTCTTAGTTTTTAATCGTTATATGGAGCTTAGATGATTAAGGTCATTATTTCTTTTAACGTATTATTCAAACGACCGCTGGTATGAAATAGCAAGTTTATTTTGAAAGTTGTACTTAACGCGTATTATTTCTTGGGCGTTTTAACACGCTTTACGCTTTATCTTTTGGCGAAAACGCCAAAAGGATATCGCTTCAATCGTTAACGCTCAAATCCTACAAGCAAGATTTCTTAGCTACAACTAAAAGAAGCTAGATTCAAAATTTTATTAATACCGGTTTTTTTGGTCGAATATTTGAAAGCCTAAAAATCAAACTCAGGTTTTTTAAATTAAACCGCGTGTCAATTTAATTATGAACAATTTCGTTAACGAATTTTCAACGGCAGTATCTCACTATTGGAATTCTTTTATCCTTTCGTTACCCAAGTTAATCACAGCAATCGTAATCATTACGCTGGGTATCTTAATCAGCAATTTCATCTCAGGTATCATACAGACAAAACTTGTTCGAAAATCTAAAGATCCGCTTACGGCTAAGTTTTTAACTAAAGCCCTAAAAACCATATTTATTATTTTCATCGTCATGATTGCGCTATATGCTGGAGGTTTAGGCGCAATTGCAGGAGGTATTTTGGCTGCTGCCGGAGCTTCGGCTGTGGTGTTAGGTTTCGCATTTAAAGACATCGGCGAAAACTTCATAGCAGGTTTTATATTAGCTTTCAGTCGTCCGTTTAATGTGAACGATACGGTGATGATTAGCGATGTTTTCGGCAAGGTTAAAGCTTTGGAGCTCCGTTACACAAAAATTAAAACCTTTGACGGTAAAGATGTTTACATACCAAACGCAGATGTATTGACTAAACCTGTAACCAATTATACAGAAGACGGTTTTTACCGCTTAGAGTTTATTGTGGGCATTGCTTATGAAGATGATATTAACGGGGCAAAAGCTGCAATTATGGGTGTTTTAAATAATCATCCGGACTTGGTGACCGACCTCGAACACCAGAACTTTGTTGTGGAAGATACATTAGCAACAAGTACGGTGAATTTGAAAGTTCTTTTTTGGGTAGATACTACCGACTTTAGAAAAGCGGCGATGGTAACTCGTGGCGAAATTATCAATAGGATAAAATTGGAGCTGATTGAAAAAGGTTTTAGTCTGCCTTCAGATATTCAGGAATTGAAATTATATGGAAGTCAACAAGAAATTCCGATAGTGCTGAGATCAGCAGATAAATCTTAAATTTGAATTAAATTAGTGCGCTTAAAATTTTTATGAAAGAAGAAAAAAAACTCGGAGAACTAGCCTCAACGTCCATCTCAGGTAACGATATTAGCTCTTCCGTTCTTTATGTATGTGCTTTAGCAATTAGTTTTGCGGGTCAATACGCTTGGGTTACGCTGTTAATTGTTGCTTTAGTATTATTTACTTTCAGAAAGATTTATGGTGAGGTAGTAGGTGCGTTGCCGCTAAATGGTGGTGCATATAATGCGCTTTTAAATACCACCAGTAAATCGTTGGCGTCTATGGCGGCATGTTTAACCTTGTTGTCTTACATGGCCACGGCTGTTATTTCTGCAAACGAAGGCATGCATTATTTAGCACATTTAATTCCAGCCTTACCTATTATATGGGCAACGGTAGGTGTTCTTGCAATTTTCGCATTGCTTACTATTTCAGGAATTACGGAGTCGTCAAAAGTAGCAATCAGCATCTTCTTGTTTCATTTGAGCACCATGGTGGTGTTAATTGGTTCTATCACAGTGTATATTTTCATCAATGGCTTTGATAATTTATACGCAAACTGGCAACGCCCTTTAACTTTTGGTAGTATTGGGATGGCTATCTTTTTTGGTTTTGCAGCATCAATGCTTGGAATATCTGGTTTTGAGAGTTCTGCAAACTTTGTAGAAGAGCAAAAAAGAGGTGTATTTCCCAAGACTCTGCGTAATATGTGGATTGTGGTGAGTGTTCTAAACCCCCTAATTGCGTTCTTAGCCATTTGCGTAATGCCGATTCCAGAAATCAAGCTACACAGCAATGCCTTGCTGTCACAAATAGGTTTAGTAAGTAGTGGCGATTGGCTTGCAATTATCATTTCTGTAGATGCTGTTTTGGTATTAAGTGGGGCAGTACTAACTTCATTTGTGGGTGTTTCTGGACTGCTAGAACGTATCACTTTAGATAGGATTATGCCTAACTTTTTTTTGAAGAAAAACAAACGTGGTAGCTCTTATCGTATCATTATCTTGTTCTTTTTGCTTTGTATATCGGTGTTATTGATTACCAAAGGAAAAGTGGAGTTATTGGCTGGTGTTTATGCGCTATCGTTTTTATCAGTAATGTGTTTGTTTGTAATTGGTAACATGCTTTTGAAGGTGAAACGTAGCCGTTTGCCACGCCCAGAAAAAGCGACTTGGCCAGCATTGATTTTTGCTTTTGCTGCGGTTTCTTGCGCCATACTGGGTAACGTATTAATTGTGCCCGAAAATCCAGACCAACCAAGGAACATCGTTGTTTTCTTAAAATACTTAATACCTACCATGTTGTTTTTGATTGTGATGTTAAATCGTACAACGTTGTTGAAGTTTTTAATCAATTTTATACAATATTTATTTACCCCAATACGCAAAGCAATTGAGGACAGTAACTTAGAGATCCCGTTGCGTCGTGGTGTTATTCACATCAGCAAAGCTTTGCAAAAAAGCATCAGTAGCATAAGAGATCAGGAGTTTGTTTTCTTTACTAAAGGAGATAACGTAGCAAACTTAAACCGGGTGATGACTTATATTAGGAACAACGAGCACACCAAAAAAATTAGAATTGTAACTGTTTTAAGGGATGATGAGGATGTAGTGGAGAATTTGGAACAGGATATTAATGTTTTGGATAGGATGTATCCAGAAATTGATATTGAGTTTGTGAAAATTAGGGCGAAGTTTGGTCCCGAGTTGATTCAAAAATTGTCTCACGAATGGAATATTCCACCTAACTTTATGTTTGTGGGTTCACCTGGTGATCGGTTTCCTTATAGAATTGAAGAATTGGGTGGCGTAAGATTAATTATTTGATAATGGACGGAACAGTAAGAGCAGATATTAAACCTGGAATGTTGGTAAACATCGTTTTAAAAAAGGACCAGCGAAGCGGAGATTTAACAGAAGGTATTGTAAAGCGATTATTAACGAGTGCACCAAAACATCATCGTGGCATCAAAGTAATGTTAGACGATGGACAGGTTGGGCGAGTTCAGGAGATTTTGGAAGAAGAGTAGTCTAGTAAGTTAGCATTTGTAACTTCCCAGTTATGGGATTAATAATGCACTCGTTTGACATCAAATACAGAGAAACATCCTTAATTTTAGACTTTAATCAATAAACAAGTTGTTGAATGATAAATGCTATTTTTAAAAGTTTCCTTTTTGTAGGTGTTGCATTAATTGCGTCATCCTGCAACCAGAATAAAACGCAGAGCAGTGCGTCAGATACTACAAAAGTTTCAAGTACTACAAACGCTTTCGTTAATATTAAATTCAACGGAGATACTTCCACAAATGGAATGGTTGCTATTCCTGCTGGTACATTTTTGATGGGTGGAGATAACGACCAAGCCGATAAGGATGAATATCCAAAACATAAAGTTACGGTAGACGGATTTTACATGGATGAGTATGAAGTCACCAATGCGCAATTTAAGAAATTCACGGAAGCTACAGGTTATTTAACCACAGCAGAACAAAAACCAGATTGGGAACAATTGAAAAAGCAATTACCTCCGGGAACACAAAAACCAGACGAAAGTCAATTGGTAGCCGCTTCCTTAGTGTTTACGCCACCAAATCATCCGGTAGATTTAAATAACTATTCACAAAGGTGGAGTTGGGTTCCAGGAGCAGACTGGAAACATCCGGAAGGACCAAAAAGTAATATTAAAGGAAAAGATAATTATCCTGTTGTACATGTAAGTTGGGACGATGCAATGGCTTATTGTAAATGGTCGGGAAAACGTTTGCCAACCGAAGCCGAGTGGGAATACGCAGCTAGGGGAGGTTTAAAAGATAAAATTTACCCTTGGGGAGATGAAAATGTAGCACTTGGAAAAGCAAAAGCCAACTCTTGGGACGGAGCATTTCCGAATACGAACTCTGGAAGAGATGGTTTTAAGGATTTAGCTCCAATTAAGCAATTTGCACCAAATGGTTATAAATTATATGACATGGCAGGTAACGTTTGGGAATGGTGTTCGGATTGGTACCGTAATGATTATTATGAAACGGTTAACAAACCTGAAGGCGTGAAAAATCCTCAAGGACCCGCAGATAGCTATGATCCGGACGAACCATACACTCCAAAAAAAGTAGCTCGAGGCGGATCATATATGTGTAATGATAGCTATTGTTCCGGCTACAGAGCAGCAAGAAGGATGAAAAGCTCCAACGATTCGGGCTTAAGCAATATGGGATTTAGATGTGTGAGGTAATAACGAAAGAAGCTCAAGGCAAAAAGCACAAAGCTTAAAGCCAATGCAACGTTTAAAATAATTACTATTAAATGCAAAAGACTTACGCTACGTTAGTGGGTAAGTCTTTTTTTTGATCTGTTGATTTATACAAGATTCAACACATACTACACTGCATTTTCACCTTAAGCTTTGTGCATTATGCTTTTGCCAGTTGTTTAAAAACTTAATCATAGAAATTCCAACTTACTCCAAACTTAGCTAATGAGTACGGCATTGGATAATGATTAACCGTATAATATCCTTTGCTAAATAGCCCTTGGTTAACGTAGTCATATCTTAAAAATAGGTTAGCTCTTTTCCAATTGGTACGTATCCAAACGTCCATAACGGGCTCGGTGTCAAATTGGATATTTCCTTTTTGGTAAAACTGGCCAATAGCGGGTGCATAAGAAGGCGCCGTATATTTACTAAAGTATCTTAAATCAAAACCGAACTCCGTCTTAAGCACTTTAAAAAAGTCTTGATGCATAAAAAAACTATGGAAAGTATAAATTTCCGGCGTCATCAATACGGATTCGAAATCTGTTTTTTGGTAAACTAAAAAGTTTTCAAATGTAAACTTGCCAAATTTAAAGTCTTTTCTTAAGCTCAATTTTAGCAAGTTAATATTGCCACCAACTTGTTTCGGATATGCGTCTCCATCGGCTCCTTGCGCAAAATACAAATGATTGCTGATCAAGAAATACTCCGCCTTAGCTCTAAAATTATATTTTGGAATAAGGTAACTAAAGCCTAAGTTCTGAGTTTTTGTTTTGTTAAAATTTAAATTCCACCGGTAATGGTTGGTTATTTGTCTTTGATAAACCATAGACGGACTTTGGTTTTGTGAGTAAGCTTCTAAAAGAACACTCCCAATTTTGTTTCCCAATTTAATTTCAGAGCTTGCTTGGTAAAGAAAATCACCAAAGTTACGACCTTGAATAATCTGTTGGATGTTTAACTTAAGATTGGCTTTATTGCTAAAGCTGTATTCTGCATCGCCTTTTAAAGTGATGTTTTGAAACTTAATGTTAAAGTTATATTGCTGATAATCATAGTAATCTTGCGCAATACCAGCGTTTACTTTTAGCTCGTTCCTTAAAAAGGAGAGACTATTGCCACGTAAATAGAAGCTATAACTAAATTCATTGGTAAGGTGTTTAACAATTGTACTGTCGGATGTGCGGCTAGAATCTGGATATAGATAATAGTTTTTCAATAAACCAGAAACGTCTGTGCCCTCATTCTCAAAAAAGTATTTTTGTGTGTTATACGCTAGCTTATAGCTAACCCTTTGTGTAGGTAAAACCACGGCATTAGAGTCAACAGATTTTTGTTTACCAATGTTATAAAACTGTTGTAAAAAAAGTGTGTTATTTCGGTTGTTATGCTTTGCGGTATTAAGTCGAGCCTCTTCATATTCCGGCTTTACATTAGTAGTGCTGGTGAAAATAGAATCATTAAGTATGGATCCGTTGTCGTACCCCTTTAAATTGTTAAAAGTACCATTCGCTAATAAGGTGTAACGTTTATTTTTTGATTGATACCAGCTCCATAAAGAAGCATTTAAATGGTTAACCGCCAAGGCATCAGCTCTACGTCCGGGTGCGCCGTAATAACTCCTTGAGCCTTGTTTTGCAAAACTTGCACCAATATTCCAGTTTGGTTTTATGTTTTGCGTATGAATTACGTGAAACTGTTGTTCTGTAAGTCTACCGAAAGCCGGATTTTCGTAATATAATTCTGTGTATTGTGTACGAGCTTGATAATATTTCACATCCTCCGAGTTTAATAAATACCTATAGTAATAATGATAGCCTACATCAAAACCAATTGTTTTTGAAGGTTCAAAAAGTAAATCTCTATAAGACAATCCGTTTAAACCCAAGTTCATTGTAGGGTGTTCTGGCAAGTCTAAAATCCGATACCGATGAAAATCTTTAGTTGTGGTGTCTAAAAGAAAAAGTCGTGAGCTATCTTTCAAAAACTCCGCTTTGGTAAATTTGATATATTTAGAATTGTAAACGATAGAGTCTTTTTTAGCATCTAACTTCGCTCTTAGAGAATCGATGTTTTCTTCATCTTTGCCTTCTCCTCTTTCTTCGGTATTACCTTCCCTTTGCTGTCTTTCAAACTCTCCGTCCTGGGGTAAACGGCGTTGCAGTTGCGCAAAAGATTGGAAGGCAAAAAAGCTAAAAATAAAAAATAAAAAATACTTTTTCAATGTTATAAATGTAAGATCAGCTCTTTTAAGATTTGCGTCAGCTTTGGTTCCGCTTCTGTGGCAATTTTGATTATTTCCTCTACCGAAACTGCCTTTAATGTTTCTGGGAAACCTTCGTCTGTTAAAACAGAAATTGCGAAAGTTGGTAAACCCATGTGGTTGGCAACAATAACTTCTGGTACCGTACTCATCCCTACAGCATCTGCGCCAATAATTCTTAAATATTTATACTCTGCTTTGGTTTCTAAATTTGGCCCAGTAACCGAAACGTAAACGCCTTTATGGCAAGTAATATTTTGTGCTTTGGCAATTGATAATCCTTTTTCTATTAAACCTGCATTATAAGGAGCACTCATATCTGGAAAACGAGGGCCTAATTCGTCGTAGTTTCTGCCGATAAGTGGGTTGTCTGGCTGTAAGTTGATATGATCTTCGATAATCATTAAATCACCTTTTCTAAAATCGGGATTTAAGGCGCCACTTGCATTTGAAACAAACAAGTTTTGGATACCCAACATTTTCATTACCCTTACTGGGAAAGTGATTTGTTTCATATCGTAACCTTCGTAAAAATGAAGTCGACCTTGCATAGCAACTACTCTTTTACCAGATAAAGTCCCAAAAATCAATTTTCCGGAATGAAACTCTAATGTAGAAATTGGGAAATTTGGGATGTTTGAATACATTAATTGATGCTCAACTTCAATTTCTGAAACCAAACCACCTAAACCTGTACCTAAAATTATCCCTACTTCAGGATTAAAATCTCCAACTCTATGTTTAATGTATTCTACTGATTCTTTGATTTGATTGAGCATATTTTTTTATTAGGGTATTGAAATCGTTTGCTGTGCTGTTTAAAAAATTAACTTCTATTGCCCATTGGTAAACTGGCATCTGATTTAAAAGTGCTGCAAATTTATCTGTTTTTAAACGCACTGCATCTTTTTCTGTGGTAATAATTATTTTATTTTCTGATTCAATAGCGTTAAAATCTGTCACAAGTTTAAGCATATTTTTTTGGCTAAACTGATGATGATCTGGATAGCTATGGTGTACAATGTTTTTGCTATATTTTTTTACTTCATTTAATACAGGTTCTGGTTTGGCTATGCCTGTTAATAGTAAAACCGTCCAGTCTTTTTTAACTGTTTGTAGGGATATTTGCTGGTCAGAAGAAATATTTTGTAGTTCTTCAGCATATTTAATTCCACTATAAAATAGGGTTTGATGTTGGAATGGAGATACTAATATTTCCAATTTTTTTTGTTCGGATTTATTGAGTGTTTGTGGACACTTGGTTACGATTAGAATATCAGCTCGTTTTCTTCCGCCAAATGCTTCTCTATAATTACCAGCCGGTAGTAAAAACTTCGGTTTTTTAAGTTGATGATAATCAAAAAGTAGAATGCTTAGTCCAGGTTTTACCGCTCGGTGCTGATAAGCATCATCCATTAAAACGAGTTGATGCTCTTTTTGAATATGTTCAATTCCGTAAACGCGATTTTCACAAACTGCTACGCTAATTTCTGGAAATTTTTGACTGATTTGTAAAGGTTCATCGCCGGTAAGGGTTGCGTCTTCATTGGGGTTTACCCATCTAAAACCTTTGGTTTTACGACCATAACCACGACTTAGCGTAGAAAGTTTAAAATCGTTTTTTAAGAAGCGGATTAAATATTCAACCATGGGGGTTTTGCCAGAACCACCAATTTCTAAATTGCCGACTGAAATTATAGGTATTTCAAAAGACTGGCTTTTGAAAACTCCCCAGTCGTAAAATTTGTTTCTAATAAAAACAACAATACCGTAAAGCCAGGAGAATGGGAGTAAAAGCTTACGGAACTGTTGAAACATAAATTTTATTAAAGTTCAAATTTAGTCAAAAAAAGAGGAATTGGAATGGATGAGTGACGCTGATTTTAAATGCAGGGTTTCCTTCGGAAAAGCCTGCCAGATCTAAGGCGTACGTTGATAAATTAAATTTTGAATTACACTGTCCGGAGAGTTAAGCGAAGCGTCTCTTCGGATAAATATGCCTTGTCGTAAAATAAAATCACTTAAACTGTCCGGAGAGTTAAGCGAAGCGTCTCTTCGGATAAATAAATGAAAAAGAGTCTCCAGACTCTAAATAAAGTCAATTTCCAATAACCCTTTACCATCTGTGTAATAATCAATTGCCGAAGAATAAACATAATCATGTGCTTCCCATACCATTCGGGCTCGTATAGGGTTTTCATGAATATAATTCAATCTTGTTTCAATTATCTCATTGGTATCACATTCTATTGGATGATTATCTTGTTGCCAAAATTGGAACTCTTTATTCTTATTGTTTTTTTTTCCAGCTCTCTTGAAAATCCACATCATCCAACTTTTTCTACTCTCGTGTGGATTTTCTGAAATTGCCTTCATGATATTATTTGAGGTAAATTTCTTTAGGTCTCTTAAAATATCGGATAATTTATTGGGAGCTTGAGAAGAAATCATTAAATGAACATGGTTTGACATGATACACCAAGCATGAATTTTTAAACCCTTATTTGCTTGACAGTATTTTAAGCTATCAACTAAAATATCAGCATAGTCTTTCCTAGAAAAAACATCGATCCACTGTACAACAGCAAAGGTTATAAAATGAATAGCATTTTGGTTTTTGATGTTATAGCCTCTCTCTGACATGGTAGCTTTTTTTAGAGTTAACTAATTTAGCTTTTATTAGGGAGTTTGGAAACTCCAATATATGGCTTAATCCGAAGAGACGCTTCGCTTAACTCTCCGGACAGTGGGAAACCACAACTTCATCGTTAGTTGCAATCGTAAATAATGGGAAAGATTTGAAATGGTTATTATACCATTCTAAAAGCTCGTCTTTTGCCCAGTTATTTTCCTGTTTTTCTCTTTTAATGTAGGTAATCTTATCATTTGTTTCATAGAACAAATGAGAGTTTATGTTTGATGTTTGCTCCTGAAATGCTGAAATTGATGTTATCATTGTATTAGTTTTTTAGTCATGCTAAGATTAGTGTTTTGCGAATCGAATCAAATTACGGTTTGAATTACGTAATTCAAACCGTAATTTGATGTTATCTCACTGTCCGGAGAGTTAAGCGAAGCGTCTCTTCGGATTAACAAATGAAAAAGAGTCTCTGACTCTAAAGTAATTCACTGCATAAAAAAAACTTCCTGTTTATAGAAAGCTTTTTGTCCCTTGTGGTTGGTGTTATCGCCACACCACTTTAATCCAATAGTAATTCTTAAAACCAAAAAAGCCTCCCATTTACGGAAGGCTTTCGTTTATTACTGGGTTAGGGATAGTAGCGGTAGCTTTTTTGGTTGCCTTAGCGAAGCAAAAGCAAAAACCAAAAAACTTTAGCGGACAGCCCGACCCTTTTTTCAAGGGAAACCCCCAAATTATTCTATCCAATCAAATTTTTACTAACCAAGTATTCTGCAACTTGTACTGCGTTTGTAGCTGCACCTTTTCTTAAATTGTCGGCAACACACCACATATTTAACGTATTTGCTTGCGACTCATCTCTACGGATACGACCTACAAAAACTTCGTCTTTTTCATGTGCATCTTTTGGCATTGGGTATATTGCATTAGCTGGATCATCTGCTACTACCACGCCAGGAGTTGCGGCTAATAATTTACGAACGGTAGCTAAATCAAAATCCTTTTCAAACTCGATGTTTAAAGATTCAGAGTGGCCACCCATAACTGGGATACGAACGGTAGTTGCGGTAACTGCAATGCTATCATCGCCCATGATTTTCTTAGTTTCCAAAATCATTTTCATCTCCTCTTTGGTATATCCATTATCTTCAAACACATCAATCTGAGGAATTACGTTTAAATCGATTGGATATGCATAAGCCATTGGGCCATCCATAATACCTTTACGCTCGTTCATCATCTGCTCCACCGCTTTTACACCGGTTCCGGTTACAGACTGGTAGGTAGAAACAACTACGCGTTTTACTTTATAAGCATCATGCAAAGGTTTTAACGCAATTACCATTTGAACGGTAGAGCAGTTTGGGTTTGCAATAATTTTATCTTCGGCGGTTAACACGTGTGCATTAACTTCTGGTACGATTAACTTTTTTGTTGGATCCATTCTCCAAGCAGAAGAATTATCAATCACGGTAGTGCCAACTGCTGCAAATTTTGGAGCCTGTTCTTTAGAAGTATCTCCGCCAGCAGAAAACAAAGCAACATCTGGACGCATCGCAATAGCCTCGTCAACGGTTACAATTTTGTACTTTTTTCCCTTGAATTCAATTTCTTTACCCTTGCTTTTTTCTGAAGCAACTGGAATTAATTCTGTAACTGGGAAATTGCGCTCTGCTAAAACCTTTAACATTACCGTACCAACAAGGCCGGTTGCACCTACAACTGCAACTTTCATGTCTGTTATTTAATTTTTAAATAATTAATTATTAATATATTGTGATTGATTTATTGGCGCAAATATGGGAAAGTTTTTACTGTTTTTTAGTTTGTTTGTAGCAAATGTTGCATTTTCTCAAGTTAACGATGGCTTTAATGACGGAGATTTTACGCAAAGCTCAATTTGGCAAGGAGATGTGACAGGTTATTTTGTAAATCCAAGTAAGCAACTGCAAACCGTACATTCCGGAAACGCCCAAACCGTTTACTTATATACCGTAAATAATTTAGCAGTAAATGCTAAATGGGAGTTTTATTTACAAATGGATTTTGATCCGTCTTCTTCGAATTTTTCTAGAGTTTACCTAGTATCTGACAAAGCAGATTTGAGCGGTGCATTAAATGGTTATTTTTTACATGTTGGCGAAAGTGGAGCATTAGATTCGTATGATTTATATAAACAGACTGGCACAAAAATTACAAAAATAATTGACGGACCAGATAGAACCAGAGGCACCACAGATTTAAAAGCAAGGGTGCAGGTGATTAGAGATGCCAGTGGTTTGTGGGAGTTAAAAACAGATATTAGCGGTGGTACAGATTATACAACAGAAGGAACAGTAGTTGACAATACGTTTTTAACCAGTAATTATTTTGGATTTAGATCTTCATTTACCGCAACCCGATCGGGAATGCATTATTATGATGATATATTGATTACTGAATTGGTTTCGGATGTGACGCCTCCTGTGTTTACAAAATGTAACACAACGGATGGTAAAGAAATTGTTTTAAATTTTGACGAGGCTGTGAACGTTAGCGACGCTTCTATAGCGAATCATTACACGATTAACCCAGGTAATATTCAACCGACAGACGTAGTGGTAAATGGAGCTACAGTGATTTTAAATTTAGCATCTCAATTAAGTACAGGGATTTATACCGTGGCGGTTAGTACCGTTAAAGATTTAAAAGGGAACACTGCGGTACGCCAGAGTAACGGATTTGCGTACAAAAAACCATATTTAGCTAGTTTTAAAGATATTTTAATCAACGAGGTATTTGCTGATCCATCACCACAAATTGATTTGCCGTCTGTTGAGTTTGTGGAACTTTGGAATAGAAGTGGAGAAGATATCGCTTTAAGCGGATTCAAATACAGCGACGCAACTACAACTTTCACCTTTTCTGGCGACAGCATTAAAGCAAACCAATACCTGATTTTATGTGCCAAAACAGATACGTTAGAATTTAAGAAATACGGTAAAGTAATTGGGCTTTCGCCTTGGCCATCTTTGAATAATTCTTCCGATAATTTGAAACTTGTTAACCAAAACGGAACTTTAATTTCGGAAGTTAATTATCAGGATAGCTGGTATAAAGATTACAGTAAGAAATCTGGTGGCTGGAGTTTGGAGCTTATAGATCCGATGTCGGTTTGCAAGCCTTCACAAAATTATTCGGCTAGTAAAGATCCGACTGGCGGAACACCGGGCAAACAGAATTCAATTTATTTGAGCAATAAAACCACCGAACCTTTAAAACTATTAAGCGTAAGTTTAAAAGATAGCGTAACATTGAGTTTGGTTTTTAATAGGGGTTTAGATAGTTTACAAGCCACTTTGCCTTCGCATTATCACGTAAATAACGGCGTTGGAATCCCAAGCTTCGCGAATCCATTGCCGCCTGCTTTTTCCTCTGTTGAAGTAAAATATGCACAATCAATCAATAGAAATCAAACTTACACCATTACCGTTGATGGTTTAACAGATTGCGGAAGTAATGCTTTGCCAAATCAAACGTTAAATTTTGTATATCCCGGTTTAATTACAAAAGGCGATATTTTAATTAACGAGGTTTTGTTTAACCCTAAATCTGGTGGGGTAGATTTTGTAGAAGTTTATAATGCTTCTGACAAAATTTTGGATTTTAAAGATTTGAAAATTGCAACGATTGCCGCTACTAAAGATTCGGTAATCAGCATAAAGGATGTGAGTCCAAGTACTATCTTATTTGAACCTAAAAGTTATTGGGTAATTACTACCAATCCAGATTCTGTAAAGGCTCAGTACGCTGCTGCTAATTCTAATAATTTTATAAAACTAAGTTCATTGCCTACTTATGCAAACGATAAAGGTAAGGTGGTGATTTTAAAAGATGCCATTCGTTTAGATCAGTTAGATTATACCAAAAACATGCATTTTGCTTTGTTGAAAGATGTTGCCGGCGTTTCTTTGGAACGAAGCAGCTTTACGCTTCCAACTAATGCAACGGCTAACTTTAGATCTGCAACGGCGGCATCAGGCTATGCAACTCCTTCAGGTAAAAACTCTCAGTTGTTAGAAGATTTGGCAAGTGCCGACCAAGAAATTTCCTTACCTACTCAAACTTTTTCTCCAGATAACGATGGCGTCGAGGATATCCTACGTATTCAATATAGTTTTTTGGCGCCTAGCAAAGTAGCCAATGTCACTATCTATAATGACCAAGGAAAATTGGTAAAAAAACTAATTAGTAACGAAACCTTAAATACAGAAGGCGCTTGGGTTTGGGATGGCTTAGATCAAACTAACACAAAAGCAAAAACAGGAATTTACGTTATTTACGTTGAAGTTTTTGAACTAGACGGCAACGTTAAGAAGTATAAAAGAACTGCGGTGCTGGCGTCTAAATTTAACTAATCCAGGTTCTGTAAAAATCTGTTTTTTGTAACTTCTATAAAGGACGCATTCCTTTATTGTAAACAAATTTTAAGAAGCCGGGTAACATTTTGATAAACTGGGTAACATTTTTCATAGCTGTATATTGATGTTTTTCATTTGGTGGTGCAAATGTAAGGTTTATTTTCAATTTATAGCCAAAGGGTTTCATGTTTTTAAACTGAAACCATCACACGGCTAGTAGTCCGTTATTTCTCAACTGCTGTATGGGCTTGCTAAACCAAAAGAGTTCAAAATCTTCAAAAGTTATTTCAAAATCCTGTTTAAGCTGATTAAACGTTGTCGATTTTCCCGTATGGACATTTAAGCCATTTAAGCTTGATGTTAACCACTCGCCTTTTTCCTTATCTAAATTAATAGTAAAGCTTTCCTTTTTTTGATGGAAAGTCAGCGACATCAAACCCCATGTTTGTCCTTTTTTAGATTTGGTGAAGGTTTGAGTTTCTGGTGTTGTGCCTAACCAAATAATTTTGGCGTTACTTTTTGTAGTGAATTCAATTGCAGCGTTTAAGGACTGTTGGATAAAATCTTTTCTAACACTGGTTTTTGGGATTTTGAAATCGAACCAGTCTTGCAGAGGAAATTCGAAACAAATGCCATGCATATAATTGAACAGCGATTTTCTTAGTCCTTCGCTAAATTTTTGATGGTTAATGCCGGTTTTATCTTTAAACTCCACATCATTATGTGCAAAACCAATCTCTTTTTGGTTAGGGATAACATCAAAATCTGCTGGTTTTAAGCCGATAGGACTGTGAGCTGTTAAAGCAAACTGATGCCAAAACCCCGATTGCATTACACCCAACTCAAACATTTGCCTTACCATCTCCAAGCTGTCAACTGTTTCTTGGACTGTTTGCGTTGGGAAGCCATACATTAAATAGGCATGCACCATAATGCCAGCATCGGTAAAATTGCGGTTTACTTTTGCAACTTGCTCAACCGTTACGCCTTTGTCAATTAGTTTCAGTAAACGGTCAGAAGCCACTTCTAAGCCGCCAGAAACGGCAATGCAGCCAGAGGCTTTTAACAACAAACACAAATCTTTGGTAAAACTTTTTTCAAAGCGAATATTGGTCCACCAAGTAACTACCAGTTTTCTTCTGATAATTTCTAATGCAACTTCCCGCATTAACGCTGGCGGTGCGGCTTCATCAACAAAATGAAAACCTTTTTCTCCTGTCTGTTCAATTTGTTGTTGCATTCGGTCAACCAAAACGCCTGCGGCAACGGGTTCGTAGTTTTTAATATAATCTAAAGAGATATCGCAAAAAGTGCATTTTCCCCAATAACAACCATGAGCCATGGTGAGTTTATTCCAACGTCCATCGCTCCACAAGCTATGCATGGGGTTTGCAATTTCTATTACGGAAATGTATTTGTCTAGCAGTAAATCAGAATAGTCTGGTGTACCCACATCCAGCTGCTTATAATCTTGTTTTAAAGAAAAGTTATTGTAGAAAACTTTGGAATCCTCTATTAATAAAGTGCGTTTATAAGCTTTATGATTTGGGTTTTTTTCTGAAGGGTCAATGATGTTTGAGTGCAAAATTTCTACCGGACGTTCGCCGTCATCCAGCGTGATGAAATCAAAAAACTCAAAAACTCTAACATCTTTCAGGCTTCTTAATTCGGTGTTGGGAAAACCTCCACCCATACTCACTTTTACGTTCGGGTAGTTTTGTTTAATAAACTGCCCGCAACGAAAAGCACTGTATAAATTTCCTGGAAAAGGAACAGAAATACAAACCAGTTTAGGTTGCTGAGCTTGTATTTTGTCTTGTAAAAGCCTTAAAGTAACATGGTCAATGTAGGTCGGTTTCTCTTGCAGAAAAGCATATAACTCATCAAACTGGCTAGCGCTTCTGCCCAAACGTTCCGCGTATCGACTAAATCCAAAATTTTCATCAACACATTCTACAATAAAATCCGACAGATCTTCCAAGTAAAGTGTAGCCAAATGCTTTGCTTTATCTTGATTTCCCATATTGCCAAAAGCCCAATCCAAATCATCTAATTGAAGAAATCTGGAAGCTTGCGGTAAAAAATCATCGCTACAAATTTGGCGAGCCATGGTTTGATTTTTGCCTTGTAAAAAAAGCATCACATCATCAATAGTTTTGATGTATTCGGCTCGTAACGCATATATACGCTGAATGTTTTCTGAAAAGTCAGCTTGATTTCTGGAAGCGTAATCGAATAATTTCGTTAAACTGCTTTTATTGAAGATTTCAATAATTACTTCGATGCCCAAATCTGCGTGATACGAGCTGATTTGTTTAGTGTTTAGAAATCCTTTTAAATAAGCCGTAGCGGGGTAGGGCGTATTTAATTGGGTAAATGGCGGAGTAATTAGAAGGATATCTTTCAAGCTGTCGCAAATTTATCAAAAAAAGGCCGAATAACGCCGATGTTGATTTTTAGACGTTGTTTTAAAAATACTTCGATAGCCGAGATTAACCTCTATTATTTTACACGTACCCACGTTTTGGATTTGCCTATAAATACGATGGTTGCTGTAGCTGTAAATTCATCAGGGCTTTCCATTTTGATTTTGCCTTTTAAACTTAAATCACGTGACGGAATTTCAATTGTGCCTTTCCATTCTTCGTCATCGTAAACAAAGTCTTTCATAATTACAGTTCCGGGCTTTATTTTGTTTTCTTCCTTGCTTAAGTTTTCTGTTATTTTACCAAAATAGCTTGTTTCTACCTTATATATTTTAATGGTTTTTGTGCCATCTTTTTCTTTCCACGTTCCCAAAATGGCGTCGGCTTGGTTTTCGCTGAAAGAGGATAACGTAATGAAAATTATTAAAAAAACACTTATGATTGTTGAATTATTGAATTTATACATGGCTTCCAATTTTGTTTTGTAATAGATAGTTAGCTGTTTTCAAAAACTGTGCTATTTTTATAAAGGTTTTAATTTTATTTGTTTGAGGTCTATTAATCTTCTTCCATAAAAGGATAACGATAATCTGTTGGCGGATTAAAAGTCTCCTTAATTGTTCGTGGTGAAACCCAACGCAATAAATTAATCATGGAACCGGCTTTATCATTTGTTCCCGAACCTCTTGCGCCACCAAACGGCTGCTGACCAACCACAGCACCCGTACATTTATCGTTAATATAGAAATTGCCAGCAGCGTTTTTTAATGCCACAGAAGCTTGTTCAATCGCATACCTGTCCTGAGCGAAAATTGAACCTGTAAGTGCATAATTCGAAGTTTCGTTTACTAGTTTTAACGTTTTTTTGAAATCTTCATCCTCGTAAACGTAAACGGTTAAAACCGGACCAAAGAGTTCTTCGCACATGGTGGTGTAATTGGGTTCGATCGCAACAATAATGGTAGGTTCAATAAAATAGCCGACTGATTTATCATAACCACCACCCCAAATAATTTCTGCATCTTTGTCTTTTTTGGCTTGGTCTAGATATTTCGACAGTTTGTCAAAAGATTTTTCGTCGATAACTGCGTTTATAAAATTGCTGAAATCTTCTACATCGCCCATTTTAAATGAAGCGACATTTGCTAGCATTTGTTCTTTCATTTTTGGCCAGAGCGATTTTGGAATATAAGCTCGCGATGCGGCAGAACATTTTTGCCCTTGATATTCAAATGCGCCTCGTATAATTCCGGTCGAAGCAGCTAGCCAATCTGCAGATGGATGGACTAAAATAAAGTCTTTTCCACCGGTTTCGCCAACAATGCGTGGGTAGCTTTTATATTTTTGGATATTGTTGCCAATGGTTTTCCAGATGTGTTGAAATACTGCTGTTGAACCTGTAAAATGTATGCCTGCAAAATCAGGATGGTTAAAAATAACCTCTCCAACTTCTGACCCATTCGCATAAATTAGGTTGATTACTCCATCCGGAACACCAGCTTCTTTAAATACCTTCATCAACACATTTGCCGAATAAACTTGGGTATCTGCAGGCTTCCAAACAACTACGTTGCCCATCATGGCACAGGAAGTCGGCAAATTTCCCGCGATAGCGGTAAAGTTGAACGGTGTTAAAGCGAATATAAATCCTTCCAACGGCCGTTGTTCCAAGCGGTTCCAAACGCTATCTGGAGAGATTGGTGGCTGTTGCGCATAAATTTCAGCCATGTAGCTCACGTTAAAACGCAAAAAGTCTATAATTTCGCAAGCCGAATCAATCTCTGCTTGGTAAGCGTTTTTAGATTGCCCCAACATGGTGGCGGCATTGAGTTCGTAACGATATTTGGTGGCTATTAAATCTGCAGCTTTTAAAAATACAGCCGCTCGGTGTTCCCAAGCTAGGTTTTCCCAATCTGCTTTAGCTGATAGTGCTGCAGCGATAGCTTCTTCCACATGGGTTTTATCTCCATAATTAAAATGACCTAAAATATGTTGATGTTGGTGCGGCGGTGAAATCGGCTTTTTGTTTTTTGTATGCACTTCCTGAGCTCCAATATACATAGGGATATCAACTTGGTTTTTACGAGCTTCGGTTAGCGCCTGTTTTAAAAGCGCTCTCTCTTTTGTGCCGGGTGCATAACTAAATATGGGTTCGTTTTTTGGGGTTGGTACTTTAAAAAATCCTTTAAGCATCGCTTTTTCGATTAGGTTTTTACAAGGTAAGATTTTACAAATAAAGTTGCATTTTGTTATTGTCAGAATACTGATACAAATCTGCGGAGCGTGGTTAATTCGCTATTGTTTTTATCTTTGATATCTAAATTCTAATAAAATGAAGTCGAAATTTATTTTTCCAGTAGTCGCTATTCTAGTCGCTTTCTCACTAATTTCCTGGGGTGTTGCTGGTCACCGAACAATTGCTAAAATTGCGGAAAACCACTTAACAGCAAAAGCAAATTTAGCCGTTAAAGCAATTTTAGGAGATGAAGAAATACCTTTGGTAAGTACTTTCGGTGATGAAATACGAGCTAACCCGAAATTTCGTGGTACAGGAAGTTGGCATTATATAAATCCACCTCAAGATTTAGATTACCCCCAATTTGTTAAGTACTTAAAAACAGATACTGCTGCAAACGTTTATAATGCGCTGTTGAAAATGACCGCAGAATTGAAAAACCCTGCTCTCAGTAAAAAAGATAGGTTGTTTGCGTTAAAAATGGTGATTCACTTGGTTGGTGATTTGCACCAGCCAATGCATGTAAGTAGGGAAGAGGACCAAGGCGGAAATAAAATAAAACTTCGGTTTAACAACAAGGAATCAAATCTTCATTCTATTTGGGATAGCGGCTTGATTGAGTACAACGGATTCACTTTTACCGAGATGGCTACAGCACTCGATAATGTTAGCGACGCCAAAATTAAGAAATGGCAAAGCGACGATATTAAAAAGTGGTTGTTTGAATCGTACCAAATTAGCACTCAGTTATACAAAGAAATAGAAGGAAAAACTAGTTTAGATTATATGTATTATCCTGATCATGCTTCTATTTACAAAGAACGCGTTCAAAAAGCTGGGATTAGATTAGCTGGACTGTTGAATGGGGTTTATAAGTAGGGGATTTGGCTACTTTTCGTCATTTCGAGGAACGAGAAATCTCACAAGCAAAGTCGGCATATAGCATGTGAGAGCTACTGGTGAAATGTTTCTCTATCGTTACCATTGACGTTATTTATAACTAATTGATTTTCAATCTAATTTAGCAGATCCGTTTTGTCCTGCTGAGCGGAGTCGCAGCATTTACTACTGGGCAAATTTAAACCCCAACACACCCCTTTGACTCTGCTCAGGATGACACCCTCGTACGTTCGTGGCAAACTTCAAAGTTATTTCATGTTGATTTATATGAAATATATTAAACCTCAACACCACTGACGACCTTAATATTTAACGAAAGTAATGTTTAAATATAAATCTAAACATCCTTTCCCTGGATCCTAATCGCATTTAAAATTGCTAACAAAGCCACACCAACATCTGCAATTACAGCTTCCCAAAGCGTAGCTATCCCACCTGCTCCTAAAATCAAAACTAAAATTTTAACTCCACCAGCAAGTGCAATGTTTTGCCAAACAATACTTTTTGTGATTTTTCCAATTTTAATTGCCGTGATAATTTTATAAGGATTGTCGTTTTGTATCACCACATCGGCGGTTTCTATGGCCGCGTCACTTCCTAAACCACCCATTGCTAAACCTACGTTCGCTAAAGTAATTACGGGGGCATCGTTTAAGCCATCGCCCATGAAGGCAACTACTCTTCCAGCTTTTTGTAGTTCCTCTACTTTTGTAATCTTATCCTGAGGTAATAAATCGCCAAAGGCTTTGTCAATTTTTAATTCTTTCGCAACACTATCCGCTACATTTTGTTTATCGCCACTCAGCATTAAAGTTTGGATGCCTAATAGATGCAAACCTTCGATGGTACTTAGCGCCTCTTCTTTGATTTTATCGGCAATGGTAATGTAACCTGCGTACTTCTGGTTAATGGCAACAACCACGATGGTGTCTTTTATTGCTGAGATTTTATCATCAAAAGCAATATCAAATTTGCTGAGTAATTTTGCGTTTCCTACTAAAATATCATCGCCCCCTACTTTTGCTTTTAGGCCGTAACCTGCAATTTCTTCAACATTAGAAACTTTTAATTTTTCAAAACCGCTATCGCTTTTTTTAATGATTGCTTTGGCAATAGGATGCGACGAATGATTTTCGGCCGCAGCGGTGTAGTTTAACAATTGTTCTTTGGTTACGCCAACGGCTTCAATTTGCTGCACTTCAAAAACTCCGTGAGTCAGCGTTCCGGTTTTATCCATCACCACGGTATCTACATCGGTAATGGCATCCATAAAATTAGCGCCCTTAAATAAGATTCCATTTTTAGAAGCCAAACCAATTCCTCCAAAATAACCCAGTGGAATAGAAACCACCAAAGCACAAGGACAGCTAATTACCAGAAAAACCAATGACCTGTAAAGCCATTCTTTAAAAACATAATCAGCTACAAAAAGCATCGGCACCAATATGACCAACAGCGCCAAACCAAAAACAATAGGGGTGTAAACCTTCGCGAATTTTGAAATAAAGAGTTGAGTTTTAGATTTTCTGGCGGTTGCATCTTGCACCAGTTCCAAAATCTTACTCAACTTGCTATCTTTAAAAAGGGTGGTGACTTCAATATTTATAACGGCGTTGCTGTTGATCATTCCCGCTAAAACTTCTTCGTTTTTATATTTTGATGCCGGTTTGCTTTCTCCTGTTAAAGCTGCGGTGTTAAAACTTGCTTTATCATTGAGTAAAATCCCATCTAAGGCAACCTTTTCTCCAGCTTTTACGCTAATTACATCACCAACTTTTATTTCTGAAGCTTTTGTTTGAATATTTTGATTGTCTTTTATTAGTGTTACCGTATCTGGGCGACTGTCTAGTAAACCTTTGATACTCTTTTTAGCGTTATTTACTGCGGCATCCTGAAACCACTCGCCTAAAGAATAAAATACCATTACCGCAACGCCTTCGCTAAAAGCACCAATGCTGAAAGCGCCAATTGTTGCGACGCTCATTAATACAAACTCATTAAAAAAATCGAACCTTATTGCTTTACGGAAGGCTAAGTTTAAAACATTGAAACCCGCTAATAAGTAGGCGACCAAATAAATAGACAGTGAAATATAGAAATTTGGGATAAAATGAAACCCAAATTCTAAGATCAGCATGGTAACTAAAATTGCTAATGCTGTTAATAATTGCCAGTGATTTGGGGTGTCATGATCGTGGTCATCGTGATTATGATCGTCGTGATCGTGATTATATTGTTCGTTGTGCTTTTCTGATGGTTTTTGCTGGTCGTCATTATCGCAGCAATGCTGGTGGCGGTTGTTAGTTGGTTTTTGCATCATCTTTTGTATTGCAAAAATCATTCTTTTTTTATTCGATTTTTAAATTGAGTTTATTTATCGGTAAAGCTCAAGCGATTTTCTGTTTGAAATTATCATATCAAATGTTTTAGGAAACCAAATCATAGCTGAAAACGATTATAAAAGCTGAAAGTTGTAGAATTTGCTTTTCAGAATGTGGTTTTATGCTTTTAACTAAGATTAAGATAAGTCACCGTAATGTTTTTATCTTAAAAATGTAACAAATAGAAACATTTTAATAATATATTTGTTGTACTAATTATTATTAAAACAATGGAAAAGTTTAGTACTTACTCTTTGCTACTAGATCGGACTTCTAAAAAGGTTAAGCAATACGCTCAAAACCGATTTAAGGAAGAAAGTTTTGACATTACCGTAGATCAATGGTTGGTATTGAAAAACTTGAACGATAATAACGACCAAAACCAAAGTCAGTTGGCAGAACTTACCGCAAAAGATCATCCAACGTTAACTCGCATTTTAGATTTGATGTGCAAGAAGGGTTTGGTGGAGCGGAAAGCATCGGCAGATGACCGACGAAGTTTCATTATCCATTTAACTGAGCTAGGTAAATCAAAACAGGAAGAATGGGTACCCAAAGTTGATAAAATTAGAGCAAAAGCCTGGGAAAATTTAAACGAACAGGATTATAAAGATTTAAAAAGAATTTTAAATACCATATACAAATCATTATCATGAACAGTAATATTATACATACCGATTTATGCATTATTGGCGCTGGTCCAGTAGGTTTATTTGCAGTTTTTGAAGCTGGTTTATTAAAAATGCGTTGCCATTTGGTAGATGTATTACCTCAAGTAGGCGGACAACTTTCAGAGATTTATCCGCATAAGCCGATTTACGATATTCCGGGTTTTCCCGAAATTAAAGCGCAGGAACTGGTAGAGAACCTGATGGAACAGATTAAGCCCTTTGATCCGGGTTTTACTTTGGGCGAAAGGGTTGAGAAACTGGAAAGGTTAGATAACGGAATTCTTGTAGTAGAAACAAATGATGGAACTGCCATTCATTGTAAAGCGGTAGTTATTGCAGGTGGCTTGGGTTGCTTTGAACCCCGTAAGCCAGAAATTGAGAACCTATTAAATTTCGAAGGCAAAGGGGTGAATTATATGGTTAAAGACCCAGAGGTTTATCGTGATAAAAAAATAGTACTTGCCGGTGGTGGCGATTCCGCTTTAGACTGGACTATATTTTTAGCTAACATTGCAAAAGAAATTACGTTGGTACACCGTGGCGATACTTTTAGAGGCGCACCAGATACTGCCGAAAAGGTATTTAAATTGGCTGAAATGGGAAAGATTAATTTGATTCTATCTTCTCATTTAACGAAGATTAACGGGAATGGATCTTTGCAAAGCGTCCACTTGCTTAACAAAGCCAAAGAAGAAATTACCTTAGCTGCCGACTACTTAATTCCGTTATTTGGTTTAAGTCCTAAGTTAGGTCCAATAGCAGATTGGAATTTGAATATCGATAAATCTGCTATCAGTGTAAATACTCAGGACTATTCTACCAACATCAACGGGATTTATGCCATTGGCGATATTAATACTTACCCAGGGAAATTGAAGCTTATTTTAAGTGGTTTCCACGAAGGTGCATTAATGGCGCAAAGTGCTTTCAAACATGTTTTTCCAGATCAAAAGTTAAGTTTTAAATACACCACCGTTTACGGAGTTAATAGTTTTTAAGAATGATTCAGTTTACAGTAATAGATAGAAACGGCGAAAGTAAAGAGGTAGAAGTTCCGGAAGATATCAATCTTAATTTAATGGAGCTTTTAAAGGCTGCGGAATATGATATTTTAGCAACCTGTGGCGGAATGGCATTATGTGCGACTTGTAGGGTCGACGTAGAATCAGGATTGGAGCAATTAGCGCCTGCACAAGACCAGGAACTGGATATGTTAGACACTTTACCAGATGCAAAAACGGAAAGCAGGTTGGCATGTCAATTGCGAGTTAACGAACAACTACAAGGAATTGTAATCAAAATTAAAGGTGATCTTGCTTAATAGCTTTTGAAGCCTCAGTTTTCTAAAATTGCAATTTTAAAAATTATTTAGAAAGAAGAAATGGACGACAGGCACACAGCTTTTCCAAAAGTTATTATTATAGGTGGCGGATTTGGAGGCATTCAATTAGCAAAAAAACTCAACAAAAAAGAAGTTGACGTTTTGTTGTTAGATAGGCATAATTATCACACTTTTCAACCCTTGCTTTATCAGGTTGCAACCGGTGGCTTAGAGCCCGATTCAATTGCTTTTCCATTGCGGAAAGTATTTAAAAGTCAGCGAAATTTAAATTTTAGAGTAGCAGATGTTTTAGAAATAAAACCTGCCGAAAATAAAGTGATTACCGATATTGGAGACTATAGTTATGATTATTTGGTGATTGCAACAGGTTCTGAAACTAACTTTTTTGGGCAAACCGAAATAGAACATTTCTCTATGCCTATGAAGACCGTTCCTGAAGCATTAAACTTAAGATCGTTAATTCTGCAAAACTTAGAAGAGGCCTTGGTAGAGGTAGATGTTGTAAGAAAAGAAGCATTAATGACTTTTGTGGTGGTAGGCGGTGGGCCAACTGGTGTTGAAACCGCAGGAGCTTTAGCCGAGTTAAGAAACCATGTTTTGATTAGTGACTACCCAGAGTTGGATATCAAAAGCTTAAGAATATTTTTGATTGAAGGTAGCCCTAGAGTGTTAGAGCCGTTTTCTGAGGAAGCATCCGCGAAAGCGAAAGAGTTTTTAGAAAATATGGGCGTGGTAGTGATGGAGAAAACTCGTGTGAACGGTTATGATGGCAAAATAATTACCTACGATACTGATAAGAAAATTAATACTAAGGCGGTGATTTGGAGTGCGGGTGTAAAAGGAGCAATGATTCCCGGTTTAGAGCAGGCAGAAGTTGTAAGAGGTGGGAGAATTAAAACTACGACCTATAATCAAGTAATTGGCTACGATAATGTTTACGTAATTGGCGATTTAGCTTATATGGAAACCAAGGATTATCCTTACGGGCATCCCGGAGTCGCACAAACAGCTATTCAGCAAGGTCAGCAGCTTGGAGATAACTTGGTGAGAATTGTGAACAACCAGAAACCGAAAGACTTTGAGTATTATGATAAGGGTTCAATGGCAACTGTAGGCAGAAATAAAGCAGTGGTTGATTTAAAATACTGGAAGTTCCAAGGGTTTTTTGCTTGGTTAACTTGGATGTTTGTACATCTATTGTTTTTAGTGGGTTTTAGAAACAAGGCGGTTACTTTAATGAACTGGATTATTAATTACTTCAGTTATGATAGAGGTACTCGAGTAATCATCAGAAAGTTTAATAGGGAATTAATGAAAGAGGAAATGATAGCGAAATAGGATTTCGTTTTCGGATTGTTTTAAAGTAAAAATGCCCTTCCAAAATTAATGGAAGGGCATTTTTTATGGATTGTTTTAAGCAAAATTAGTTTGCTGGTGCAACTGGAGTCGCTGGCATTGCAGGCGCTGCAGTTGGAACTTCGTTCTTTTGAACTACATCAATCAATTCTAAATCAAAAATTAATGGAGTGAATGGGCCAATCATGCCACCTGGCATTCCTTGCTCACCGTAACCTAATTTAGATGGGATAATGATTGTTGCTTTTCCACCTTTTTTCATTTTTAATACACCTTCGTCAAATCCTGGGATCACGTTTCCTTTACCAATAATTAAGCTTAATGGTTGGTAAGGTGCTCTTGCTGGGTTAAAGATATTTGCTTTTTTAGCATCTGCTTCAACGCTAGTATCAAATACTTTTCCTGATAATAATTTACCTGTATAGTTAACCACAACGCTATCGCCAACAACTGGCTGAATTCCTTTACCTTCTGTAGTAGTAGCTACAAATAATCCAGATGGAAGTGCATCAGCTTTAACTTTGCTATCAGCAACGTATTTTTTGATGTTTTTATCTTCTGCATTTTTTGATCTATCGCCTTCAGCTTTGAAGTAAGCCTCTACTTTGCTTTGGAAACCTTTTTCGTCTGCACTGTCTTTGTGAATTACTTCTTCAATTTTTACTGTGTAAATAATGTATTTACCTTTAATAGTTGCTGGTTTTGGTTGACCTTTAGCTTCTGCTGAATCTAAATCAATTTTAAACGTAGCGCTATCGCCTTTATTCAATAATTTAATAGCGTAAAATAAATCACCTTCGTAAGCTGGCTTAGATACAAAAGTTTGAGATGGTCTGTCTAATTCGTAAGAATTGTAAAGCACAGAATCACCATCTGTTTTTGCAATAATGTTTAAGCTAATAAAATCGCCATCAGCAATTGAATCACCTTTCACATCGTTGTGAATATTGTAAAGTAAACCAGAAGGTCCTTTTTTGAAGCCTCCACCACAAGCAGCAAAACCTAAAGCTGCTACTGTTAAGATTAATAATCCTTTTTTCATTTATTTATATTGTTTTTTATTTGCATTTATTTTAAAAAGTCCATAGTCCGTAGTCGGTAGTCCATAGTTTGGGTTGATTTTGTTAGTCCATAGTCCATAGTCCATAGTCCATAGTCCATAGTCCATGGTCAGTAGTCTGGGTTGCTCAATTTTTTTTAGTCCATTGTCCGTAGTCGATAGTCCATTGTCTGGTTTGCTCGATTTGTTTTCTTAATGCTTTTTATTTCAGTGGAGTAGTGTTAAGTTAATCTGAAAATTTATTTTTACTACCCAATACTCAATACTCACTACTCATTATTCATTACTTAAACTGAAACTCAAACTCATTACTCATTTACTGCAAAAGTAAATTCTTATACTCTGGCAAAATTGCTTTAAATTGTTCTATTACCTCCTCAAACGAATCTTCAGATTGTCCTCCGGCTGCATTTCTATGTCCGCCGCCACTAAAGTACTTCTTACATATTTCATTTGCCGGAAAAGTGCCAACAGAGCGCAAAGATAGTTTTATTTTATCTTTCCGTTCTACAATAAAAGCAGCCAGTTTTATTCCACTAATTGATAGCGCATAGTTAACTACACCCTCGGTTTCACCGGTTTGGATGTCAAATTTAGCGATATCTTCTTTGCTAACCGTAATTAGTGCGGTATTAAACTCTCTTAAAACCTCTAGTTTATTACTTAAGCAATAGCCTAAAAACTTTAATCTTCCCTCAGTTGCGTTATCATATACATGTTGGTGGATTCTCCAATTTTCTGCGCCAGCTTCAATTAAACCAGCAACAATGCGGTGCAGATTTGCCGTAACGTTGGGGAAACGGAAAGAACCAGAATCCGTCATGATGCCGGTATATAAACAAGTTGCTACGTCTTTATTGATGAGTTCTCCGTCCTCTAAAAGATTAACGATAAAATCATAAATCAGTTCGGCAGTGGCACAGGCGTTGATATTCCAATGTCTAAAATCGTCAAAACCTTCTGGCTCTAAATGATGATCAATCATCACTTTTATTCCTTTTGCTTTGCGTACTTCTTCCCCTAACTCATTAATTCGAGTAAGGGTATTAAAATCTAAACAGAAAATAAGATCTGCATCGGCAACTAAATCCTTGCTTTCTGCTTCTTTTTCGGTGTAAATAATTACTTCGGGATTGTTAGGCAACCATTGTAAAAAGTAAGGATAATCTGTTGGGGAAACAACTTTTACGAAATGCCCTTTCTGAATTAGATAGTTGTACAGGCCTAAAGAAGAACCCATTGCATCGCCATCTGGCTTGTGATGCGTTGTGATTACAATCTTGCAAGGCTGTGCTAATTTTTCTTTTAGTGCGGTTAAATCAATCATCAATAATTATAAGTTGGCGAAGTTAATCAAATCCTCCGAAAATTAAACCAATACTTTCTGTTACGATTTTAAAAACTTACTTTTGCCACAATTTTAAAAATAGAACCATGACAACTAACAGAACATTTACAATGATTAAGCCTGATGCCGTTGCTAACGGACACATCGGAGCTATTTTAAACGATATTACAGCAGCTGGCTTTAAAATTATTGCCATGAAATACCTTAAATTAACTCCAGAAAAAGCAGGTGAGTTTTACGCAGTTCACAAAGAGCGTGGTTTTTACGGTGAATTGGTAAGCTTTATGTCTTCTGGACCTATCGTTGCAGCAATCTTAGAAAAAGACAATGCAATTGAAGATTTTAGAAAATTAATTGGTGCTACAAACCCAGCTGATGCTGCTGAAGGAACTATCCGTCAGAAATATGCTAAGTCAATTGACGCTAACGCAGTTCACGGTTCAGATTCTGACGAGAACGCTAAAATTGAAGGCGATTTCTACTTCTCAGAAGCAGAACGTTTCTAAGCGACAAAAAACTAGGTTAATAAAAAAGCAACGAGATTTTCTCGTTGCTTTTTTTTGTTTTAGAGAATTGAGGAAAGATTAGCGTTCGAGCGTTTTGCAAATTGCGTTAACGATTGAAACGACATCCTTTTTATTTGCTGCTCTGAGTCCTTCAGTAAAATTCAGGATAAACTCAATCGAAGGGTAGCAAATAAAAAGATATAGTGAAAAGCGTGTTTAAACGCCCCAATAATCACTTAACCGAGATTTAACTCATACAAAAAGCCATCTCGAGAGATAGCTTTTTGAATTGTGACTGAAACAAATTATTTAATCTCAAATACTGCTCTGATATTTACACTTAGTTTGATTTTTTTAAAATCGATTTGAGGGGCACTATCCGCAAAAGATTCTGTTTTCATCATCGCAGTGCGGTAAATTGGTTGCGGATAATTATTGTTCTCAGATTCGTTGATTTCCAAAGTCTGATATAATTTGTCTCCGATGGATTGCACTAAATAAGTAGCTTTCTCTTTCGCCTGTTTTAGCGCTTTAATTTTAAGCTCTTTCTTTAAATCCTCTTCCTTTGAGTAAGCGTAACGCTCAATACTGGTAGAAGAAACTCCTTTTGCATCAATAGCAGCAATTACTGTATTTAACTTATTTAAATCGGATACTTTAATAGTGTATTGTTTAGAAGCTAAAAAAGTAGGATCTTTTTTCTTATCCCAATAGTTATTATACGCACTAATGTTATTGATCATGAAATCTTCTTGCGCTATACCTGCTTTTGTTACGGCTTTTTGCAACTGGATTTCTAATTCTTCGATACTTACCTTTTTTCTGTTATCTCTCATGTACTCTTTCAAAGATATACCAATGTAGATTTCATCTGGTGTAACTTCGGCTTCCGCAGTGCCGTTGACTTCAATTTTTTTACGTAGGTCTACATTTTGAGCAAATAAACTAGATGTTGTAAATGCTATTAGGGTGATAAAAAGTAACTTTTTCATAACTTATTGTTTTTTGTTTTAATAGAGATGTAATTTTAGTGCCAATTCCATAAACGAAAAATATTTTTTTTACGTTTAAATTGTGATGATGAAATTTATAAAAACTTTTATAATTCTGTTGTTTGTTACTCATACTGGATATGCGCAAGAACCAGCTAAGCAAATGCCCGATTTTGATTTTGTAAATACAAACGGGGAAAGTTTTAAAAGAGCAGATTTAAACAAAGCGCATAAAACATTGATTGTGTTTTTTGATGCCACTTGTTCGCATTGCCAAAAAGCTGCTGTTTTTTTTAATTCGCATTTGAAAGATTTGAAACCATATAACGTTTTGTTTATTACGATGGATGAGCACAAAGCGATACAGTTGTTTATGAAAGATTATGCGCCTCTTATTCTCACTGGTAGAAGCGTTAGAATTTTGAGAGACACAGCTCGTTATTTTGTACCTAACTTTTTACCGAAGCGCTTTCCTGCGATTTACGTTTATAATAAAAAAGAGGAATTGGAGATTTATACCAGCGATGAAAAAGAACTAGATAAAGTTTTAAACACGTTGAAATCTCATTAAGCAATTAGCTGTTATTTCTGTCTATCGATGTGTCCTAAATCTTTTTCGGGACTAACAACATCTCTAACTAATTTTTTAAGTTCCTTAATTTCTGGAAAGCGTTCCTCAATTTTCCTGTCAAAGACTACTTTTTCATTAACTGCTACGGTAAAAATGCCGGCTGTTTGTGCGGGACAAAGCAAAACACCATGAACTTCTTCTGTAAAAGTATTTAGTAATTCTTGGGCCATATAAGCCGACCGTAGCAGCCAGCCACATTTTGGGCAGTAGGTAATGGCGATTATAGGTTTTTTATTCATGATTTACTGTCTGTTTTACCGGTAAAAATACGCTAAATCTAAATTGAGAGCCAGTTTTTGCGGGTAGAAAGGCTCAATAAATTATATTTGCGCTTTAAGCTTATCAAATTGTGACAAAAAAAATGGAATTAATTGTTGTAGGTGCTGGCCCTGGAGATCCGGAGTTAATCACTCTAAAAGCTATAAATGCTTTAAAAAGAGCGGATGCTATTCTTTATGATAATTTGGCCAACAAGGTTTTATTGGATTATAAAAAAGAAGGTTGCGAATTGGTTTATGTAGGCAAAACGCCTTATCAAAAATATAACAGTCAGGAAGAAATAAATAATTTGATAAAGCATTATGCCGATAGGTATGAAGTAGTAGTGCGTTTGAAAGGTGGTGACCCGTTCATTTTTGGCAGAGGAATGGAAGAAATTATGTTCGCCAAATCATATGGAATGAAAACCAGTTACATTCCTGGGATTACGAGTATGTTGGCCATTGGTTTAAGTGGAATTCCTTTAACTCACCGCGGCGTAAGCGAAGGTTTTTGGGTGATTACTGGTACCAAAAAAGACGGAAGTTTATCACGTGATATAGAACTGGCTTTACAAAGTAAAACCACCTTGGTGATTTATATGGGGATGAAGAACTTGCCTTTTATTGTGGAGGAAGCGATAAAGTATGGTAAACCAAATACGCCTGCAGCTGTGATTCAAAACGCCTCATTACCGACCATGAAGATGATTAAGGGTACAATTGTAGAGTTGGAAGAACTGACCAAAAAGCATGGACTTACACATCCTGCGATTATTGTGATTGGGGATGTTACTAATTTGGAAGGTGATTCTTAATTTCTTTTCAGAGGAAAAGAAACAATCCCAGCAGAGCGAACACATGAAAGCCTATTAAGACAATAAAACCTGAATAAACTCTTTTTTTGTCGCACAGGCGCTTTTCACGAACCCATCTCCCATCAGAAAATTTACAGCGCTTATTTTTTCATTCGTTTTTAGTTTTATTTCAAAGGTATTCAAGAAGGCGTCGCCATTTTACTCAGTAGTGCGTTTACAAAGTCTGTGCGAGCCAGGCGCAAAATCGCTTTCGCTATAGGCTTGGTTATGCTTTAACTTGGGTCTCTACTACTAATTTTCTGATTCCCCAGCACTGCCACCGCTCCTTGTTGTGTGGAAACTAAATAAAGATTAAACTTTGTTTGGAACGATATGCAGAACCAGAGAGAAAGGATGGCCTCTGAAGATTTGGATTGGAACCCGATAAATCTTTTGCACTAGCTTTGTTAACTGATAGCCATCAGCAATCCGCAAAAGTGGAGCAGAAACTTTGTTAATCCACTACCGTTCTCACGGCTCGGATTGTGCTCAAAGATTTATTGAGGTGTAATGAACAAATATTCGGAAGCCTTGAATTTTTGGTTCTTTTGTTTCAAGACAAAAGAATGAAAAAAGCAGAGAGATGATCAGATTGCAAGTGAAAATAACATCATGATATTAAAGCGCTAACCTCTTGAATCCGAAATCCCAAAACATTCCTATCCGTGTTTCGTTAAAAAATCCGCGTAAGCTAATTTAATACCTTCTTTCAACTCCACTTTATGTTTCCAGCCTTTGCTATGTAATTTACTTACATCCATTAACTTACGTGGGGTGCCATCAGGTTTGCTACTGTCGAAGACTAATTCGCCTTCAAAACCGATAATTTCTTTAATCATTAAGGCTAAATTTTTGATCGTTAAATCTTCGCCAGTACCAACGTTGATTAGGTTAGGTTCGTCGTAGTTTTGCATTAAATAGTAACAAGCATCCGCTAGGTCATCGGCAAATAAAAACTCACGCATCGGACTTCCGCTTCCCCAAACAGTTACGTTATCAGCATTGTTTTGCTTTGCTTCGTGAAATTTACGAATTAGCGCTGGCAAAACGTGAGAGTTCTGCGGATGGTAATTATCGTTGTAACCGTATAAGTTAGTCGGCATTGCCGATATGTAGTTGCAACCGTATTGTGCTCGGTAAGCATCACACATTTTAATACCCGTAATTTTGGCTATGGCATAAGGTTCGTTAGTTTCTTCCAACACACCGGTTAGTAAATATTCTTCTTTTAAAGGCTGAGGAGCCATTTTTGGATAGATACAACTAGAGCCTAAGAACATCAGTTTTTTAACGTTGTTTAGGTATGAGTTATGGATAACGTTGTTTTGGATTTGTAAATTTTCGAATAGAAACTCAGCTCGGTAAGTGTTGTTAGCTACAATTCCGCCTACTTTTGCCGCAGCTAAAAAAACGTACTCTGGTTTTTCTGTTGCAAAAAAGTCGGCCACAGCCACTTGGTTTCTTAAATCAAGCTCTTTAGAGGTTCGAGTAATAATGTTAGTATACCCTTCTTTTTCTAACTTTCTTGCTATTGCTGAACCCACCATTCCTCTATGTCCGGCGATGTAAATTTTCGATGATTTTTCCAAAATGCTTTAAACTAATGTGCCCAAAGATAAAATTATTGATTTGCTTTAAAACCCTTTAAAATTAAATTTTACGGTTAGTGGCGAGTAAATCTTATTTTTGCAGAAAAATTAAGGAATTGGCGAAGAGAAAATTACAGCGTTTTGCAGAGATCGGTACGTTTGATAATGTAAAGCAATTAGAAGAAGGTAAAGTGTTTAAAGGAGAATGGGCAAAGTCGTTTTTTAAAAACGATAATCCTATTATTCTGGAATTAGCCTGCGGTAAAGGCGAATACAGCGTAAATTTGGCGAAAAAATATCCAAACAAAAATTTTATTGGTATAGATTATAAAGGCAATCGTTTGTGGGTGGGTGCTAAAATGGCGATTGATGAAGGCATTGAGAACGTAGGTTTCCTCCGTATTCAAATTCAGAATATTAGAGACTATTTTGGTGACAAAGAAATAGACGAAATTTGGCTTACTTTTCCAGATCCGCAAGCGCAAAGCCCGTTGGAACGTAAGCGATTGACTAATCCTATGTTTTTAGGCAAATACAAAGCTGTGTTACGAGTCAACGGTATCATGCATTTAAAAACAGATAACGATGGTTTCTTTGAGTACACTTTAGAGAAACTTGCAGAGTTAAATATTCCTGCTCTTTTACAAACCATTGATGTTTACAAAGATTTTCCCGGTGACGAGATTTTATCAATCAAAACACATTACGAGCGGATATACTTGCAGAAAGATAAGAATATTAATTACGTGAAGTTTGCGTTTTAAAGAGATGTGAGATTTGAGACGTGAGATTTGAGAATTTTAAAGCGGATCAATTGAATTGTAAATAAATAGACCAAGTATTTTATATATTTAACATATAGCTTTTCGCTTTATACCTTTTGTTTTCAGCATTTTTAAAAAATGGATATAACTTCTTTTTACGATCAGGTTTATCAAGTCACGCGGTTAATCCCGAAAGGACGAGTGACGTCATATGGCGCCATTGCAAGCTATTTAGGAACGAAAGGTTCTTCTAGGATGGTTGGTTACGCCATGAGTGGTGCTTACCAAATTGATCCAGCAATTCCGGCACATCGGGTAGTTAACCGGATTGGTTTATTAACCGGTAAATTTCATTTTAGAACCCTGACGGAAATGGAGGAGTTGTTAGCTTTAGAAGGTGTTAAAGTGGTTGGTGATCAGATTGTTGATTTTAGAAAGCATTTTTGGAATCCTGCAGAAGAGCTGGATTTAGAAAAATAGTTATCACTTTAAAACCAAGTTCCAATTCCTAAGCCAACAGTTTTTATTTTAGGTTTTACACCGCCAAGCGAAAAGCCATCAAACTCTTGATAATGATAAAGTGCTTGCAAAAAGTATTTTGATTTCCTTTTGGTAGTCATCATAATTCCCACACCGGTCTCGTAATTAAAACCCTTATTGTATCCTCTAAATATTCGCGGCGCATAGCCAACAGCACCATTTACAAAATAGTTTAGTTGGTCTGTAGTAATGGGTTTTGTTAAAAAATGTACGTTTCCACTAAAATTGAAGGTCTCAAAACGAGAACCTGATGAACCACTAGGTCGGTACGTAACGTTTTCTAAACCTATTCCAAATCCTGTTTTTGGATTTGCTAGGCCAATCACTAATTTAACATGTAGTGAGTTTGTTTTTTGATCTAAAGTACTTTCGTTTATTCCGAAGCCATAATTTAGGCTGGCTTGGCTAAAGAGTTCGAACTTTTTATTTACTGATGACTTGTCTTGCGCTTTTAAAACCGTTACAGAAAGAAATAAAAAAGCAAAAGCGAATAAAAACTGTTTCATTATTATGTGGTATTTTGGATATTCAAATATAGCCAAATGCTACCAGCAAAAGCCTTTAAGGCGAAAATTCTGTTTACTAATCGGGTTTTTTACATTATGTTTGCAAACCAAATTGAAAGCGGTTTTTATTAGAGGATGCTGAAGTTAGACCACATAAAGATACCCATAGCCAAGGAGCTTGATACTTTTGAAGAAAAGTTTAAAGATTCCATGCAGAGCAGTGTGCCTTTGTTAGATCGTATTACGCATTATATCGTAAAAAGAAAAGGGAAACAAATGCGACCTATGTTCGTGTTTTTTTCTGCTGGTTTATGTGGTGGAATTACCGAATCAACTTATCGTGGAGCAGCTTTAGTAGAGCTTTTGCACACTGCAACTTTAGTGCATGATGATGTAGTAGATAACTCTTTTGAGCGTCGCGGTTTTTTCTCTGTAAATGCACTTTGGAAAAATAAGATTGCCGTTTTAGTGGGTGATTACCTGTTGGCAAAAGGTTTACAACTTTCGGTAGATAACCAAGATTTTACCTTGTTAAAAATTGTTTCTGACGCGGTACAACAAATGAGCGAAGGCGAGTTGTTACAGATCGAAAAGGTACGCCGAATGGATATTAGCGAAGCCATTTATTATGAGGTGATCCGTCAAAAAACCGCTTCTTTAATCTCTTCGTGTTGTGCAGCGGGTGCAGCATCATCTGGTGCTACACCAGAAGTTGTAGAAATGATGAAAAATTTTGGAGAGAAAATTGGTATCGCTTTTCAGATAAAGGATGATTTATTTGATTTTGGGGTAGATGATGTTGGCAAGCCGAAAGGATTGGATATTAAAGAAAAGAAAGTTACGCTTCCGTTAATTTACGCATTAAATAAAGCCTCAAAAGCAGATAAAAAGCAAATGATTAATTTGGTTAAGAACCATAATGAGGACGAAGCTAAAATTAATCAGATTATTAATTTTGTAAGAGAGAGCGGCGGTTTGGCTTACGCAGAAGAACAGATGTTTTTATACCAGCAACAAGCTTTCGATATATTATACAAATTTCCAAAATCTGAATTTAGATCAGGTTTAGAAAACCTAGTAAAATTTACCACAGAACGAAAAAAATAGATGAGTCACGAATTGATATTTTTTGGTGCTTTTGCGCTGTTTATTGTACTCATGCTCGCCTTGGATTTAGGCGTTTTCCATAAAAAGGATCAACCCGTAACGCTTAAGCAAGCGGCTATAATGAGTGCCGTTTGGGTGTCATTCGCTATTGGTTTTTATTTTTTTTTAAAAACAGAAGGTCAAGAACTACATAATATTAAAGATCAGGCTCAGCTAGAGCAAATTGTTACCGATCATCAACATAATATTAGCGTTAATTCTGCGAACTTTTATGAGAACCTGAATAGATACAACGATAACCTAAGCTTAGAGTTTATTACCGGTTATGTGATAGAATATGCACTTTCGGTAGATAATATTTTTGTGATGGTACTAATTTTTTCCGCCTTCGGTGTGGACGAAAAATATTATCATCGAGTATTGTTTTGGGGGATTTTAGGGGCAGTCATTATGCGCTTTATCTTTATATTTTTAGGTGCAACACTCATCAGTCAGTTTGGGTGGATATTATACATTTTTGGTGCCTTCTTGATTTATAGTGGTGTGATGATGTTTTTATCTAAAGACGAAGAAGAGAAAATTGATCCTGAAAAGCATCCGGTAGTCAAGTTTGCTTCGCGGTTTTTTCCGATACACCCGGAATATGTTGGTCACGATTTTTTTCATCGCAACAAAGGAAAGCTTTTTATAACGCCACTTTTTGTAGTGCTTTTAGTGATCGAGTTTAGCGATGTCATCTTTGCGGTTGATTCTATCCCTGCAATTTTCGCAGTTACTAAAGATCCTTACATCGTGTTCTTTTCTAATATCTTCGCCATCTTGGGTTTACGTTCCATGTTCTTTTTGTTGGTAAACGTGATCCACAAATTCCACTACTTAAAAGCTGGTTTGGCAGTATTGCTTATATTTATTGGGGTTAAAATGCTTGCGCATCATTGGTTAGAGCAATGGGGTTTTACAACTATACATTCGTTGTTTATTATCCTAGCTATTTTGACAGTTAGTGTAGTTGCGTCTTTGGTGTTTCCTAAGAAGAAAACAGTGTAATTAGCAATTTGTTTAAATTTAAACTCATGCCGATCAGAAATTAAATGGTAAATCTCACAATTATCTGACAACGTTAAACATTAACGCTAGGGGATTGTGAAAGAGAATAATTTGTTTGTATGAATGGGATCACTAAACGTTTTTTAGCTTGGCAACTACAACAGATTAAAAACCCATGTTCGGTCAGTTAGCAACTACGATTTTTAAGTTCAAATCGGATAATATCAGTAATGAGCGGAAAGAAAAATTAAAAACTTTAATCGATTTTATTCAAAGAAAGGTTGATAAACATCAAGCCGTTCGTTTAAATTTTATTTGTACACATAATTCAATACGAAGCCATTTGTCACAAGTTTGGACGCAAGCTTTGGCATTCCATTTCAATATCCATAATGTGTTTTGTTTTTCCGGCGGAACAGAAGCCACCGCTGTTTATTCACAGGTTATCATGTCTTTAAGAAGTGCTGGTTTTCAAATCACGCAACTTTCTGAAGGTCCAAATCCGGTTTACAACGTAAAGTACAGCTTCGATGAACATCCTATAACTGCATTTTCTAAAAAATATGATGCAGGTTTTAATCCTTCAGCTAACTTTGCCGCTATATTAACTTGTACTGAAGCTGATAACGCTTGTCCGTTTATAACTGGTGCCGAAGAAAGAATCGCTCTGCCTTTTAATTATCCAAAAGCTTTTGACAATACGCCACAACGAGCAGAAAAGTATGAGGAAACAAGTTTACAGATTGCAATTGAATTGTGCTATGTATTCTCTAAAATAAACACGCGAAATAAACCTAACAATGTCTAAACTTTCCCTCAGAATAATCATCTTAATAATCATTTTTGTACAAATGTCTTGCGAATTGCATAGCAAACATCAATATCAAGATCAAACAAACCAAACTAATTATTTAACGGTAACAAGAGTTGTGGATGGTGATACTTTTTGGGCGGATAATGGTACTGAAAAAGGAATGAAAATTCGTTTAATAGGAGTTGATGCACCGGAATCTAGAAAGACCGGTAAAAAAGAAATTGGTTATTATGGTAAGGAAGCGAAAGTATATCTTAAAAATTTGCTTCATGGTAAACTAGTAAAGTTGGTTAGTGATGTTGACTCATTAGATCGTTATGGACGTACGCTTTCGTATGTTTATTTAGAAGATGGAACTTTTGTAAATGCTGACTTAGTGAAAAACGGCTATGCAATGGTCATGACTCTTCCGCCAAATGTGCGATACGCTGACGTATTTGTGAAACTACAACGAGAAGCGAGAGAAAACCGAAGAGGATTATGGAAGAAGTAATTTCTGAAAGGACCCCTTTGAGAGCGCAATTATTTCTCTGGTCTTAATTGAATAATTCACAATGAAATGAAATTATAAGAGGTAAATGATGCTAAAGCAAAAAAGTAATTTTAATTTAGTTTCAGTTGGCTAAAGCTCAACTGCAATAAATGCGAGAATCATTGCTTTAGTTTTATCTTTTTGGTAAAAGATTGAGCAGAGAATTATTGCAGTCCGTTTTAACCCACTGATTTAAGATTAAAAACATTATTCATTTTTAAAGTATTGCAATAAAAGCTGCTAATCAGAGAATCATTGCTTTAGTTTTATCTTTTTGGTAAAAGATTGGGCAGAGAATTATTGCAGTCGGTTTTAACCGCTGATTTAAGATGAAAGTATTATTGACTTTTAAAGTATTGCAATAAATGTTATTAAGCAGAAAATCATTGCTTCAGCTTTGATTTACTGGTAAAGATTGCAAAAGAAGTATTTCTTCGGTTTTAACCCACTGATTTAAGATCAAAAACTATTGAAATACTGCAATAAAAGCTGCTAAGCACAGAATCATTGCTTTAGTTTTAACTTTTTGGTAAAAGATTAAGCAAAGAATTATTGCAGTCGGTTTTAACCGACTGCTTTAAGATTAAGAATGCTGGATGATAAAAAGATTGAGAGAACGTTATTGAGCAAGTATTTATTGTAGTTTTAACTTACTGATTGAAGATTGATAATACATAAGGCTTTAGCCACAAAAGATACTTTATGAGTTGGGTAAGAATATATATACACATGGTATTCTCTACAAAAAACAGAGCGCCTTTTCTAAATTCATCAGAATTAAGAAAAACTGTTTTTCAGCATGTTAAACAAAATGCTGAAGAAAAAGGCATTTGGCTGGACTGCATAAACGGATATAGCGATCATGCTCACTGCCTAATTTCACTTGGTAAAGAACAAAGCATAAGCAAGGTTGCCCAACTTATAAAAGGAGAATCCTCTTTCTGGATAAATCAAAATAATTTAACTTCTCAAAAATTTATGTGGCAAGATGATTATTGGGCTGTGGGAGTTAGCGAAAGTCATTTGGAATCTGTTCGTAGATATATTCATAACCAGGAAGCACATCATTCTGTGAATTCATTTCCAGAAGAAATAAATCAATTTATGAAGAAGTACGGCTGGCAGTTCTTAAAAGGCAAATGATGTTAAAACAAAATAGCAATTTCGAATTAGGTACAGTTAGCTAAAGCCTAACTTTAATGGATGCTGTCTTGCATATGATTTTTCTCTATAGTCGTTATCACCGTGTCAAGAGAAAATTTGAAATATAGAAACTGTTGCTGAGTATGTTAAACGCAAAGAAAGTAAATGCTAAGGATTATTTTTATGCTATCATTTTAAATATTATCATATCTCGATTCACGAGACCAACCCTGCGTTAGCTGGCTGTAGTATGGCTTTGCAAAAGCCAGTTCTTTTTCTTTAGAAAAAAACCGAAGCGATAGCGGAGTAAGGAAGACAGCGTTGAACGCCCAAACTATTTATTAAAATTTACGATTATGGCAAAGATTTAGCATAGGAGTTTTTGAAAAAAAAATAAATATGGAAGCTAAGATTAATAATGACATAAATATGGGTGGCATGGGAGCCATCTTGAATGATAAAGGTGTGTTTTTTAGAGTTTGGGCCCCTAATGCAAAGAAAGTTTTCATTATGGGCGATTTCAATAATTGGACACCAAATGAGCTAGAATTAGCACACGAGGACAAAGGTTATTACGCCGGAAATGTAAAAGAAGCAAAAGCTGGTAGTCAATATAAGTTTGTGATTATTACGCAAAACGATGAAGAATTAGCTAAGAACGACCCATATGCTTTGGAGTTAACCAACTCAAATGGCAATTCGGTAGTGTATGATACCAATAGTTTTGACTGGGAAGATGACAAGTCTTTTATGCCTTATTGGAACGAAGCCGTGATTTACGAACTGCATTTGGGAACTTTTTGTGCAAAGGAAGAAGGTAAACCTGGAGATCTTAGTTCGTTAAAAGAGAAACTGCCTTACCTCAAAGAATTAGGAATTAACGTGATTGAAATTATGCCTCCTTATGAATTTCCCGGAGGTTTTTCTTGGGGTTATAATCCTTCCTATCCGTTTGCAATTGAAGCAGAATATGGCGGTCCCGATGCGTTGAAAGCGCTAGTGAAAGAGGCGCATAAAATGGGCATAGCTGTACTATTGGATGCTGTTTATAACCATTTTGGTCCGTCAGATTTAGATCTATGGCAATTTGATGGCTGGAGTGAAAACGATAAAGGTGGAATCTATTTCTACAACGATTGGCGCTCTAATACGCCTTGGGGAGATACTCGCCCGGATTATGGCAGAGAAGAAGTACGTAATTATATTAAAGACAACGCCCGAATGTGGCTAGAGGATTTCCATATTGACGGTTTACGCATGGATATGATTGCATACATCAGAAATGTAAATGCAGATGAAAACCCGGATGGCGTGTTGGAAGAGGGTTTAGCTTTATTGCGTGAGATTAATCAAGAAATTAAGGAAAAATATCCTTATAAATTAACTGTTGCGGAGGATTTACATAAGCTAAATTGGGTTACGGATAGTGTTGGAGATGGTGGGGGCCTAGGCTTTGGTAGCCAGTGGGATGCAGCATTTATACATCCCGTTCGCCAATTGCTAACTACGCAACATGATGAGGATAGAGATATGAACGAAGCCGCAGAAGCTTTATTGAACCAGTACAGCGGTGACTATTTTAGACGTGTTGTTTATACTGAATCTCACGACGAGGTTGCTAACGGAAGTGCTAGAGTTGCAGAAGAAATTGCATTTAGTGAAGTAAATAATTGGTATTCTAAAAAGAGGGCATCCTTAGGAATAACTATGGTTTTAACAGCGCCGGGTATTCCGATGTTGTTTCAAGGGCAAGAGTTATTGGAAGATAAGTGGTTTTCTGATACAGACCCAATTGACTGGACTAGGTTGAAAAAATTTAAGGGTTACCATGATTTACACAAAGATTTAATTTCGCTAAGAAGAAACTTATCAGGAGTAACTGCGGGATTAACGGGGCAGCACATTCAAATTATACGTACAGACAATGAGCAAAAAATATTAGCCTACCAACGTTGGAAAGAAGGTGGTGCAAAAGACGCTACCATGGTTGTGCTAAACTTTTCGGACAGTGATAAGGCTGTTTATAGAATTGGATTTCCAGGTGCTGGTATGTGGAAAGTTAGGTTTAACTCTGATTGGCAAGGCTATAATGAAGAATTTGGCAACTACGAATCTTATGATGTAGAAGCTGTTGCCGAAGCTTGTGACGGTTTTGAACATAGTGCCGAGATTTCTATTGCCCCTTATACAGCTTTGATTTTGTCGCAAGACTAGTTCTTATTGCAATTACTTTGATAAATCCGGATAGCTTTTTTTCTACTGGCTGTCCGGATTCTCTTTACTGTTAAATTTATTTTACACGTCGTGTTATAGGTTTTAACTGTTTCCAGCGTTAGACGTTTAAAAAAGTTGTTTTTAAAATTCGATATGAATTTAGGTAAGTTATTAGGAATAATTGGAACGGTAGATAACCTATGAATGCTAAGTTGCTAGATGCAAATAACGGTCTCTGATTAGGTGCAAAAGATTATTTTTATTTCGGTTTAACGGTAGATGGAGAATTGATGGACAAGCGTGGAACTTCATCCGACTTCACGTAAGTGCAATTTTATAAAGTCAAAGCCATAATTAGCGTACACAAGAACAATCGTAAAAGCGTTGCTTCGGTAAATTCAGATGACATCCCAACACAATTTTTAGACTTGTAGATTGTTGAATTAAAAATAAACAGATGTATTAGCTTTATGATGATGATTCTACTTAACCAATTCGAATGGGAAAAAATACAAAGTTAAAGCCCACGATTTTATTCAAATCGTGGGCCTCGTATTATTTAAAAAAAAGATTACCTAATATTATTCTCGGCTAATTTGTTCCTTTCGTCTTGTAAAGCTCTAGCCATTTTCTTCTCGTTTTCGTTGGTCTTGGCTTTATAAACTCTATATTCTTCCTGCACTTCCTCAAAAAGATTTATTCTATATTTCGCTTCTTTGCGGGCCGCAAATGAAGTGAAATAAAACACCAAAACTAAGACCGCTAAAACGAGAACTAATCCCCACATTAACAGCCGGTAGCTGCTTTTTTCAATTGTAACAATACCTAAAAAAGAAATTTCATTAACGCTATCTAGTGTTTCTTGTAAGCTTTTTTCTTTATTAGCTAAATCCGTTTTTTGCTTCTGTATGGCAGACTTTTGGTTGTTCAGTTGTTGACTAATTTCTAAGTATTTAGAGTCTTTATTTTTCAAACTATCAACTGCATTAACCCACAACTGTTTAATTTGTGTCTGCTTAATTACTTTATATTCCTGAAAATTATTTGAACCATCAACAACCTTTTTAAACTGATCATGGATAGTTTGAGCTTGTACGGCGAAACCAAAAAACAGGCAAATTGTTAATGATAAAATCGGACGAAAATTATTTTTGTTCATAGAGCTTTAATTTTGTTATCAGAATTAAACCCCATTCGGCGTCATTTTATTGTATCAAATCTAAAATCAATCCACAATAATCTGAAGAGTAGATTCCGAATCTCACGTAGCAACCTATAAATTTGTCTCCTATATTTTATTTTCTCATGAAAAGATAAACGACCAAAAGAATCACTAAACAGACAGGAATTACCCATTTTAAGGCTAACCCGCCACCATTTTCATCTTTTTCGGTAACTGCTTCTTCTGATGGAGCTGGATTTTCTTTGTTTTTATTATAATCGTGTTCAATTCCTTCCGGCGATTTTCTAATTTCGTCTTCTGTACTTCTGATTTCTTCGTCTCTAGTTTCCATAATATCGTTTTTTCCTTATTCTAAAACAATTTTACTGCCAAAGAAGTTTCTTAATGCCTCCTCGATTTTGTAATTCATTTTGTAAATTGAGCAATAATGAAAAACCTGCTGAAGATTATTGGAATTATTTTATTGTTAATTATTGTAACAGTGATTATTAAAACCTTTTTATTTAAAAGTAAACAGGTAAAAATAGTACAATACAAAGCATTAGTTTTAGATGATTCATGCATTGTCAATCTGCAAAAAGCAATAACGTTTAAAACTATTTCGTATGATGATGCATCAAAGATGGATAGCGCCACGTTTTATAACTTTCAGGCTTTTTTAATACAAGCCTATCCGCTTGTCTTTAGTAAAATGGAAGTGGAAAAAGTAAATACTTTTAGTCTCATTTTACATTGGAAAGGAAAGTCTGCAACAGAAAAGCCAGTAATTTTAATGGCACATCAAGACGTGGTGCCTATTGAAGAAGCAACAAAAAGCATGTGGAATGCCGATCCTTTTTCTGGAGCAATAAAAGATGGGTTTATTTACGGACGTGGAGCAATTGATGATAAAGGAAGTTTAATTGCGTTGTTAGAAGGAGCGGAGCATTTGCTAAAACAAGGTTTTAAACCTAAAGCAACTATTTATTTTGTGTTTGGTCACGATGAGGAAATAATGGGTTTAAAAGGAGCGAAGGCGATGGCTCAGCTTTTTAAAGACCGTAAAACTGATCCAGAATTTGTTTTAGATGAAGGAGGAGTAGTTACAGCGTACAAAGTGCCTGGTTTAAATAAAACAGCAGCGGTAGTTGGAATCGCCGAAAAAGGATACCAAACCTTAAAACTAAAAATTAATGTTCCGGGTGGGCATTCATCTATGCCAGAAGAAAGAACGGCAATTGACGAGCTTGCTAGAGCAGTAGTAGCATTAAAAGAGAATCCGTTTAAAGCAGACTTAGGCGCAACAGTAAAAAACTTTCTAGATTATATTGGACCCGAAATGCCTTTTGCAAGTAAAATGGCAATGGCAAACCAATGGTTGTTTACACCGGTGATTAAGAATACTTATGCCAAAACACCAACGGGTAACGCGACCATTAGAACAACTACAGCAACCACAATTTTTAACGCAGGCATTAAAGAAAATTTAATTCCTGGCGAAGCAGAAGCAACTGTGAATTTTAGAACGCAACCGGGTGTTACTCGAGCAGATGTAACTGAACATGTAAAAAAGGTTATCGCAAACGATCAAATACAAATTATACCACAAGGTGACGGAAACGAGCCTAACCAAGTAGCAAACGTTAATAGCGAAAGCTTTAAATACCTGCAAAAAACCATTAGCGCTTATAAAAAAGATATTGTTGTTGCACCTTACTTGGTTTTGGGCGCAACGGACGGCAGGTACTTTGCCAATATTACTTCGCAGGTTTTTAGATTTATTCCCTTTACAGACCCTGAAGGATTCCACGGCGTAAATGAACGTATAAAAATCACGGAATTTAAAAAAGGGATTGGCTTTTATTACGAATTAATGAGAGGGATTTAATATGGTAATCGTGTTACAGTTTAAAAGCATTTTAGCCTGATTTCGATTAACAACATCCAATTGATATGGATAAATGCTTTTATGAATTTAGAAAAGTTTTGCGTTAGGGATTGTAGTGAAAATCCTTTTTGTCCGCCAGCTGGCGGACAAAAATATTGTAACGAAAAGCCCGCCCCTATAGCTATCGGGGGAACGCCCACCTAACCACCTAACAATCTAACCACCTAACTTATTCACCATATTATTGAATCGGTAATAAAGTAGAGCAGCAGCTAATGTAAGTGCAAAAGAAAGAGAAATCCATATTCCTAAAGCGCCCATTTCAAATGTGAATCCCAATACATAGCCAAACGGCAAACCAATTACCCAATACGCAATTAGCGTAATAATGGTTGGTATTTTCACATCCGATAATCCTCGTAAGATACCGGCACCAACAACTTGTATTCCATCAGAAATCTGAAAAAACGCCGCCACAATTAATAGTTGAGACGCAATTGAAATCACGCTTTCGTTTTGAATATAAATCCACGGAAGCAATCTGCTACAGGTTAAAAAAATAACTGCTGTTACACACATATATATTATAACCAGATGATATGAGCTAATTGCCGAAAGTTTAATCTCTTTAAAATCGTTTTTACCGAAAGCATTTGCCGCTCTAATAGTTGCTGCAACGCCAATTCCACTCGCTCCCATGTATGTAAAAGCGGCTAAATTTATAGCAATTTGATGGGCTGCCAATTCCTGTGCCCCAATCCAGCCCACCATAATTGCTGCGCCAGAAAAAGCACCGACTTCAAAAAAGTATTGTAAAGAGATTGGGAAACCCAGTTTCATTATTTTTTTCAGTTTATCCCAATCGGGTTGGTGTAATTTAAATTTTGCTAAATAAGGAGTAAACAAACTGGATTTTATCACATACCATCCCATAAAAATGGCCATAAAAACACGAGAAATAAATGTTCCTAATCCTGCACCGTACAACCCCATCGCGGGAAAGCCAAGCCACCCGTAAATCAATAAAAAGTTAAAAAATATGTTGATTAAATTTCCTATTACCGAAACATACATTGCTTGTTTGGTATAGCCAAGCCCTTCAGCAAATTGCCTAAAGCTTTGAAAAGCCATTAAGGGAATAATTGAAGCTCCAATAATTAAAAGATAATCTTTAGTAGCAATGGCTACTTCTTCTGGCTGGCCTAGCCACGAAAGTTTCTGTGCAATTAGCGTAACAATTCCAAACAAAATAACACCAGTAACTAAACTTATAATTACGCCTTGCTCTAAATACTCGCCACAAACTGATTTATTGTTTTTTCCGTCTTCTTGCGCAACCAAAGGTGTAACGCCTTGCGAGATTCCAATTCCGCTGACCAGAAAAATACTTAAAATGCTGTTTCCCAACGCACATGCAGCCAAAGGAATAGTCCCCAATTGCCCAACCATTACGCTATCAGCAACCATGGTAAACATATGGCCCAGTTGTGAAATTACAACAGGGTAGGCCAACAAAAAGTTGCTTTTATAAAATGGACGATATTTGTTAAACCTGTGAAACATTATTACGGAAAATTGAGCTGCAAAGGACGATATTATAAAGCTGATATTTTTACCGTCTTTGTAAAATCTTGATTAGATTTCTACGGAGTATAATGTAAATAATTGCATCAATCTTTGGGGCAGATTTGAACTGGGCAAACATTTTAATAAGCAACTGTTGATTGTTCGCCAACATGCAGATTTCTTACATAAACCTCATTTTGTACTAATGCGCATAACACACCTTCTTTATTATAAATCTCTATAGGGAATGTTTTTATAAATTTCCCTTCGATTCTTAATTTTTGTTCTGCCTCGGCAATTTCTTGATCGGTGATTTTAACGGTGAAATGCAAATCAGAATTCCCTGGTTTTAAATATTGAATATGTGCACTTTTTAGCCATACCCTAGTTTTAAAACCTTTTTTGCTTAAAACCTGGTCAAACAAAATAGCATAAAATGGGTCCGAAGCACTAAATATGGTGCCGCCAAAAAGGGTTTTGTTATAGTTTATATTGATGAAACTTTTATTGATTTTTACTTCTACCCATTTAAAATCTTCACCAAACTTAATCACCCAAATCCGTTGAAAAAAAAGAGGAGGATAAAAGCGAAGCAACCATTTTAGAGTTTTCGAACTAACATTCATGGGTGGTAAATATCGAGATTTAACAAAAAAACACCAAACGAACGCTTAAAATAAAATGTAAACCACAAAGATTTTACTGATTTATGTAAATGTGTAAAGTAACACACTTAGTTAAACGGTTAATTTGGTGTAATTTAGCGATCCAAAATGAAAGAAAAATAATGTTAGGAAAAAATAGCGTTTTTCAACATACATTTTTTTTGTAATTAAAGGATATTAAGCATCTTAGCAGATAATTAGAATAACATTAAGCATGGAAGAAGTAAGAAGACCGGAAGAAGAATTAGATAAAGAAGACACATCCGAACATATAGAAGTTACCACAGAGGAATTAGACGAGGAAGATATCCAACACGTTAATAATCCGATTGTAGGTATAAAGCCAATAGAGAAAGAATTTTTAGGTGCGGTTAAAGAAGTTCGCCAAGAAAATAACAAATTTATTTTTACAGATGGTTCTGCCTCGGTAGAAATTAGAGTGGTAAGTGACGAGATTATTCGTGTTCGTTTAGCTCCACACAGTGTTTTTTTAGAAGAATTTTCTTACGCTGTACCATCTTTAGATCAAAAAGTTGCAGTTTTTAACTTTACCGAAGACGAAACACATTACTTTGTTTCAACAAACACGGTTTCTTGTGTAATTAACAAAGCCAATTTCCAAATCTCGTTTAGAGATAACGATAGCAAAATAATCAACGAAGATTATTTGGCAATGCATTGGGAAGAAAACGAGCAGTTTGGTGGTTACTACGTTTATTGTACAAAAAAATGTTACCCAGAAGAAGCGTATTTTGGTTTAGGCGATAAACCAACTGATTTAAACCTTCGTGGTAAAAGATTGCAGAACTGGAATTCTGATACTTACTCTTTTGCAAAGCATCAAGATCCGCTTTACAGAAGTATACCGTTTTTCATCAGTTTAAATGAAAATGTTGCTCACGGTATTTTCTTAGATAATACCTTTAAAACTCACTTTGATTTTGCACATGAAGATAATGATAAGTTAAGTTTTTGGGCAGATGGTGGCGAGTTGCAATACTATTATATCCACGGTCCAAATATGATGGACGTAGTAAAGCGCTATAACTCATTGACCGGAACGCATAAATTACCTCCAATTTGGGCTTTAGGTTATCACCAGTGCCGTTGGAGTTATTACCCCGAATCAAAGGTTAAAGATTTAGCTGATAATTTTAGAAAGCGTAAAATACCTTGTGATGCTTTATACTTAGATATTGATTACATGGACGGCTATAGATGCTTTACATGGAACAAAAAATACTTCCCGAATCCTAAGAAAATGATTAAGGAACTGTCTGACGATGGTTTTAAAACGGTTGTAATTATAGATCCAGGAATTAAAGTGGATGATAATTATTGGGTTTTTAAGGAAGGAAAAGAGAATAAATACTTCTGTCGCCGAAGCGATGACTACTTTATGGAAGGCCACGTATGGCCAGGCCGTTGCCAGTTCCCAGATTTTACCAACCCAGAAGTTAGATTATGGTGGGGCGGTTTATTCAAAGAATTAGTAGAGGTAGGTGTAGCAGGTGTTTGGAATGATATGAACGAGCCGGCAGTTTTCGGTAAGGGAACTTTTCCTGATGACGTTCGCCATAATTACGATGGATTTAGAGGTTCACACCGTAAAGCGCACAACGTTTACGGAATGCAAATGGTGAGAGCAACTTATGACGGTTTAAAGAAAATCCAAAAGAATAAACGGCCATTTACAATTACAAGAGCGGGGTATGCTGGCGTACAGCGTTATAGTTCATGCTGGACAGGTGATAACGTAGCCAGTTGGGAACATTTAAAAATTGGAAGTTTGCAAATGCAACGACTATCGATGTCTGGGATGCCATTTGCAGGAACAGATATTGGTGGATTTAGTGGCGAGCCAACAGGTGAACTGTTTACGCGTTGGATTCAGTTAGGCGTTTTCTCTCCATTTATGAGAGCACACTCTGCTGGTGATACGGCAGAACGCGAACCTTGGAGTTTCGGTCAAGAATTGGAAGACATCAATCGTAAATTTATCGAATTACGTTACAAGTTACTTCCATATATTTACTCTGCTTTTTGGGAGCATCACCGCCATGGATTTCCAATCTTGCGTCCGGTAGTAATGTTAGAGCAAGATAATCCAACTAACCGTTACCGTGAGGATGAATTTACTTTCGGAGATAAAATATTAGTTTGCCCAGTTTTAGAAGAAGGTGCAACATCAAGAAAAGTTTATTTGCCTACTGGCGGTAGTTGGTTTAATTATTGGACTCACGAGGTTTTAGCAGGTGGTACGGAGCATTTGATTGATGCACCATTAGATTCTATGCCGATTTTTGTTAAAGCAGGATCGGTAATTCCAGAGTACCCAGTAATGCAATATACCAGCGAATTTGAGGTAGAGGAAATGACTTTCCAAATCTTTTACTCAGAACAAGAAGTAAACTCTTTCTATTTTGAAGACCACGGAGATACTTTTGCTTACGAGCAAGATATTTACATGGAAAAAAAGTTTGTAGTTAATGGCGATAAAAAATTATTAACCATCACACAAAGCATTGAAGGTTTATTTACGCCTCGTTATGAAACTTACGAGCTTATAATTAACGGATTGCCGTTTAAGCCTTCCAAAGTTTTAATTGATGGTAAAGCTTATGCGGGAGAATTTAAATTTAACGAACTTAAAAGTTTAGTAATTAAAACACCAAAGCACTTTAAACAAGTGCAAGTGCTTAAATAATGTTTTTTTAAATAGCGAAAGGGTTATTTCTGAATAAGGAATAACCCTTTTTTAATGAAAAATATTTGTGGACGATATTTAAAATTAAATAGCTATAAATTCAACATTATATGTAAATTGTAAATCATATAAATCCCCAAGTCTTATTCATTAGCATGTTTTGCAGGTAAGATTTCTCAATAAACTAATATGGCCAAAAAGATAAAAGAACCCGCTCCAGAAGCCGATTTAAATAAAAAAGAAGAAAAACCTAAGGCAGTTGTCAAAAAAGTTGTTGTAAAAAAAGCAATTACCCGTAAGAGTGCTGATATTCCAGAAAAAAAGGTGGGCTTGAAGAAGGTAGTTGATAAAAAAGCTTCAAAACCTGTAGCCGATAAAAAAGAGCCCGCAGTAGCAAAAGCGAAAACTCCCGTTAAAAAATCGGTGGTAAATCCTCCTGTCGCTAACGAATCGACGCATTTATCTTCTGTTGAAGGGCAACCTACGTACGCAAGTGTATATCAATATTCCAAGTTAACAGATTTTGATGTTTTGCTTTTCAAATCGGGGAAACACTTTAGACTTTACGAAAAACTAGGTTCGCATGTGGTAGAGCATAATGGAGTTGTAGGTACTTACTTTGCAGTTTGGGCGCCTAACGCACATTACGTTTCTGTAATCGGTAATTTTAATTATTGGGATAAAGGCTCGCATCCTTTATTCGTACGTTGGGACGAAACTGGAATTTGGGAAGGGTTTATTCCGCATGTTGGTAACGGGGAATCTTACAAATACTTTATCAATGCCACCAGTGGCGAAGATTTAGAAAAAGCAGATCCTTTTGCTTTACGTAGCGAAGAACCACCTCGTACTGCTTCCATAGTTTGGGATACGTGGTATGAGTGGAAAGATAAAGATTGGATGATTAATCGTCATCAAAAAAATGCCTTGAACCAGCCAATGTCAGTTTACGAAATGCATTTTGGTTCTTGGAGTAGAAGTCCAGATACGCCAGACCTGTTTTTATCCTACCGAGATATGGCAGATAAGCTGATTCCTTATGTTAAGGAAATGGGTTTTACGCATGTGGAGTTTATGCCTTTAATGGAGCATCCATATTATCCAAGTTGGGGTTACCAAATAACCGGTTACTTTGCAGCAACTTGCCGGTATGGAACGCCACAAGACTTAATGTTTTTGATAGAAGAGTTCCATAAAGAGGGGATAGGTGTAATTATGGATTGGGTTCCGTCGCATTTCCCTGGAGATGCGCATGGCTTATACAATTTTGATGGTTCGCATCTTTACGAACATGCAGATGTTCGCAAAGGTTTTCATCCAGACTGGAAATCATACATCTTTAATTACGGACGAAATGAGGTAAGGGCATTCTTAATTTCAAACGCAATCTTCTGGCTCGAACGTTTCCATATTGATGGTTTAAGGGTTGATGCCGTTGCGTCAATGCTTTATTTAGATTATTCGCGTAAGCATGACGAATGGATTCCTAACGAATATGGTGGACGAGAAAATACAGAAGCCATTTCTTTCTTAAAGGATTTTAACGAGGCTGTTTATGCCATGTTTCCAGATGTGCAAACCATTGCAGAAGAATCAACATCTTTTAGTGGTGTAAGTCACCCAACTTATGGTGGAGGTTTGGGTTTTGGACAGAAATGGATGATGGGTTGGATGAATGATACTTTGAAGTATTTTGCCGAAGATCCCGTTAACCGGAAATACCATCACGCTGGTTTAACATTTAGCACTATCTACGCCTTTACCGAGAATTTTATGTTGCCGCTTTCCCATGATGAGGTAGTGCATGGTAAAAAGTCAATGATTTACAAAATGCCAGGAGACGAGTGGCAGCAGTTTGCTAACCTGAGGACATTATACGGTTATATGTGGACTCATCCTGGTACTAAGTTACTTTTCATGGGTTGCGAGTTTGCACAAACTGGCGAGTGGAATCCAACGTATTCTTTAGATTGGCACTTGCTAGAGCATTCGCCTCACCAAGGTATGAAGCAAACCGTAATGGCCTTAAATAAGCTTTATAAAGAAGAGCCTGCTTTGTATGAAAAAAGCTTTGATTCGGACGGCTTTGAATGGATTGTAAATGACGACGCAGATAATTCTGTAATTGTTTACGCCCGTAAAGGTTTAAACCCAAAAGATGATTTGATTATTGCGATAAATCTTACGCCGATTCCAAGGGAAAATTACAGATTCGGCGTAATCAAACCTGGTAATTGGAAAGAGATTTTTAATTCGGATGATACAAAGTTTTGGGGTAGCGGAATGCAAAACGCTGATAAACCATCAGAAACTAAAACGAGTCATTGGAAATCTAATTCAATAGAAGTCAGTTTGCCACCGTTGGCAATGGTTGTTTTTAAAGCCATATAAAATAAAAAACCCGAACATTTGAAAAGATGTTTGGGTTTTTTTTTGAGTTTGGAAGTTGGGTTTGATCATAGCTTGTGCATTAATATTTTTCTGATTTAAAAGAGTATCGTTATGCCATTCGCTAAAGTACATACCCATTTTGTTAGGAGTACAAAAAATCGTTATCCTTTTCTGAATACCAAAGAGATAAGGCGGGAAATGTGGAATCACCTTAAGGAAAATGCCAAAGAAAAAGGAATTTTTATAGATTTTGTGAATGGTTACTCGGACCATTGTCATTGCTTAATATCTTAAGTGTTGATCAAACTATGCAGAAAGTAATGCAATTGATTAAAGGTGAATCGTCTTTTTGGATAAATAAAAAAAGGAGTCTTCCCAAATCATACAATGGTTCTATACCGAATTTTGAGTGGCAAAACGAATATTTTGCGGTGTCGGTATCTGAATCCTCCATCGAACGAGTTAGGAATTACATTAAAAATCAAGAAGAACATCATGCAAGAAAGACGTTTTAAAAAGAATATGATGAAGTTATAAGGATTTATGGTTTTGAGAAGTTTGAAGGATAAGGTTTGGCTAAAGCTTTATTTTCTTAACCTAGCTTTGCCTCCAGATAAATCTGGAGGTAATTTGATTTCTTGCAGTTAGATAAGGTGACCTCGTTTATCTTTTTGTCTTCAATAAACACCTCGGAATACCGCAGTTGATAGTTTGGCTAAATCGCTTAGTTAAGCTTTGTAGTTTGCCAACAGATATATAAAGGAGTGATTGCTTTGATTGGAAATTATTAGTTTCTAGCACATTCAACAAGCTTCAATTATCCTTCAGATTTATCTGAAGGATAATTGATTGTTTTGATTGGAAATTATTAGTTTCTAGCACATTCAACAAGCCTCAATTGCCTCCAGATTTATCTGGAGGATAATAAAGAAACAGCAATTGGCTTTAGCCACAATCTTTAGCCAGTCTTCAAAAATCTAATAGATATTATCTTCAATTTTGATACCTTAATTTTTGAAATGATTATTAATGTACAACAACTGATACTGAATTGCCTCGGCCCAATATTCCCAATTATGAGCTCCCGGATTGCTAATGAAAGTATGCGGAATATTATTCAATAGTAGTTTTTCATGCAACTTCACATTTACATTGTAAAAGAAATCTTCTGTTCCGCATTGTATAATTAACGATAATGATTTTGGAGTTAGCAGATGCGTAAGCTCCATTACGGTATTGTTATCCCAAGCGTCTTTGTTGTCAGCATACGTTCCTAAAGATTTTGCAATGTCCCAGTTTAGTGGGAAAGGTCTAATGTCTACACCGCCGCTCATGCTACCTGCAATGCTAAAAATATCCTGATGTTTAAAAGCAAGGAATAAAGCACCGTGGCCACCCATGCTTAAGCCAGTAATTGCTCTGTTGTTTTTGTTTGCTATTGTTTTATAATTCCCATCCACCCATTTTACCAATTCGGTGGCTACATAAGTTTCATATTTGTTAGTTGCTAGTTTTGGCGCATCAAAATACCAACTGCCGTAATTTCCATCAGGGCAAACAATCATCAATTGATACTGATCTACTAAGTTTTTAATTGCAGGTACCATATTTACCCAGCCACTGTAACTGTCCGAGTAGCCATGCAAGAGATAAACAACTGGGAAAGATTTTTTTCCATCGTAACTATCTGGCCTTAACACTACTGCTTTAATCTGTTTTTTCATCGACGGACTAAAGGTGCTTACGGTATCAACGGTTGCGCTGTAGGTTTTTAGGCTGATAAATAATAGTAAAAAAAACAGGATTCTACTTGGCGAAAGATTGATTTTCATTTTTAGGTATTGTTTAGGTCTTTATTAAAGTTGGAAATGATAAATTTAGAAAAAAACCGTTAAGTGGAAAAGTAATAACCAAGCTGAACTTAAACATTCCTTAATTACTGATGGACTCATATATTGATGTTAATACCGTTGAGTAACCGCTAGTAAATTAATTGATTGTTCCTCGAACTTTTAATAATCTAATCACCTAGCTAACCAACAAACTGCTGTACAAACTTCCTTGTACTACACCTTTACGTTCTATTTCATTATCGATAAAAGTTTGGATTTCTGATTTTCTTAAACCCCATTTTGGCGCAATTAGCATGTCTAAATCTGATATACCAAATAAACGTTGGATAACTACATCCGGACGAAGTCTTGGCAGCAACTCACATAAGAAATTTGCGTATTCCTGTAACGTAAAAAGCTTGAACGGATCTTTTTTATACTTAGCGCCCATTATTGAGCCTTCTACAATGTGTAAATGATGGAATTTCACAAAATTGATTTGCGGGTATTTATTGATTTCATCGGCGTAAGCCAGCATCATTTCATGCGTTTCGCCAGGTAATCCAAAAATTGTGTGTACACAAATATCTAATTTACTTTTGGTCAATAAGCCCATTACATCTACAAATTCATCATGAGAACAACCGCGGTTAATCTGCGCTAATGTTTCGTTATAGATAGATTCCATCCCCATTTCCAAATCCACATCAACTCTATCAGTATAGCTTTCTAAAAGCGCAATCTTCTCTATATCAATACAATCTGGTCTGGTTCCCACAGATAAACCTACCACATTGGTCATGTCTACGCTCAAAGCCTCATCGTACATTGTTTTTAGGTAATGAGTAGGAGCGTAGGTGTTCGTGTTCGGCTGAAAATAGATGATAAATTTTTCTGCCTTATAATGTTTCCAGGCTCGTTCCATACCAAACTCAATCTGTTGTTTCATGGTTTCCATGGTTCTGGAGGTTGGCGTAAACGAATCTACATTGCAATAAGTGCAGCCTCCGTAGCCTTTAGAGCCATCGCGGTTGGGGCAAGTAAAGCCTCCGTCTACAATTACTTTGTACACGCGTTTGACCTTGTATTTGTTTTTAAGGTGGGCGCTGTAATAATTATAATTCTTTTCTCCGAAGGCTAGGGCTTTTTCCAATGTCAAATGATATTTTTGCAAAGATACGAATTGAAAATTAATGTTACCTTGATGCCGAATGCTTAGAATATACTACAAGAAGAACACTCGCTTAGAAAAAGAGTCAGATGTTGAGCTTTTGAGAGAAATACCCATAGAGAGCTTAGTATGGGTTGATTTGCAAAACCCCACGATAGAAGAAAAAGTTATAATAGAAACTTATTTCGATATCAAATATTCATCGGAAGAGGAGTCGCAAGAGATTGAAAGTTCATCCCGCTTTAGCGAGATGGATAACGAGATAATCATTAACTCCAATTTTCTATCAATTACAGCGGATGGCTTTGCTTACAACCCTGTATCTATTATCTTAGAAAAAGGCATTCTTTTTACCTATCGCGATGATGATATCAAAACTTTTAGTGAGTCGGTTAAAAAAATAAAAGCAAATCCAACATTATATATCAACGGTTATCAGATTTTATCCACTGTTTTAGAAACCTGTATTGATCAAGATGCTGATTTAATCGAAAACATTGCAAAAGAAATTGCAGAGCTAAACCGCAGTTTAAAAGCAACAAATGAACGGGTGGATGAGGAAGATTTATTGAAGATATCTTCTTTACAAAGCGATAACATGATGCTTCGCGAAAACATCATAGACAAACAACGACTATTATCATCATTAATAAAATCATCTATTTTTCCACAGGAGTTTATGGGTGTTTTAAAAATTATGGTAAAGGATATCAGTTCGCTTTTAGAACACAATAAATTTGCGTTTGAACGACTAGAGTACCTACAGGATACATTTATGGGTTTGATCAATATCGAACAGAACAGAATCATTAAGATTTTTACTGTTGCTACTGTTGCTTTTATGCCACCAACTTTGATTGCCAGTATTTACGGGATGAACTTTGAAGGCATGCCGGAATTAAATTGGGAATACGGCTATGTAGCGGCCATTTTTTTTATGATTGCGTCTTCTTTAGGAACGTTGTTTTACTTTAGAAAAAAGAACTGGTTATAAGGAGGTATTCCCAATGTCGTTAAGTTAAGCATTTTCTATATCCACGTCGTCATTTCGACGGAAGGAGAAATCCCACGAGAAAGGTCTTCATGCAATGTTTACTACCTATTTGTGAGATGTCTCTCTATCGTTCGACATAACGACGTACCTTAAATAATGCCATTGGCGATTATCCCTAACATTTCTTTACTAATGTTAGGGATAATTTGTTTTTTTTGCTTGGCACTTAAAAGGATAAAACGTTATATTGGAAGCCTAAACTAATATAAACCTTTTATGGATCACGGACCCGCGGCTGAACTCGGCGTCGATAATGCTTCTGCAAAGAAAGCAAAGTTGGGCGTTTGGTTTTTCCTAATCTACTCTTTTTTTTACGTTGGCTTTGTTGTTATTGGCGTTGTTAATTACGAATTATTAAGTCAAGAAGTTGCCTTCGGATTAAATCTTGCCCTTTTTTACGGAATGGGTTTAATTTTATTCGCAGTTCTTTTAGGCTTGTTATATAACTTTTTATGTACTCGTTACGAAGACGAATTAAATAAGGAGGAAAAACAAGCATGATCTACGAGGTTTCTTACCCCGCACTTTTTTTCTTTGTGCTATTTGTGGGCTTTGTGCTCTGGCTTTCATTTTATTTCGCTCGCAAAACTAAGTCAGCTTCATCATATTACGCTGCCGGTGGTCAAATCCACTGGGCGGTGAACGGAGTCGCTTTTGCTGGTGATTATCTTTCTGCAGCTTCTTTTTTAGGTATCTGTGGGATGATCGCAACAGTTGGTTTTGATGGTTTCTTATATTCTATCGGTTTTTTAGCAGGCTGGATTGTAGCGCTTTTCTTAATTGCAGAACCGCTTAAAAGATTAGGTAAATATACTTTTACCGATGCTTTAAACTCTACATTTAAATCGAGAGCAATTACGTTGACTGCGGCGGTTAGTACATTGATTGTGTCAATGTTTTACCTCATACCACAAATGGTTGGCGCAGGCGATTTGGTAACACCATTGCTTGGCTTACCTCATTGGGTTGGTGTAGTGTTAGTTGGGGTAGTGGTAATTGTAATTGTGGCTAGTGCCGGGATGACCTCTACCACTTACGTACAGTTTTTAAAAGGCGGCTTGTTGATTATCCTTTCCACGGTTTTAACTATTTACATACTTAAAAACGGATTTACATTAACACCAGATCATGAAGGTCAGCCTTATCATAAGTTCATGACAATTACGCCAGAAGTGGAAGATGGAAACGTAATTAAAGCGAGTGATTGGCAAGTTGTAGGGCAACAAGTTGTAAAAGAAAGAACTTACGTTAATCTTGAGAAGGATAATGTTTCTAGATGGTTTTCGCTAGCAGAAAAAGAAGGAAATTATACTTTAAAAGAAGCATTGTCTATCGAAGAAACTGCAAACGGAAAGCTTTATAATGGAGAGCCGGCAACAAATAGAAAGTTTTACCAAGTCGGTAACATGAATAAAATCATCGTTGATGGTAAAGAGGTTGAAAAAACTGGTCCAGTTGGTCCAGCCGAGTTTTTATCAATAATTGAAAAAAGTGAGTTGACACGCTTTGCAAAAGTTGACGTTAAGGACGGCGATAGAAATATTACGCTTTACGTTCAAAATATTACGCAAGGAAAAAACTTTATGCTTCCAGGTTTAAAGTACAAGATAGGTAAAGGCTCAAGCGTTTGGAGCAAGATGGATTTTATCTCGTTAATGCTAGCTCTGTTTTTAGGAACTGCATCATTACCACACATTTTAATTAGGTATTACACCGTGAAATCGCAACGTGACGCCAGAAAATCTACAATTTTAGCTATTGGAGCCATAGGTGCATTCTATGTATTAACCCTTTTTATGGGCTTAGGTGCAGCAGTTAATGGAGTAATGGATGTTGAGTCTAGTAACATGGCGGCACCTCTTTTAGCGAAAGCCTTTGGGGTTGTTTTGTTTTCTATCATCTCAGCTGTAGCTTTTGCGACTATTTTAGGTACCGTTGCGGGTTTAATTATTGCGTCGTCAGGGGCTATTGCGCATGATTTAATTGAGAACTACTTTAAAATTAATCTAGAGGAAGATAAAAAGGTGAAAGCAGGTAAAATTGCTGCGTTTGGTGTTGGAGCTTTAGCAATTTGCCTAGGGATCGCTTTTAAAGGGATGAATGTTTCTTTCTTAGTTGGATGGGCGTTTTCTGTTGCCGCTTCAGCCAATCTGCCAGCAATTTTGTTCTTGTTATTCTGGAAAAAAACAACGGCTAACGGCATTGCTTCTTCTATTGTAGTCGGTATTGTTTCGTCTTTAGCCATCATTTTGACTTCACCAACTATGTGGGAACGTTATGGTTTAGCGCCTGCTACAGCGTTGCACCAATTAGATAATCCTGCTATTATTTCATTTCCCTTGGCTGTGCTAACCGTTTGGTTGGTTTCTCTAATGGGGAAAAAGAAAGAAGTTAAAATAGCTGTTGCGTAAATAGATCAAATTTTTTATTATCACTACAAAGATTTACCGTTATAAATCATCACGTTTGTTTACCTGTATCTCAGCGCTGAAACCAAATAATATCGTTGCGGCTAGTTAATAATGTTTTCTATTTATTTGGCGGTTCTTCTTGAAATAATAGCTGTTAAATAGTGTCAAAAAATTTGATCATTAGTTTGAAGTAATTTTCAAACGCTGTGAGTGGTAAGCTATCTGCTTTGTCGTAAATATCATGATACGCTGGTGTGCCGCCCAAGGTGTAAATAAAGAAAGAAGGAACTCCTATTTCGTAAAAAGGACAATGATCGCTTTTACATGCCTCTCCTCTAATGTCAACTTTAGGTAGAAACTTATATTTATCGTTAAGCTTTACCAATTGGTCAAACTGAGAACGAAAAATAGATCCATTTACAACCTTAATTCCGTCTTCGCCAGTACCAGCCAAATCAAAGTTAACCAAAAATTTAATTTTAGATAAGTTGACTAATGGATTTTTCACGAACGCTTTGGAACCTAAAAGTCCAATCTCTTCACCTGAAAATGCGATGAATACCGTATTGTATTTAGGCTGGTTTTTTGAGTAATGTTGTACAAAATTAAGCATCATCGTAGTTCCGCTAGCGTTATCATTAGCGCCAGGGAAGTAAACTTTTTTACCCATTAAACCCAAATGATCAAAATGGGCAGTAATTAATATGGTAGAGTCTGATCCAGAACTTCCTTTAACCATTCCAACAACATTTCGAGTCTGATAATCAGGGATGAGTTTACTTTCAATATTCACAGTAATTTTATGCACTAAAGAAGGGTCAAGGCTTTTTTCATTGATATGAATAACAGGTCTTGGGTTTTGGTAAGTCAATGAGGTCCAAGTCAGTTTATCTTCAGAAAATAAAACAAGTCTTTTAAAATCTAGGTCAGCGTTTGTTTTAAGTTGAGTAATGTTGTCAGAAATAGTTTGTTTTAAATCGCTGGTTTCTTCAATAAAGGTTCTATTATCTAATAAAATAAAAGTTCCTTTAGCTCGGCTAATCAATTTTGATAATTTTTCTAGAGTGTTTATGTCTAACCGAGTTACTGCGATTACCTTATACGTCCCTTTTAAAGAAGGACTTGTGGCGTCTACCAAATAATCAACAGCGGTATTAAGCAATTTACCATCTAATTTTACTTTTACTTTTCCTGGAAAGATATTTGCCGAGAGTTTAAAATCTTGGAAATAGGAACCATTATTTAATGGTAAAAGCCCTGATTTTTTAAACTCAGCAGCTATAAAGGCTGAAGCAATCTGATCACCGTTCGCCACATAACCTCGCCCCTTAAATTCAGGGCTAGTTAGTGTTTTGATTGTTTTTATGGTGTAATCCATATCCTGCGCATGGACACTAATATTGATGGAGATTAGTAAAAAGTAAAGTAAAAACGGGACTATTCTTTTCATTTTTCTATATTTTTTAAGAAATAAATTTTAGAATAATAAGCTCACAGAAATTCTATTTAACACATGTTAAGGAACATTGTAACGATTCTCATACCTTATTACGTTAACGTACACGAATATAGTGTTTAATTACAATCAAAATGAATTCGTATTCAAATATTTGTCGGTAAAGCACTCGATCTCAATAAGTCTTTTTTATTAAATCTTTATCGCTATTGCCTTTGTTTTTTATTCATGGCGTACTTCGTAGCTGTGCTATGGTCGTTTAGTAAATAAGTCGAGGGATCAACTTAGATGTCGTATTATTTTAAAATAAAAAAGTCCAATAAAAACCTAGTGGACTAATTGTTATTTCTTTAAAAACGGCTTAGAAAAGCCAGATACCTTTTTTAAGTCTTCGGGAACACGGGTTGTGGGCTTAAGATTGATTGTGCTTCATTGATGAATAGATTCCACTATTTCTTTAACCTGCAACGCCGGATACCAGCGTTGCAATAAATGCAATAGCATAAAAGCCGATAGCAACAATGGCAACCATTCCAATAAATTTGAAGAAAGCCCTTAGCCTGTCAAAACTATAATCGATAGATTCTTGATCGTTATGTTCAACGGCCTGTTTCATATAAACTGAAAAATCGAAAATATTCCTAGCAGGGAAGTAATAGAGCACTGCAATAACTGCATAAACAATTCCAGTTGTGTTATTTATGGCAGTGGCCGGTTGACCAACTGCAGCTAGTTGTGCACCAATTTCTTTTCCGTAAAATACAACAGCTAAAGACACAAATAACAGAATTCCGCACATCGCAAAACCAACTATCCCTACAAATCTGGCCCATTTAGCGATTTCTGCTAGTACACTTTTTATCTTGCTATCAAAATGTAAAGATTTATCATTATCCGTTTCTAACGCTGGTTTAACTTCTTCTTGCATAGCTAATCGATTTAACAGACGGTATTGTTTCTACGCTGTTTTATAAAACTCTTGCGAAACTAAAAAAAATATACGCTTATTCTGCTATCTTTGCGCCCAAATTGCGTGATTTTACGCTGTTTATCGAAATAAGAATATTTAAATAAAAAAATATGGCTTTACAGTGCGGAATAGTTGGGCTACCTAACGTCGGAAAATCAACCTTGTTTAATTGTTTATCTAATGCAAAAGCACAAGCGGCAAATTTTCCTTTTTGTACCATCGAACCTAATATTGGTGTAATTACCGTTCCGGATGATCGATTGACTAAGTTAACAGAGTTAGTTAAACCTCAGCGTATTGTGCCAAATACTATAGAGATTGTTGATATCGCTGGCTTGGTAAAAGGCGCTTCAAAAGGTGAAGGTTTAGGTAACCAATTCTTAGGAAACATTAGAGCTACAAATGCAATAATCCATGTTTTAAGATGTTTTGAAGATGACAATGTGATTCATGTTGATGGTTCGGTTGATCCAATCAGAGATAAAGAAATTATTGATACCGAATTGCAGTTAAAGGATTTGGATACCGTTAGTAAGCGTATTCAAAAAGTAGAGAAGATGGCTAAGACCGGCAATGATAAAGATGCTAAGCGTACCTTTGAGATTCTGTCTATCGTTAAGAGTCACCTAGAAAGCGGAAAAGCTGCTCGTACAGCGCCTGTAACTGCCGATGATTTTGACTTTATTGAAGATTTAAGCTTGTTAACGATCAAGCCAGTTTTATACGTTTGTAACGTAGATGAAGCAGCTGTAAATACTGGAAATAAATTTGTTGACCTGGTAAAAGAGGCGGTAAAAGGTGAGGATGCTGAAGTATTAATTATTTCTGCTAAAATAGAGTCTGAGATTGCCGAATTAGATGATTACGAAGAACGTACCATGTTTTTAGACGATTTAGGTCTAAAAGAATCAGGTGTTGCTCAGTTAATAAGAGCCGCTTACCGGTTATTGGATTTATACACTTACTTTACTGCAGGAGTGCAAGAAGTTAGAGCTTGGACAATTACCAAAGGTTTTACAGCACCACAAGCAGCGGGAGTAATTCACTCTGACTTTGAAAAAGGATTTATTAGAGCAGAAGTCATCAAATACAACGACTTCGTAACATTAGGTTCAGAAAATGCATGTAAAGACGCTGGTAAGCTAGGTGTAGAGGGTAAAACCTACGTAGTTGAAGACGGAGATATCATGCACTTTAGATTTAACGTATAATTTTTAATGCAGAGCTGCTAAAATTTTCGCACTTTCGGCATAAATTAAGTAATGCGCTCTTAGTTTAATGGATAGAATGTAAGATTCCGGTTCTTACGGTACAGGTTCGATTCCTGTAGAGCGCACCAAAGCCTGTTCTTATAAAGAAGAGGCTTTTTTTATTGTATTTTAATTCCCAAATTGAAAACCAGTGAGTTTTGATGAAAACACCCAAAAAATCAACACAATTCCGTTTAACCTAACCAACTAACAACCTAACCGCCTAAAAATCAACAACTAACAACCTAACCATCTAATCACCTAAAATAACCAACTAACAACCTAACTATCGAATAACCTAACCACCTACATACTTCCCAAACATTTCTTCCACCGCCGTTTCTCTGTAATCAAAAATTCCTTGCGTTTGCTTATCAACAATAATTGCATTCGCTATTTGACCTATAAATCCAAAAGGAATACCATAACTCAATCTGTCTTTCATCAATACGCCACCGTCGATTTCCTCAAAATGGTGTTCGTGGTGCCAAAATTTAAACGGACCAAAGCGTTGCTCATCAATAAAGTACTGGTTTTCTTTCACAGTGGTAATCTCCGTCATCCAATCCATCTTAATTCCTAACAGCGGCGAAACTTTATAAGTGATAATCATGCCTTCGTACATTTTGGTGTTTTCAGTATAATCTGAAGTCACTACAAAACTCATACTGGCCGGGGTGATTTTAGATAAGTTAAGCGGTGAAGAAAAGAAATCCCATGCTTGTTTTAGCGTAATTGGTAATTTCTGTTCGAAAAATTTATGATAAGTTCTCATATCTGTTTAAACAGCTGATTTAAGAAAAGGTTTGAGTAAGTACTTTGTTTATCGCTAATTTTTAAGCAGCTATTGTGCTCTTTCTGAAATTGACGATATATTATTACTACACCATTTTATCGGCACAATAAGAACTCGCAAATGCTTCTGGTTTTGCTTTAAAAACAAAACCCATCCCTGATATATAACCCATTGCTTCATGTAAGGCGACGTTAGATTTAAAATTCGGGCTGGTGTTTATATCTGCATGCACCTCTAAATCCACATGGTATAAATCCAACAACGGGCAAATGTTGTAAGCGCACTCAATAGATTTTTGTACTTCGGCGAGCATACGCTCTTTAATGGTCATTTTTTGTGGAGTACGTTCTTGGTTAATGAACATAAAACCGCCTCGGTGTCCTCTTAAAAATACAATTGCGGTGGCAAAATCAATCACTTTACCTTTTACTTGAGAATCCGTACCAATACACACCTTTAGTCTGTTTCCTTGAAGATATTCTCGCTTAATGCTACTTTCAACTTTTTTTAGAATAGGAGCACTGAGGTTTTCTCCGCTAAATTTTTTCCAGGACATAATGGTTAGATTTATCTGACCCATTGTTGAGTTTTATAAAAATAACTGATTTTTATTCTAAAATTTGTTAAAAGTGGACTATTTAATTTTAACATCTTTCTTGTATTCAATTGTTTAACTGTTTTTAGGACCTCAATCTTCGCAATCGGTTGATAATTGGCTAGTCGATTATCGGAAAGATTTATTTAATTTGTGGTTATTGGCTTTTGAAGCTTCTTTTATTTTTGATGTAGTAATGACTGATAAGAAACAAAATAAGATAGGAATAATTGGGGGAGGAAGTTGGGCAACGGCCATCGTAAAGATGCTTTCTGATAATATTGAAGATAAAGAAATCTTTTGGTGGCTTCGTGATGAGGAAGCAGTCGCTCATATTTCAAAATACAGACGCAACCCAAGGTATCTGTCTTCAGTTGAACTAAAAGTAGATGCCAATAACGTATCTACAGATATTAAGGGTATTATATCTTCGGTTGATACGCTGGTACTAGCTGTTCCTGCGGCGTTTTTAAAGCAAGCTTTAGCTGATTTAACCATTGAAGATCTCAAGGGTAAAAAAATAGTTTCTGCGATCAAAGGAATTGTTCCGGAAACCAATCAGATTATTGGTGATTTTATTCATCATGAGTATCATATTCCTTTAAAAGATGTCGCTGTAATTAGCGGACCTTGCCATGCAGAGGAAGTGGCGCTAGAAAAATTGAGCTACCTAACCATTGCTAGTCAAGATTTTGATTTGGCTAACTATTTTTCTAAACTGATTAATACCAGATATATCAAAACCAATATTTCTAATGATATTTATGGAACGGAGTATAGCGCTGTTTTAAAAAATATTTATGCTGTGGCGAGTGGTATTTGCCATGGGGTAGGATTTGGCGATAACTTTCAGGCTGTTTTAGTTTCGAATGCAGTGAGGGAGATGAGCCGTTTTGTAGATGCAATACATCCAATTGATCGGGATATTAAAGAGTCAGCCTATTTAGGAGATCTTTTGGTAACCGCTTATTCGCAATTTAGTCGAAATAGAACTTTCGGAAATATGATAGGGAAGGGTTACACCGTAAAATCTGCTCAGTTAGAAATGAATATGATTGCAGAGGGTTATTACGCGGTCAATTGTATCCATCAGATTAACAAAATATATAAGGTAAGTATGCCTATTGCGAGGGCTGTTTACGCAGTACTTTATGAAAAACACGCACCTCATACAGAGATGAAGCTCTTGGCCGAGGAAATTTCTTAGTATTTATTTGGATTTAATCTAAATTGCGCTACTTTTGTAGTATGGATTGCACATCGTTTGTACAAGTTTTTAGTAATAATTCTGGCATTGTTTACCAATGCGATAACGAATTATGCTTTTATGTAGAATTTGAAGACAAACGAGCAAAGTACAGTGTTAGAAACTTAAAACAGTTAAAAGTTAAAATTGATAATTTTAAAATCGAAGAAATTTTCGCTGTGGATTCCTTAAATCCATCCGGTACTGAGATTATTACTATATCTACCACCAACCACTGCTACATATTAAATCCATTGCAAATTATCCGATTCAGAGAATTATTAGATCAAGCCTTTTTTAATTTACACGTTAATCAGGTGTTGAAAGACAAGCTACATTATGCGGTTTTTGCTTAATTAGTTTAATTCTTTATTACAAAAAAATGTCTGCTAGCAATTTCGTAATGCCTATTTTTAGGTAAATACAAAATTATGAAAGATTTACTTCGGGTTAAAAGTTTGATTTCTACAGAGCTAGAAACGTTACTAAATAGTCAAATAAAAAAAGAAGCTCATTCTAGCGCACAATATTTAGCCATGTCATCATGGTGTGATCAAAACGGTTTTGATAATTCGGCGGATCATTTTTTCAATCAAGCAGCAGAAGAAAGAGATCATCAGCTTAAACTATTTAAATATCTTTTAGATATGGGCGGACAGGCTTTATCGCCAGAGGTAAGTTCTTTAAAACATGAATTTGAAAGTTTTAGAGAGGTATTCGAATACGCTCTAGAAACTGAGATTGCCATTACGCAATCGTTTAAAAAAATAGCCGCTACCTGCCATAAAGAGCAAGATTATGTAACGATGGAATTTTTAAACTGGTTTTTGAAAGAGCAACGTGAAGAAGAGTATGTTGCCAGAAGAGCAGTAGAATTATTTGATGTTATTGGCGAAGAAGGTACAGGGCGTTGGGAAATTGATAAAGCGATTACTCAAATTAGCTATACCGGCGAACAAGCTTAAGATTTCTTTTCAGCAAGGTGAAGTATTTTAGCTAATATTTCATCTTGCTTATAAGTCAACATCCATCTATTCTCAGGCTGCACACAAGCCACTGGAGCAAGCTTACATCTACCAGTACATTCTGTACGTATAATTTCCACATTGCTAGCCTTTAAACTTTTAATGAGCTTTTTGCCTTTCTTGAAACATTCTTTACCACCTTTTTTATCGCATTTACTGCCGGCGCAAATGTAGATGATATGATCTGGTTGGTTGATTTTCATGATTGCTAGTTTGCTAAGCCTAACATTCAAAAATTGTGCTGTAAATCCTTTTTGGGAAATTTTAATTGATTAAAGACGATTTTTTAATTATCGAAATCAATTTCGCTTAGTGAAGGTGATGATGTTGTATGCGTTAACGATTGAAGCGACATCCTTTTTGCTTTTTCAGCGAAAAGATACAGCGAAAAGCGTGTTAAAACGCCCTAATCAAAATTCAATCCGCTATGATAACCTAAAATAGAGTCCAACAAAAAAAAATCCCGATTTTTCAATCAGGATTTTATTCGTTTATGCTTTCAACTTTTAGCCTTATGCTTTTAAAATTAAGCTTGCTCAGCTAATACTTCTGATACTAAATCAGCAGCCTCTTTCAATAAAATTGCAGAGAATACTTTTAATCCAGAATCGTCAATTAACTTTTTCGCCTCAACAGCGTTTGTACCTTGTAATCTCACAATAATTGGAACTCTAATGTTACCCATTTCCGTGTAAGCATCAATAACTCCTTGTGCAACTCTATCACAACGAACAATACCACCAAAAATGTTAATCAAAATTGCTTTAACATTTGGGTCTTTTAAAATAATTTGGAAAGCAGCTTTAACAGTTACAGCGTTTGCAGTTCCACCAACATCTAAAAAGTTTGCAGGCTCGCCACCGGCAATCTTAATAATATCCATGGTAGCCATTGCTAAACCAGCACCGTTAACCATACAACCCACGTTACCGTCAAGTTTAACATAGTTAAGATTTGATGCTGATGCTTCAACTTCTGTTGGATCTTCTTCCGTAGTATCACGCATTGCTGCATAATCTGGGTGACGGAAAAGTGCGTTATCATCTAAATTAACTTTAGCATCAACTGCCAAAATTTTATCGTCAGATGTTTTTAAAACTGGGTTAATTTCAAACATTGCCGAATCTGTAGTCTCGTAAGCTTTGTAAAGAGAAGCTATAAATTTAGTCATGTCTTTAAAAGCAGCTCCAGATAAACCCAAATTGAAAGCTATTTTGCGAGTTTGGAAAGCTTGTAAGCCAACTTTAGGATCAATTTCTTCTTTAAATATTAAGTGAGGAGTTTTTTCAGCAACTTCTTCAATATCCATTCCACCTTCTGTAGAATACATAATGATATTTTTACCGCTTGAACGGTTCAACAATACAGAAACATAAAATTCTTTAGTTTCAGATTCACCTGGATAATAAACATCTTGCGCAACTAAAACTTTACTTACCAATTTTCCTTCTGCACCAGTTTGTGGAGTAATTAATTGCATGCCGATAATGTCGGTAGCTATTTGCTTTACTTCCTCTAAATTTTTAGCCAGTTTAACACCGCCACCTTTTCCTCTTCCGCCAGCATGAATTTGTGCCTTAATCACAACCCAGTCAGAATTGTAATCTTCTTTCAGTTTTTTGGCAGCTTCTACCGCTTGTTCTGGCGTATCCGCTACAATACCTTCTTGTATTCTAACACCAAAACTTTTAAGAATTTGTTTACCTTGATATTCGTGAATGTTCATCGTCTAAAAATTTGATGTGAAATTACGAATACCATCCTAATAAAGAAAGCTTAAAGCGTAATAATTTGGTGTTATTGCTTTTTTAAGCCCTTTTTTTGATAATACTTTTATCTATTTTTGAAAAATGCTAAAGGCTTTAAATATTGTAAAAAATTATAGCGAACTCCAGATTTTAAAAAGCGTAAGTTTAGAAGTCGGGAAAGGTGAAATTGTAAGTATAGTAGGTGCTTCTGGGGCCGGTAAAAGCACTTTGTTACATATTATTGGGACATTAGATAAACCAGATAGTGGGCAGGTTTTTATTAACGATGCCGATATTACCAAGCTAAATTCAAAAGCATTAAGTGCTTTCAGAAACAAGCATATAGGATTCATTTTTCAGTTTCATCACTTGTTACCAGAGTTTACGGCGTTAGAAAACGTGTGTATTCCAGCTTTTATCGCTAAAACGTCTAAAGCGGAAGCAGAAAAAAGAGCTTTAGAGTTGTTGATTTTACTTGGATTAAAAGATAGAGTACATCATAAGCCGGCAGCAATGTCGGGTGGCGAGCAACAACGTGTTGCCGTTGCCAGAGCTTTAATTAATAAGCCTGATTTAATTTTGGCCGATGAGCCTTCGGGGAATTTAGATTCGCACCATGCGAAAGAATTGCATCAACTGTTTTTTGATTTACGAGATCGTTTCAATCATACTTTCATTATCGTAACGCATAATGAAGATTTGGCAGATATGGCTGATCGCAAAATAGTGATGAAAGATGGTTTAATTTATAACAATTAGGTTTGAAAGTTTTAATTACAACATCAAAACATATAGCAAGTTTTCAATTAGCTTCGCTTTTAAAAAACGACGAAGTTCTATTCGGAGATCACTTTAAGGACTTTCCGGTTACAGATAATAATTCCATCGCACACGAGATTCTTAAGTTCTGTTTAGATCATCAAATTACCAAAGTTTTTCCTTTAACCTTTGCCGAAGTTACTGAACTTCGGAAATCGATGATTTTGTTTGACGAATTTGGGATTGAGATAATGCTTAACGCAGAGGAAACGGAAGTATTAAACGAGGCCAACAAAACGGTTAGTTCATTTATGGAATTATCTACGAGTCTGATAGGTTTAGGTTATCCTAACACAAGAGTAGCCGTTGCTAATGCAGACGGAAGGGGAGAACTCATTTTGATTGATGACGCCGTTAAGAATAATCTGCAGATATGGAATCAGGTAAAAACAATAAACTTTAACCAATTAGGTAAGTGGTTTAACCAAAGTAATTTTCAAACGGTTGCGCTTTATCCAGTAGTGGAAGATTTCCGACAGTTCTATATTTTGATTGAAAACGAAGCATTTCAGTTAGTTAATAGACTAGATGATGCTGTTTACGGAACCGTAAAAGAAAGTATACAATCTACTAAGAACCTTAAAGGATTTTACCACGTTGCTTTATTAGATCAATCAGTTTTAAGAATAGTTAATACCAGTTTTTAAATGCTAAAATTCAGTGATATAAATTCTTCCAAAAAAGCAATTATTTTTGAGTTAGACGATGTCCTAATTCCCAAAAAGGATTATGATTTACAGGTTTACTATCTGTTTTCAAACTTTATCGAATATTTAGAAACTTTTCCTCCGGCTCAAGAAATGTTAGCGTTTATCACAAAACGATATGAGCTTCATGGTAATAAAGGAATGTTTGAAGAAGTGGTAAACACTTTTGGGATAGATGGTAAGTTTAAAGAAAACCTAGCTTTATTGTTTACCAATGCCAGATTGCCGCTAAAGCTATTGCTTTTTAAAGAATCATTGGATTTATTGCAAGAGCTGGTAGTAAACAGGAATGATATTTTTATTTTGACAGCAGGCAAGCCAGAACAACAGCTCAATAAAATAAAACAAACCGAGTGGAACGGTTTGGATCAATACCTAAAGGTTTATTTTGCCGATGAGTTTGCCAGTGATTCGTCAACTGAAGCGTTATCTTATTTATTGAGAGAAAACAATTTGGTTGCCGATGATATTTTAATTGTTGGACATTCGAACACACAAAAAGAGAATGCAGCTTTAGCAGGAATAGATTTTTTCAAAATTAAATAATTGGAGCAGAATAAAAAACCAAAGATCAGCGTTTTACGTTTTTAAATTAAAAAATAATGAAAGATATTTCCTCCATACTCATAACTTTTATGTTAGCTGTTTTTTTAGTTAGCGCTGGTTGCAAGAAAGATAAATTTGAATCAAAGGAGGAAAAACCGCCATTTACAACGGACAGAAATCAATTGACCAAAGATTCTATGTTTTTGTATGCGAAGCAGGTTTTTTTATGGAATGATGAGTTGCCAAGCTATAGCACTTTTTCTAAAAAATTTAACTTTAACGCTTCGTCAGATCATCTCAGCAATTTAAACGATGAGCTCTTTGCGATTACGCGTTACGGTAAAAATCCTTTAACAAAACTTCCCTATGAATACAATCCCGAAGACCCTAGCGACACAAAATATTCTTTTATAGAAGATTTAGTTGCTGACGGTAAACTCGCTTTTATAAAAAACTCAAAAAGCAATATTGATTTTAATGGTGAGGGAAATGATTTTGGTTTTTCTGTAGTGTTATTCGAAGATGATGGAAGTAGAGGGGGGGCGAGATATAGTATTTTTACCCGTTTCACATCTCCAGGATCTCCTGCATTTGTAAGGGGTTTGAGACGAGGGGCGAAGATTGAAAGAATTAATGCTAGGGCTATAGGTACTAATTATTTTCAAGGTGAAAATGTGTTTATTGACAACGCACTTGATCAAAACTCGATTGCAATTGCTGGAAAAAACTTAGATGGTTCGAGCTTCAATCTTACATTGAACAAGACTATATATAAAAGTAGCCCTATTTTTAAAGACACCGTTCTTATTGAGGGATCAAAAAAGATAGGTTATTTAGCTTACGCCCGATTTACCGATGACGAAAACTCAAATCTGCCACTGACTAATGTGTTTTCTAAGTTCTCTAGTGCTGGAGTTACGGATCTTGTGATTGACTTACGCTACAATCCGGGAGGATACGTGAGTACCGCCGAACACTTGATCAACCTGATTGCGCCAACAAGTTTAAACGACAAGTTAATGTTTGCCCAAACGTATAATAAGACTATGCAGTCGGGTAATGCAACCATTTTAAAGAACCAGCCTTTACGAGATCAACAAGGTCAAATTGTTTACAGCGGAAATAGTGCCTTAAACTACTTCGACAACGAATTTTACTCGCTCGATGACAATAAAACCTTTTTTAGCAAAGAAGGCACATTAGACAACATTAGTAAAGTTGTTTTTATAACTACCGGAGGTACTGCTTCGTCAAGCGAATTGGTGATCAATAGTTTAAAGCCTTTTCTAACGGTTAAAACGGTGGGTTCAACTTCTTACGGAAAACCGGTGGGTTTTTTCCCCATCAGGATTGATAAATATGATCTTTACCTTTCCTCTTTTTTTACCACTAATTCAAACGGTGAGGGCAATTACTTTGCAGGAATTAAGCCCGATGCAGAACGTGATGATGATGTTCGTAAAGGTTTTGGAGATCCTACTGAGGAATCTTTGTCCTCAGCTATTTTGTTTTTGACTGACGGTAAATTTACCGCCAACGCTACTGATAGAAAAGTTAATGGGGTTGGCGTAAAGGCAAGGAGTAATAATGTATTAAAAATTTACGAACCAGCTGTTTTAAAAGGGATGATTGCAACTCCTAAAATTAATTGATGTTAAGATTGAGTGATTTAATTTCCCCACTGCTTTTCAGCCTTTAATTTTTATAGCCGAAAGGTATGTCCACCCAATGAAGAGCATTTGCAAAGGTATTCTAAACCACAGATAGCTCAGTCCATTCCCGGTAAATGTGGCGTTTTGATAATCCACTTGTTTTATGCCAGCATAGATGTTTGCAGGAAGGACAATTATTAAAAAAGCGATAAGTAACCAAGCAGTGGTAATTTGGTAATTTGGGATCAAGAGTCCAGCGGCAAAACCAATTTCCATCATACCCGTAAGATAAACAATTTCTGTTTTCAAAGGAATAAATTCGGGTATCATAAGAGACATTCCTTTGGTAAACATGAAATGGCCTAGGGCAGAAAATAATAACATTGCCGACATTCCTACTCTTGCAGCTAATGCCATTTCGAAGGTTTTCATAAATACCTTATTAGCTACTAAAGAAATTGCAAATACAGTAATTAAAACAAACAGAGGTTTCATAAAGTTCTTTATCTTACAAAAATAGGGGTTAATCTCTACTGAAGCAATGAACCTAGATTAATAAATACGCTTTCTTATCCTACTTAATGCTTGAGGTGTAACGCCGATGTAGGAAGCAATATATTTTAATGGAATCTGCTCAATCAGTCTTGGTTGGTGTATAAATAGATTACGATAACGTTGTTCAGCGTTTTCGTTTAGCAAAGAAATCTCTCGTTTAGATTTTTTAAGAAACAAATCCTCGCTCGCTTTTCGTCCGATTTTATTGCCTATTCCTGTTTCAGTATAGATTTCTTGAAGGTCAACATAAGATAGTTGCCAAAGTGTTGAATTTGTCAAGGTTTGTATTCGATAACTTGATTCTATGCGTGTCAAGAAGGAGTCGTAACCGCTTACAAAATCACCCGCAAAAGCGAAGGCAAATGTTAAATCATTTTCTAGTTTTTCAATGTACAAACGAATTACGCCTGTTTCAATAAACGAGAGATTGTTTTCAATTTGTCCTGTATTTAATAGAATATTTTTTTTTGGAAACTCCTGTTTTGAAAGTTTCGAAGAGAAAATCTGCCATTCTCGATCAGTCATTTTAATTGTTTTTTCAAAATGTTTTCGAATTTGTTCCATTTTCACTTCTCCAAACTGCTGTAACTAACAGCAAATCGCTTTTTTAGCTTTTAAAAAGACTTACGAAGTTTAAAAGCTTCGTAAGTCTACAAAAACGTCTTTAGTTAATAACACTATACGGCTAAATCATTCATAATTGCGTCCACTTTTTCTTCTAACTCCTGATTTACTTTGTAGAAATCTTCTTTAGAAGCTAGCGGTTTATTAACGCTGCAATAGAATTTAATTTTTGGTTCGGTACCAGAAGGGCGAGCAGAGATAATGCAGCCATCTTCCGTGATGAATTGTAAGACATCAGATTTTGGCAATGCAATTTCAGATGAGGTACTATCAACCAAGTTTGTTTCTTTTCTTTGGCCGTAATCTTTTAAAGTAACCACTTTTGAACCCGCTAAGCTTTTTGGTGGGTTGTTTCTAAAACGCTCCATCATGGCAATAATTTCTTCTGCGCCAGCTTTTCCTTTTTTAGTAATAGAAACTAGTTTTTCTTTGTAAAAACCGTATTTCACATACATGTCAATCATGGTTTCGTATAAACTGCTTCCTTGGTCTTTGTAAAAGGCAGTCATTTCTGCAATAAAAGCGGCAGAAACTACCGCATCTTTATCTCTTACAAAATCACCTACCAAATAGCCATAACTTTCTTCTCCACCTACAATAAAAGTCTCCTTACCTTCTAGCTCAGTCATAATCTGACCAATAAATTTAAAGCCAGTTAAGGTATTATAGCAAGTTACGTTTTTGGCTGCTGCAATTTTATCAATCAAATAGGAAGTAACAATTGTTTTAACCACGTACTCTTTGCCGGTAAATTTTCCTTCTTTTTCCCAAGCTTCTAACATGTAGTTAATCAATAAACTACCAGTTTGGTTTCCGTTCAATAATTCAAACTCACCTTTCAGGTTTTTTACTGCAATACCCACGCGGTCAGCATCTGGGTCGGTAGCCATTACCAAATCAGCATCTGTTTCCTTAGCTTTTTTAAGGGCCAAGGTTAAAGCTTCTTTTTCTTCGGGATTTGGGTAAACAACGGTTGGGAAGTTGCCATCTGGTGTACTTTGTTCTTCTACTAAAATTACATTTTCAAAGCCGAAACGCTTTAAAGCAGGAGGAACTAAAGTGATACCAGTTCCATGTATCGGAGAAAAAACTATTTTTAAATCTTTCTGACGTTTAATAGCATCAGGAGAAACGGAAAGTGAAGTTATTTTATTGAGGTAATCGTGGTCCATTTCTTCACCTATGTAAGAAATATTTTCTGGCTTTGCGTTAAACTTGATGTCATCAACGCTGGCAACTTTAGCCACCTCATCCATCACCAATTGATCATCAGGTTCTACAAACTGCCCACCATCTTCGCCATAGGCCTTATAACCGTTGTATTCTTTTGGATTGTGTGATGCGGTTAACATCACACCACTTTTGCAACCTAACTCGCGTACCGCAAAAGAAAGCTCAGGAGTTGGACGCAATTCTTTAAAAAAATAAACATGAATGCCGTTTGCAGAAAAAACATCGGCAGTAATTTTACCTAAAACATCAGAGTTGTTACGACTATCATGCGCAATAGCAACTTTGATTTTTTCTCCGGGGTATTTGTTAATCAAGTAATTTGACAAACCTTGCGTTGCAGCACCAATGGTGTATTTGTTCACACGGTTAGAGCCAGCACCCATAATTCCTCTTAAACCACCGGTACCAAATTCTAAGTTCCTATAAAAGGAATCTGTAAGTTCAGTTATGGAATTGCTATCTACCAGTGCTTGCACTTCTGCTTTTGTGGCATCGTCGTAGTTTCCGTTTAACCATTGATTTATTCTTTCCTGTGTTGCTTTATCTAATTGTTGCATATAACTGGGTTTGTATAAACCAAAGTTAAACTTTACAGGCATTATCTAAAATATAATCTATTAAAATTATGGTGTGTTTTTTGTTTAAGTACATGCAACCCGTGGGTGGGTTTGGTCGTCTTTACATTAAGATGAGTTTACAAATTAATAAATCTCGTATATCAATTAAAAAGCATCACATGAAAAAAATCTCAATTTTAATAATAGGCTTAATGATACTTGGAGTATCAGCCTGTCGTAAAGTAACTAATGAATATTACACAACGCCAAACCAAACTATTTTCACAACAGTGGCGGCTAATAGTTGGGTTAAATCAACCAATGGGGCTGACGAAACCTATTCGGCAGATATACCATTCGCTAATACTGATATTTATCAAAATGGTTTTGACGGAGTTTTGGTATACTTAAGTTACGACGGCGGTACAGATAATACAAATAGTACTTGGGAGCCAATTTCACAGACTTACGAGGGGCTTTCTTATAGGTATGTTGTTACACAGCAAAAAATAACTATACAAGTTCAGCCTTCTAGTGGTACGGGCGCTTTTACGAATCCTCCTGGATCTGTTAGAGCTAAAGTAGTGATGATCTTATCTGAGCAATAATTAAATGATAACTAAACGGAGTCTACTAGTTGGACTTCGTTTGGTTATTTAAAACTTATAGAAATTGGTGTTTTGTATCTAAATATTTGAAGCTGACATCAAAGTCATACGCAGCTGTATTTTTTTTACAGATGTCTAAACCTAAAACCGATTCGTTTTTCTCTTTCCAATTGTTATAGAAAATCACGAGAACAATTTCTTCTCGCCAACGTCCAGTTCTGTTTCTTGGTAATAAACGCTACTTCTTCATGGGTTAATATTACGTTCACGATGCTACGTTTTGGCGAGTAAATGAATTGCATTAATGTTAAATTTTGAACCAACTGGTCTATCCAAGTTTGGTCTCCTTTGAAAAATCTAGTTTCTGGTCTTGGGAATAGTAAATGTTGGAATTTAGCTTCTGCAAAGAAAAAAGTTTAAACTTTGCAGTGCGACTGAAACGGTTTGTAGTCAATAAACTTCATCTTCAAACTCGAATTGTTGGTTTTTAATTTTAGGGAGAGATAATAAATGCTTATTATATTGGCTAGTTGTTTTGACACATCGTAAATCCGATCTATTGGCGCAGATTGATTGTTGCTGCGCATAAAACACCTAACCGTGGTAAATTTGTTTAATATACTGCGATATGTCTTTTACTGAGCTCAACTTTGCTCATTATACAACTCCCTTTAAAATAAATACATCATTTTAAATCAAAAAGAAAAAAGCTTTTTGTTGCGCAATAGAAATTTAATAAGCGATAAAATTATATCCAACAGTTGGAAAGCGGAAAGGGAAATAAAATAGGCATTAGAGCGCTATTAATTAAACGAGATTGCTTAATTTTTTTATTGAGAAGTCAAATAATTTAGGTTGAAACATGTTATAACCTAACCCACTTGAAAACTAAAATATTAATAAATAAAACCGCAGACCCTAAAAGGAATTGAAAAATATGGCCAAATGGTAAAATATTTAGTGATATAACCCAAAACACGATGCTTACAACAGACAATACAAAAAGAAAAGCAGTATATACTTTCGATTTTAATTCTGTTGGTTTTGCTTGATTGTAAGAATTAAGAATTGAGAATTCCCCACCATAGTTTTCTGACTTAAAAAAGTGTTTGTTAATTGTATCCATTTTGTTGAATTTTTATATAATTTATAAAGCCATAAGCATACCAAGAATTGTTTGTAGCTCAACTTATTACCATTTAATGTTTAAACATGTTTAAATCCATTTTTGGACTTTTTAGATGTGCTAAATAGTCAACATAGCATACCCTCATTATATGCTATACGATGTATTGCAATTATAAGTTTTCAGTATTTCCTACTTGTAAATTTAATGTTACTTTTGCCGCTGTTATGGTTTTCCACTTTGGTGGGGATTAAAGGGGAATAAGGTGTAAATCCTAAACTGTCCCGCAGCTGTAAGCTCTATAAAGTTTTTAATTATGGTCATGGTTCGATTAAAAGAATGGAAGGCCGAAAAACTAGGAGTAAGTCAGAAGACCTGCCTAGCGTTTATAATTCATAGCTTTCGGGGATTGAAGCTTTTGGGTGCGAACGTCTAACCCGATGTTCTCATTTAAAATTCATTTCTGTTTGCGGTGGATCAAAAAATCACAACAAAATGGAAAAGAAAAAAATGCTGATTGTAGCGGGTCTAGGACTTGTTCAGTTATCCCTCTCAACCGCAAATTTATTTGCACAAATCAAAGACAGTACTTACTTAAATGAAGTTGTGATAACTGCTTCCCGCTCTCCAAAAAAGATTGGAGATATCGGAAAAATAGTTAAGATAATTTCAGCAGAAGAAATTGATAGAGCGCAAGGAAGAACTTTACCACAATTGCTTAACACCGTTGCAGGATTAACAATTGGCGGTAGCGGTAGCAATGACGGAAATGTGCAATCTGTATTTTTAAGAGGTGCAAGTACGCCAAATACGCTTATTTTAATTGATGGGATTGCAGTTAATGATGCATCAGGTATTTCTGGCGAGTACAATCTTTCAGCGATTGATGTTAGCCAGATTGAAAGAATCGAAATTTTAAAAGGTGCAAGCTCTACATTGTATGGTTCTGATGCAGTTGCGGGCGTAATTAACATCATCACAAAAAAAGGAAACGGAAAGTTAACTGCAAACGCATTACTTTCGGCGGGTAGTTACGAAACTTATAAGGCTGCTGTTGGATTAAGTGGTCAAATTAATAAAACTAAAATCTCCATGAATTTATCGAATTTAGATTCTCGTGGGATTTCTGCAGCAGCGCCTAAAAATGCTACAGACAAATTTGAAAACGATGGTTTCAAACAATTGGCGTTTGGCTTAAATTTATCGCAATACGTTACAGATAAATTTAGCATTAACGGCGGTTTGCAAACAAACCGAAACACTGCCGATTATGACGGCGGAGCATTTAAAGATAACACGGATTACACCTATAACAAAACAGCAATATTAGCAAATGTAGGTGCTAAATTAAGCCTTCAAAAAGGGGAGTTAAATGTGTTTTTCTCTCAAAATCAGGTTAAAAATATTTTCGATAGCTATCCGTCAATCACTAATAACGAAGGTAATATTTCCAATGCGGAAGGAATTTTTGTTTATCAGTTTAATAAGATCATTGGTTTAACATCTGGCGTAAATTATAAATTTACTAAAACAGAGCAAGAGTATATTGATCCTAATTACCCATCTGCTCTAAAGGCAGATAACCATATTTCAAGCGTGTATACTTCACTTTTTTTAAGTGAGGGTAACATTTTTAGAATGGAATTAGGTGGGCGTTATAATAAGCATAGCCAATACGGGGAAAACTTTACCTACACCATTAATCCGTCTCTTTTGATCAACCAACAGTTGAAATATTACATTAACGTTTCTTCTGCTTACCGGGTCCCAAGTTTGTACCAGCTTAATTCTGCTTACGGAAATATTGCTTTACAGCCAGAAACATCTAGAACGTATGAAACTGGATTTGAAGGTGATTTTTTTGAAAGTAAGTTTACCTATACTGTTTCATTATTTGCGAGAGAAGGTAAAAACGTGATAGATATAGATCCAGTTTCTTATACTTACATTAACCAAAACAAACAAAACGATAAAGGGGTAGAAATAGAGCTTGGGTTTAAGCCTAACCAAAAATTGAGTTTTAATGCTTGGTATGCTTTTGTTGATGGTAAAGTTAAAAAAAGCGAAACAACACCAGAAGTTTTTAATTTATTTAGAAGGCCGAAAAACAGTGTTGGGGCTAACTTGGGTTATGCATTTACACCTAAGTTTTACGCAAGTGTAACCGGTAGATGGAATGATACCCGAATAGATCAATATTATGATGAGGCTACCTTTAGCACTTTGTCCACCAACTTAAAGAAATACAGTAAAGTGGATGCGTATTTACAGTTTAAGGCAACTAAAGGTTTAACTATTTTTACTGATGTAAAAAACGTTTTTGATACTGATTACAATGACTTTGCTGGCTATACCGCCAAAGGGATTAATTTTAATGCCGGATTAAGCTTTGCTTTCAGGTAAGAATTCGTAATTTTACGCTTTCAAAACATAAAAAAAATGTCTTTAAAAAACTTAAACGTTAGAAACTGGGTGCTTTTTCTAATCATATTGGTTGCAGCGGCAACACGTTTTATACCATTAATGGGCGATGCAAATTGGTTTAATTTTACGCCGGTTGGTGCAATCGCTTTATTTGCAGGTACGCACTTTAAAAACAGATGGAAAGCTTATGCAGTTCCTTTACTGCTTTTATTGGTGAGCGATATTTTCATCAATTATATGTACACAGGTCAGTGGGGTGTGTTTTATAGCGGGTTTGCACTGGTTTACCTTTGCTTTGGCATCATGGTGTTTATAGGTAGCCTTATTAAAAAAGTGAGCGTGGGCAGTGTGCTTTTAGCTTCGTTAGCAGGAGTGTTAATTCACTGGTTGGTAACAGATATTCAACCTTGGTTAACATCGCCAATGTATAGTAAAGATATTACAGGTTACTACCAATCTTTAATTGCTGCGATTCCGTTTGAGAAAAACTTATTATTAGGTAATTTAGTTTTTGGAGCGGTGTTGTATGGAGGTTTTGAATTGGCAAAATCCAAATTCCCTGTTTTACAAACAAATAAACAGATCGCGTAAAAGCAATAACATATTATTAGAGAGCGTCTCGGGATTTAGTTTTCGAGACGCTTTTTTTTGATTATTTTTTCGTTCACTAAAACAAAAAAAAACGGGTCAATATTTGATATGCAGAGTTACTGAAGCCGGTCAGTTTTAACTCGCGATGTCTAAAAACAAGTCTTTAATATGTATTTTAACAGAACGCTAGTTTTCTTTATCCTATTAACTGTAATTAATGTAAACTACACCATGGCGCAAGAAAAAATTGCTGGCGTTTACCGCGTGAGTAGTGGTAATCCAGAAGGTGGAAACACTTTCTTTGTGCTAGAAAATCACACATTTGCTGTCGCTTTTTTCGGCGGCGTAATTACCGGAGCGTGGAGCATGGATGGCAAACAAGTGAACTTCAAGCCCTTTATCAGCGAGCATAAATTTTACATTTATGGCAGACACAACAAAGATTTAAAAGACAGTACCAGAATTTACTTTCAAGGATTTGACGAACAGCCTACCTACTTAGGTTTTGGCGAAAACGACAACGTAAAACCGACTTTACAAGCAATTTATAACGAATCGCCTAATTGTGTTCCTTACCCATCGGTGGTTAAGTTTAAAGATTTGCCAACGCAATTGTTGTTTTCTGATCAACCTTTTATAGATGGAGAAGTAGTTGTAAATAGCAATGTTTATACTTTTGATAATCCTGAAAAATATAATGATTTTATAACTCATTACTTCAGAGATGAGCAAGACAGAAATCCTTTTTCGGCGGAGTTTAAGGATAACAAAATGTTTTTTGAACATGAGACTAAAGGTTCTACTAAGTATCCTATACCAACAGAAGGAGAAGACATTGATTTTATTACTAAAATTTTGAACGCTCCAAAAACTACCGACCAAGTTTTTTATAACCCATTTTATAAAACGAGTCAGAATGATGTTAACGATAAGCTAAAATGGAAATTCGATGATCAAAAAAACGCTTTTATAAATTTCCAAAATTATGAGGAGGGAGAAGAATACCGACCAGACGAACAAGATGCGTATAACAATATGAATATCGTTTATCAATTTAACATGTTAAAGTTGGCAGAAAAAAAGGTAAAACCTTTTGCAATTAATCCGAAGCCATTGATTATAGCAACCTGTAATTAATGATTCTAAAATGCTTAGCTAAAGCGGATAATCCATTAATAACTACGAATTACTGAGATAACTTAACGGAAATTAATCGTCTAAAAGATGTTGAGCTATAAAGTTTATTTTAGTTTATCAAAATAGCCGAAAAAAGGTTTGAGAAATAGTCATTTTTTTAAAAATCATCGTATTAAGCTATTAATTGTTTTTTTTCTTAAGTATGGTCAGTATCCAAACTTTGAAGGGACATCCCACCATTACAGGAGAAAAAATACACAGTAAAAATAAGCCGGATTTTTTACAGATCCGCCAAAAAAATGAAAACTAAAAACTAATAAAATCTATGATTATTTTCGGGTCAAAAAGTAAACTCTTAGGAAGCAGTGCAACCACAGCAGATTGCAATCATTGCGGTTCAGTGGGAACCGTCCACTTAAGTTTCATTACAAAATATTTCCATATTTTTTGGATACCTATGTTTCCGTATGGCAAAAAAGGGGTAAGCGAATGTAGCCATTGTAAACAAGTACTGTACGAAAATCAAATGCCTGGTAATTTAAAGGCGGTTTATGAAGTAGAAAAAGCGAAAGCTAAAATACCTTTGGGTTATCGCTTCGGCCAAATATTAATCGGACTATTTTTCGCATTTTCAATTTTTAGCGTGGTGTTTTCTAAAGTAAGCCAGCCTAGCACAGATTATATAAAAACTGCGCAACCGAATGATATTTATCAAATTAAGTTTGCGGATAGAAATTTTGGAATTTACAAAGTGTTAAGGGTTGAAGGTGATAAGGTATTTGCGGTTCGCAACAACGAAACACCACGTAAAAAAAGTGATGTCGACAAAACCATGGAAGAATTCCCAGATGATTATAATTTAAACGAAGAAGAATTTTCTAAACAAGACCTAGAAAAAAGAATCAACAACGGTAGTTTATTTAAAATTATTCGGCAAAACGAGTAATTATACCGCTCCATAAAATCTTACATCAAACTAAAAAATATCATAGATGAAACAAATCCTAATTTATAGCTTACTTTTTATAAACACAAATTTTGCCGTTGCACAGCAAAAATACTATCCTTTTAAAATAGATAAAAAAATAGGTATCACAGATGATTTAGGGGTGGAAATTATTAAACCTACCTTTAAATACGCAAGCAAAATACCCGCTAAAAATCAAATTTATTTGATGAATTTCAGCGATGTGCCAGACGTTATTTTCAATACGAGTACCGGTGTGAAGCAATCATATGAGCGTATTCTCAATAGTCGTATAAAAATTGGTAATTCTGAATATTCAGATATTTACAATAAAGGCAAAAGACTGCTAATGAGTCAAGAATCTGACCACACTATTCCGCTGGCAAACAGATTTAGTGAGTTTTCTCAGGCTGGTAAATATATTTTAGAAAAATATAGGATAACCAAATACCCAAAAGAAAAACCCGCTCTGCCAGTGAAATACAAAAACGGCGTAGCTATTCCACCACCGCCAGTAATGTATGACCCGCCGACAGAGTTAGATTATTTAGCGGTTCGAAACAACAACGAAGCTTTTAAAGTAGTTTTAAAAGGAAATTTTAAAAGTTACAAGCTTTTTTACAAAGCAAAAAAAGAAAAAACTGATGGTGGAGCAGTGGTGATGACCTTAAGGAGCTACGACCCAAATTTGGAAGACAATTTTGATTATATCGTTTTCACCACCGGCAAAACAAATTTTATTTATGATGACAAACTTAATTTGGCGAAAAGTTTTGTTTTGGCAAATTCAGATGAGACAAAGCTGATGGAAGAAACAGAAAAAATTGTAAAATCAGGTCTATCTTATTATGGACAAAACAATGCGCCCCCTCCACCAATGATGGCGCCAACCGGAGCTAGAAGAGATAGGCCTAAAGCTGAAATAAAATATCCGTTTTTTTACCTGGAAGAACTGCCAAATGGCGAAACCTTATTTGCACAGCAGGAAACAGAAGAAATCAGCAATCATATATTCGAAGTTGCTACTGATAGAAATGTGAGACTAAGTACAGCGGATTCCCTAATTTATTTAGACGAAAATGAGTTCAGCTTCGATCCAAAAACCGGGAAGATATTTCTTCCAAAAACATACGTGGAAAGTTTAGGAATTAAAATTATTTAGGCACAGGATTTAGCATACACTACCGAATTTTTAACCGCCAGAAGCGGAACGACATAGGTAGGTATTGTAACTAATCAAATTTAAAACAACAAAATATGTTAACACAAAATCAAGAGGTAGTTATCAATTACGATAATAAAAAAAGAAAGAAAATCATCTTGTATGGTTTTTTAGTAACTATTGCATCTGCTATTTTTATTTATGTTATTGTAACGGCCACAGTAATTAAAGTTTTCTATCTAGCTATGTTTGTCTTGATTTTTGGAGTTTGTCTTTTCTACATCTTCAAAACAATTAAAGAGATGAACAGTAAAGACCAAGTTGGGCTGGTTTTAAACCAAAGTTGGTTAAAGTTTAATGCTACAACTTTTGGTAAAAAAGCGGGCGAAATAAGTTGGGTGGATATTGAAGCAATTCAAAACCACGAAGTATACGGCACCAAACAGCTGTACTTAAAACTTAAAAACCCCAGTAAGTATATTCACGAGATTTCTAAAATTGAATTGTCTAATAACGGAGTTTTCATTAACAGCGACGAACTTCAGATTAGCGCTGAAGACTTAGAAAAATTAGTGAGAGATAGTTTCAACAGGTACAATCAAAATTAGCCGGTGTAATCTTTAAAAAATAAAAAGACTTTACTCATGTTGCTTGTTGTCGATATTAGGATGCAAATCTCAAGTTGAAATAGTAGGCAATTCCTTAAAATAAATCTTCACTCCAGTATCGCTCTAAACTGGCTGGGCATTTTAAATTAGATTTCTTTCAAAAACTTGATTTTTTATGACAAGGCTTTGCGCCAGAACCCTAAATTTGCTATTTAACAAATTTTTATGGTTCAGTTCGAAAGATTTACTTTAGAAAACGGTTTACGGGTTTTGGTACATGAAGACCATACCACGCCAATGGCTGTTTTAAATATATTATATGACGTTGGTGCGAGAGATGAAGATGCTGATCAAACTGGATTTGCTCATCTTTTTGAACACTTAATGTTTGGCGGTTCGGTCAATATTCCATCGTACGATGAACCTTTACAACGTGTTGGTGGCGAAAACAATGCTTTCACCAGTAACGATATGACCAATTATTACATCACCTTGCCTGCTGCAAATTTAGAAACTGCTTTTTGGTTAGAGTCTGACCGGATGTTGAGCTTGGCGTTTTCTGAAAAAAGCTTATCGGTACAGAGAGACGTAGTTTGTGAAGAATTTAAACAACGATATCTAAATCAGCCTTACGGCGATGTTTGGTTGAAATTGAGACCACTTGTTTACAAAGAACATCCTTACAAATGGGCAACTATTGGTAAAGAGCTTTCGCATATCGAAGATGCAAAGATTGAAGATGTAAAAGCATTCTTTAAAAAGCACTATAACCCTAAAAATGCAATTATGGTTGTTGGCGGTGCAGTAAAACTGGATGAAGTTAAAAAGTTAGCTGAAAAATGGTTCGCCCCAATTGAAGGCGGAATTAAACCTGAGCGTAATTTACCGAAAGAACCAGTCCAAACGCAAGAAGTAAAGCAAACGGTAAAGGCAGATGTGCCAACAAATGCAATTTACAAGGTTTTTAAAATGCCGGGTAGGATGGAAGAAGGGTACGCTACGGTAGATCTAATATCAGATATTTTATCCCAAGGTAAATCCTCTCGTTTGTATCAAAATCTGGTTCAGCAGAACCCCGTTTTTAGTGATATCAACGCTTACATATACGGAAGTATTGATACTGGGATGTTTGTAATTGAAGGAAAACTTTTGCCAGATATAGCAATAGATTATGCCGATGAATGTATTTGGAAAGAGCTTAATTCCCTAAAAACACAATTGGTTTATGAAGACGAATTAACCAAAGTGAAGAATAAGTACGAAGCCACTAAAGAGTTTGGCGAGATGAGTTTGTTGGATAAAGCGATGAATTTAGCTTTTTATGAGCTTTTTGGGGATGCTAACCTTATCAATACTGATATCGAAAATTATTTAAAGGTTTCCGTAGAAGATATCCAAATGCAAGCGAATACATTATTTAAGAAAGAAGCTGCCACAACTTTATATTATTTAGCCAAGTAAACATGTTAAACAGAGCACTACAGCCCGAATTTAAACAAGTAGAAGATATTAATTTCGTAAAAGCAGCAAAGCATGAATTAGCTAATAAAATCCCTGTTTTTGAAATAAACGCTGGCGAGCAAGATTTGGTTCGTATTGAATTCATATTTCAAAACCGGGGATGGGACGTTAAAAAACCATTGTTACCTGGAGTTACCAATAGTATGCTTACGGAAGGTACTCATTCACTTTCTTCGGCTCAAATCGCGTCAAAAATTGATTACTATGGTGCTTTTTTTCAAACAGAGTATAGCCATGATCAGTCATCCTTAACCCTATATTCACTGAATAAATACCTGTCAGAAACGCTTCCTATTATTAAGGAAATGCTTACAGGATCTACATTCCCAGAAAAAGAATTAGAAACCTTTTTGCGAAATCAAAAGCAAAAGCTGAAAGTTGGTTTAGAGAAGAATTCAGTTTTAGCAAGGAGAGCTTTTACCGAAGCTTTATTTGGTGATAGTTTGTATGGATATGCAACTAAACTTTCTGACTATGAAGAAGTTGAAAGAGCAGATTTATTAACGTATTATAAGCAAGTATACCATCCATCTAATTGTACGGTGGTAATGTCTGGAAAGATTGAAAACGACACGTTAGCGTTAATTGATGAGCTATTTGGTGCTTGGGAAAATACTGAAGCGGTTCCCGCTTTTGATATGTCTTGTCAAGGTGCTGCTGAAAAGCTGCATTATACCGAAAAAGCAGATGCTTTACAGTCGGCAATACGGATTGGTATTCCTTTGGTAAATCGCACCCATCCAGATTTTATAGGTCTTCAAGTCTTGAATACCGCTTTGGGCGGATATTTTGGTAGTCGTTTAATGGCGAATATTCGCGAAGACAAAGGCTATACTTACGGCATCGGCTCTGGAATTGCATCGCTACAGCAAGCGGGTTATTTCTTTATTTCTACCGAAGTTGGGGTGGATGTTACTCCGGCAACACTGACTGAAATTGAAAAAGAAGTAAAGCTTTTAAAATCAGATTTAATTGGAGATGACGAGCTTGCATTAATCAAAAACTATATGATGGGCAGTTTATTAGGTAGTTTAGAAAACGCTTTTAGCCATGCAGATAAGTTTAAGAATATTTATTTCTTTGGTTTAGACTATGCTTACTACGACCGTTATATTAAAACCTTAAAAGCAATTGAGCCTAAAGAGTTAAAAGATTTGGCTAACAAATATTGGGATTACGATATGTTTTATAAAGTTGTTGTAGGTAAGATGTAGTTTATGGACTTACGATTTTTTTTGAATCGTAAGTCTACTTTAAATTCAATTTAAAATCTAAGTGAAAATCAACTACCATCATAAAAAATTCAGACCGTTAAGCGGGTCTTTAAATTCCGAAACAACGCAGGAAACTATTTTTGTTTATCAGCAAGATGGAAACGTATTAACTTCTGAATATTCTGGCGGTAAGATTTTAAAAGGCCACCTAATAGGTTTAGTAAGTGATGATGATAGTATAGAAATGCGTTACCATCAAGTTAACCTTAGTGGAGAACTAATGACGGGGATTTGTTTCTCTATCCCGAAATTACTTCCTAATGGAAAAATCCAACTTTTTGAAAAATGGCAGTGGACTTCGGGCGATTTTTCGGAAGGGGAATCTATACTTGAAGAGGTGTAGTTTAAGCAGCATTTATAATAGTGTAGGATGATATGGTGTGACGATCCCTCTGCAAATTTCTTTGGAAGGTTATTAATCTCAATTTAATTTTCTTTAAAAAAAGCTTGGTAGATTTTGCTATTCAATACAATTCTAAATTTTTATAAAAATAAAACCAAAAAAAATCTATCTTTGTGCGGCAAATAGAGTACCCTAATTTATTTGCTATGCAACTTGATCCACATAAATTTTTAGCCGACGGTTTAACTTATGACGATGTACTTCTTGTACCCGCATATTCTGAGGTTTTGCCCCGCGAAGTCGATACTTCCAGCTATTTCACTAAAAAAATAAAGTTAAATGTCCCTATTGTTTCTGCAGCGATGGACACTGTTACCGATTCTAATATGGCTATCGCAATAGCGCAGGCAGGCGGAATCGGCGTTTTGCACAAAAACATGTCTATTGCCGCTCAAGCAGATGAAGTTCGCAGAGTTAAGCGTTCGGAAAGCGGTATGATTCAGGATCCAATTACTTTACAGAAAGATGCTTTAGTCGGCGATGCTTTCAAGATCATGCGTGAGTATAAAATCGGCGGAATTCCGGTAGTTTCTGAGGCTAACATGTTGCTTGGTATCATCACCAACAGAGATTTAAGGTTCCAAAAAAACATGAATCATCGTATTGATGAAGTAATGACCAAAGACAACCTAATCACTGCACCAGAAGGAACAACCTTAACTCAGGCCGAAGTTATTTTACAGGAGCATAAGATTGAAAAATTACCAGTCGTAAATAAGGATGGGAAGTTATGCGGCTTAATCACTTTTAAGGATATCCAAAAGTTTAAAAACTTCCCGATGGCTTGTAAAGATGAGCATGGCAGACTAAGAGTAGGAGCTGCGGTCGGCGTTACTCACGATACCATGGAACGTGTTGCGGCTTTGGTGAAAGCAGGAGTGGACGTTATTGCAATTGATACTGCTCACGGGCATTCATTGGGTGTAATCAACCAATTGAAAGAAGTAAAAGCAAAATACCCAGATTTACAGGTAATTGCAGGAAACGTAGCAACCGCAGCAGGAGCAAAAGCGTTGGCAGATGCAGGCGCAGATGGCGTAAAAGTAGGTATTGGTCCCGGTTCAATTTGTACCACTAGAATTATTGCTGGTGTAGGTGTTCCACAACTTTATGCAGTTTACGAAGCAGCAAAAGGTTTAGCAGGAACAGGTGTTCCAGTTATTGCAGACGGTGGAATTAAGCATACAGGCGATATTGCAAAAGCAATTGCAGCCGGTGCAAGTTCAATCATGGCGGGTTCATTATTCGCAGGCGTAGATGAATCACCAGGCGAAACCATCATATACGAAGGAAGAAAATTTAAATCATACCGTGGAATGGGTTCTGTTGAAGCAATGGAGCAAGGATCGAAAGATCGTTATTTCCAAGATGTGGAAGACGATATTAAAAAATTAGTTCCAGAAGGAATTGTTGGTAGAGTTGCTTACAAAGGAACTTTAGCAGAAGTAATGCATCAATACATTGGTGGATTAAAGGCTAGTATGGGTTATGTCGGTGCTAAAGATATTCAAACTTTACAGCAAGCACAGTTTGTACGTATAACTTCCTCTGGTATCAGAGAATCTCACCCACATGATATTACAATAACTAAAGAAGCACCGAATTATAGTAGATAAGGTTAAATTCAGAAGTTACTAGTCCGCTGTCAGCAGATATTAGTCCATAAATACAAATAGTTCGTAAACGTTTTACGGACTATTTTTTTTGTCAATCATTGCTTGCTCTTTCTCCATTAAATCAGCAACGCTGGTGTTGCCCATAATAGCGATAGAAGCATCTCTTACTTTTGCCATCATCTCTCTTATACTACAAGTAACCTCATCCTTACACTCTTCACAACGTTGATAAAAATTCAAACTCACACAAGGAAGTAATGCAATAGGTCCGTCTAAGATCCTGATAATTTCAGAAACCATAATTTCCGAAGAGTTTTGCATTAAAAAATAGCCACCACCAGATCCCATTTTACTGTTCAGTATTTTCGCTCGTTTTAAATCAAGTAAAATAGATTCCAAAAATCTTTTTGGTAAACCTTCTTGCGTGGCAATTTCTGCAATGAGCATAGGCTTATTGTCTTTACTTCTCGCTAATGCAATCAGCGCTTTAATGGCATATTTGGTTTTTTTGGTCAGCAAGATTAATTTGTTTGTATCAAAAATAACATCTTTTATTTAGATTTTTCTTGTAGAAGTTAAATAACTATCAATTAGCTATTTAGGTGGCTTTTGTATAATAATCTATATAATCAGTAGATTATATATTTTGTTTTAAAAATATCTCCGTATAATTGTCGACTAGTTTAGTAGATTATTAAAATGAAACTCAAGGATCAATCTTTTCAGCATCAACACGCAGTGTTTCGTTATCGATGTTGTTGATCATTAAAATTTAAAAATAGGGTTAATTACAGAAAGCAAAAACATTCAAAAAATAACAATGAAACATATTTATCACACAATTTTAGTCATACTCATATCCTTAGGTGCTAAAGCGCAAGGAAATAATTTTGTGGTTTTATCAGGAACTATTATCGATCAAGATTCTCAAATCTCGCTTCCTGGCGTAAGCGTTTCTGTTAAAAACACAGTGAGCGGAACAGCAACCAATGGTGATGGAAAATTTGAACTGAGAACCAAAGCAAGTTTTCCCTTTTACTTGGTGGTATCCAGTATAGGGTTTAAAACGCAAGAATTTGAAATTAAAGGAGCAGGCTCTAATCTTAAAATCGCCTTAATCACACAAACGCAACTCGGACAAGAAGTTATAGTTACCGCATCTAGGGTAGAAGAAAGCATCCTTAAATCTCCAGGGTTTAACATCGTTTGGAAATGGCAAGATGCTTTTTTATGGGAAAGCCCATTGGGTAACGGCGAAGTCAAAGCGTTCAATACGTTTGATGCGCAAGTTACTTACAAAGTTCCTCGGGCAAAAGCTACCGTAAAAGCCGGTGCTACAAATATATTCAACACCAAATATTTACAGTATGCAGGTGGTCCAACATTGGGCGGTTTATATTATATAGCCATCACGTTTGACGGATTGTTAAATTAAGGTCGCCTCTGAATTTATAATTTGAGCGCTTAAACACGCTTTTCGCTATATCTTTTTTTGTCATCCTGAGCGGAGTCGAAGGACAAAAAAAGATGTCGCTCCTCCCGATAGCTATCAGGATGTTAGCGCAAAAACTCAATTAAATAAAAATTTCTCTCGATGGGTATTACAATATTCCAGGCGAGTTTTTAAAATAAAACATGAAAGATTATACACCAACTTCGCAAGAACACCAAGTTTACTCTGATCGTAAATGGAAAAAAACGGCAACCATAAGTTTAATCGTTTTAGGATTGCTAATCGCCGGTGCTGCTGTTCTCCAATATTATTCCTTTGAAGAAATTAAAGTTTTTTTTGTGCAAAATGTAGATAACGCCTTTCTGTTTATGTTGGCGGTTGGTTTTTTTGCGCAAATGGTAGATGGAGCTTTAGGAATGGGTTACGGCGTAATTTCTACCACATTACTACTTTCGGGAGGACTTAGTCCTGCAGTAATTTCTGGTAGTATCCACACCGCCGAAATGTTTTCCAGTGGTGCATCTGGTTTTAGCCATTACAAATTTGGCAACGTTAATAGGAAGCTGTTTAAAACGCTTTTAATCCCCGGAGTGTTGGGAGCAATTGGTGGAGCTTTATTATTAGGCTATGCTGGTGATAGCTATGGTGGTTACATTAAGCCTATTATTTCTGTTTACACCTTTATTTTAGGGATTCGCATATTGTCTCACGCCTTTAAAAAAGATGTAAAACCTAAAAAAATAAAAAGAGCGGGCTGGCTTGCCGGTTTCGGTGGATTTTTAGATTCTTTCGGTGGTGGCGGTTGGGGACCAATAGTAACAAGTACATTAATAGCAAAAGGGAAAACCCCTAAATATGTTATCGGTTCAGTAAGTTTAACAGAGTTTTTTGTGACCATGGCAAGTGCGTTAACTTTCTTTATCATTTTAGGAGTGAGCCATTTAGGAACTATTTTAGGATTAATAGGAGGAGGTTTGTTAGCAGCGCCAATTGCAGCAAAACTAGCTGGAAGGCTACCCGTAAAAAAGATGTTTATTGGCGTAGCCATTATCGTATTGATTTCCAGTATCCGTGTTTTATGGATTTCTGTTCAACAGTTTTTATAAAAAAGCCATGATTTGACAATTGACAAAGCTATTTTTTCAATTAAAACGTTAAATTTATCAACGATAATTACAAGCATAATCTATACAAAATGAAACCAATTTATTTAAGTGATGCCGGTCCAAAAGTTTCTCCTGCAGTTTATGGATTTTACAGATGGAATGATTTAGAGAATGACCTTCCTAAAACGATGGAAGAAGTTTTCAACCTTTGTATTAGTCTTGGAATCAATACTTTTGATCATGCCGATATTTACGGGAATTATACCTGCGAGGAAGAGTTTGGTAAAATGCTCCAAAATAGCTCCGTAAAGCGGGAAGATATTGTACTGTTTACCAAATGTGGTTTGTGCGAACCTCATCCTTCAAGGCCACATATTAAAACACGCTACTTGGATTCTTCTGCAGAGCATATCAGCGCAACTTTGCACCAATCTTTAAAGAATTTGAAAACAGATTACGTTGATGTTTTTTTATTGAACAATTTAGATCCAACGGCAAATTTAGAGGAGACTGCAGCAGAATTGTTGAAGTTGAAGCAAGCTGGAAAAATCAGAACGGTTGGTTTAAGCAACTTTACGGTGTTTCAGCACCAACTATTAACTTCCTATTTAAAGTTGCCAATCGTAACCAATCACGTTGAGCTAAATTTGCTGAATACCGGTGCTTTAGAAAACGGACAGATTGATTACATGAAAGAAAAATACATGCGTCCTTTCGCTTTGGCACCTTTAGCCGAAGGCAGAATAGCGATGGGAATGGATATATCTGAAGTGGTAATTCGAGAAAAGTTGGATGTCTTAGCTACAAAATATAATACAACTATTGAATCCGTAGCCATAGCATGGTTATTGAAACTAGGTGCATTGCCGTTAATTGGTACCAGAAACGAAGGTAGAATTAGAAATATTGTGGCTGCTTTTGACATCGAGCTTGACAGACAAGATTGGCATAACCTTTACAACAGCACTCGTTTATCTAAGTAGTTTTAAAACACGAATTGTGCTCATGATCAAATCTATTTGCGTTTACTGTGGAGCCAATTTTAATGGCGATGAAAAACTAAAATTAGTTATTGAAGAAATGGCTACATTGATGGTTGCCCATAAGATTAAATTAGTTTTTGGTGGTGGAAGCGTAGGCGTGATGGGCTTAATTGCCGACGCTATTTTAAAACGTGGAGGAGAAGCGATAGGCGTTATCCCTCAGTTTTTAATGGATAAGGAAGTTGGGCATAAAGGGCTAACAGAAATGGTTATTACCGAAAATATGCATCAGCGCAAGCAAAAAATGGCTGATCTTGCTGATGCATTTCTAATTCTTCCTGGCGGTTTTGGCACATTAGAAGAGTTTTTTGAAGTGTTAACTTGGTTGCAGTTAGGCTTACATCAAAAAGCAATAGCGGTTTTAAACTTTAACGGTTTTTACGACTTTCTGTTTAAACAGATGGATGTAATGGTTGAGCATAAATTTCTGAAACCTATAAACAGAGATTTGGTGATTAATGAGTCATCGCCCCAGAAAATTATAGAGGCAATGAATAAATTTTCTGCTAAGCCAGATGAAGTTTGGTTCAAAGACAGAAATTTGAGTTGAAAATTTCTGCATCTACTTTCTCAGTTTTAGGTAGCTTCTTTTTTTAGCAAAAAAGCATCTTATTTTTTCGTATTCCAACTCTTGGCAAAAGAATTGAATAGTGTGCTCAAAATGTACAATCATTAATGAACAGCAGCATGAAAAAAAGTAAATACGTAGCCTTTCTAACACTTTCCATATTTATCTCCACAAGTTTGTTTGCTCAATCAGACTCACCATACGAAACAAGTTTGAAGTATGATGGTCCTGCAGTAGCCGCCGGTTTAGGTTTAAGTTATCTAGGTTTAACGCTCATCAAAAATAAAAGTGAATTAACGCCGACAGAACTCGCTGGCAAGTCAAAAAATGATGTCTTTTTTATAGATCGATTTGCTGCCGGTAATTATTCTGAAAAGGCAGATAAAGATAGTTACATTCCGTTTTATGGGTCTTTTGCAGTAGCGCCAATAATTGCACTGATTGATAGAAATCAAAGAAGTCATTACGGACAAATTTCTGTGATGTTTATAGAAACAATGTCTGCGGCAGCTGCGTCGTTTACAATTGCTGCTGGCTTGGTACAACGTAGTCGCCCATTGGTTTATAATACCGCACTACCAATTGGCGAGCCAGATAAGTTAAGGATGGATAAAGATGAGCAACGGTCATTTTTTGCTGGTCACACTACAGCAACTGCCGCTGCAACTTTTTTCGCGGCTAAAGTGTTTAGTGATTTTAATCCAGATTCTAAGTTAAAGCCTTACGTTTGGGCAGCTGCAGCTGCCGTTCCAGCTTTGGTTGGTTATCAAAGGTTAAAAGCTGGGAAGCATTTTTTGACTGATAATGTGTTAGGTTATGGTGTTGGAATGGCTTGTGGTATTTTAATTCCGCAATTGCATAAAAAGACCAATCAAACTAATTTATCTGTAGCATCAGTAGTAGGTTTTAATTATCAAGGCATGGGTTTAACTTATAAGTTTAAGCACTAACATTTAAAAAATATATTAGAAGGACTCATTGCGCAAATTGTAATGAGTCTTTTTTATTTCTATATTTCGTTAATGATCGAACTAAAAACCATTATTCATCAGTTTAAGGATAAGGGGGAGAAAACCGGCTGGACTTATCTGGACATTCCACAGGCTCTTGCAACCGAGTTGAAGCCTGATTGCAAAGTTAGTTTTAGGGTAAAAGGAAAGATAGACGATACGCCTTTTAACGGAATTGCCTTAGCGCCAGTGGGTAGTGGCGATTTTATTTTACCATTGAAGAAGGAGCTTCAGAAAAAAATCGGGAAGCAGAAAGGGGCAACCCTAAATCTGAGCATTACAGAAGATAAGGACTTTAAATTAGAAATGCCTAATGATTTAACCATTTGCTTAAGCGACGTTTCAGGTACCATGGAGCAATTTAATTCCATGCCTAAATCATATCAGAACTATTATTTCAATTGGATTAACGCGGCAAAAACAGATAAAACTCGCGTTAAAAGGATTGCACAAACTATAGAAGCGATGCAGAAAAAGATGGATTTTGGAGAAATGGTTAGGTATAATAAATCCAAAGAGTAAAAACAAATGCAGTGGTTTTCAATTCCAGTTGCTTCTTTAAGTGTTGCAGATGTTCAATCTATTACCGTAAATAGTAAACGGTTAACTCTTGTTAAAAACAATGATAAGTTTTACGTGTTTACAAATAAATGTCCACATGCAGGTGCCGATTTGAGCAATGGTTGGTGCAAAGAAGGTTTTTTGGTTTGCCCCGTTCATCGTTACCAATACCAATTAGAAAATGGGAGAGGAGCAATAGGGCAAGGAGATTACCTCAAAAAGTATCCGGTTAAAATAATTGAAGGGAACTTGATGATTGGATTTAAAAAGCCTTGGTTTCAGTTTTGGTAATCAAAGTCCGTTCAAGCTCTCAAATGACGATATCAGAATTAGGATCAAGATTAAAAAAAGCTGTTAATAGGAGAAAATCGACATGAATTACCTAAAAATAAAATAAAAGACAAAAAAGTCTTTTATTGTTCCGATTAGTGATTTATATTTGCATCATTAAATGGGGATTTTTTCAAAAACTTGCGAATACGCTATTAGATCTGTTTTTTTTATTGCACACCGTACGGAGAACGGGAGCAGGGTTGGTATTAAGGAAATTGCCGCTGGGATAAGTTCTCCCGAACATTTTTTAGCTAAAATTCTACAAGATTTAAGTAAAAAAGGAATTGTGAAATCTGTAAAAGGTCCACACGGCGGTTTTTATATGGACGAAAGTGCTTTACAAAGACCTTTAGCAGATGTGGTAGAAGCAATAGACGGAAATGGGTTATTTACTGGTTGTGGTTTAGGTTTAGTTTCTTGTTCTGAACATGATCCTTGCCCTTTACATAGTGAATTCAAAGTGATTAGAGAAAGTATCCATCAAATGTTAATTAAAACTACTATTAAAGATTTTAACGGAGACCTTAGTCTTGCTAATACAAGTTTGAAAAAAGATGATTTTTTAAAATCAATAGCAGATAAAAACTATTAATAACACTTCAATGAATATTTATTTAGAAGCGATAGGTTTAAAAATGGCAACGCTTTGCCAAGTGTACTCAGTAAAAGTATTTGCATTTATTTTAGGCCTGCAAATACAAGATTACCAGTTCTTAATCAATAGCTTATTGGTTATTGCTATTATTCTTATGGTTATTTTACTTGTTGTAATGGCAAAGAATTTGAGCGCTTTAAAAGAATCGGCCTTAGGGAATAAAGAAAAAGGAAAAGTTTGGATCAATCATAAAATATATGACTTTGATGCTGAACAACTAAAAATCTTAATCAAAAAAATCAATAAAGCAGACAAAAATGATCAACAGGTTGAAACCAAAAATTAGTAAACAAGGCAGTTTGGTGCTAGCTTTTCTTTTGTTATCAAGTATTTGTGCGTTTGGACAAACAGAGCAGACAACAAAAGACATTATTACAAACCCCGGAGTGTTAATTACCATAGTTTTGATACTAATTCCGCTCTTGATAGCCGTTTATTTGGCTACTGCTAAAGTGAAGAATCTAGTAAAAAATGTAAAAACAAATAATGTTAATGAACAAAAGTCTGCCATTTTACAGAGTTTAAGTGAGGAAGAGCTTCAAAATCTAACGGATTCTTTAGAAAAAAGAAAAACTGCGGTTGAGTATAAGTTAACCAATAAAGAACTTGCCGGAGATTTAGCTCCAGATGATGCAAAGGGCATGATTCATCGTGTAACCGAAGTAAATATTGCTCGTTTTATCCCTGATAAAAAGCGATCTACTAAAAGACCATCGGTAAACCCAGAGTTATCTAAATTAATCATCTGGTTTTTGGGAGCTGCAACTTTTTGGCTGGTTTTAGGGACTTCAATTGGCGAGTATTTGGGTATCAAATTCGTAGCTCCAGATGTTGATCATATCAGTTGGTTAAGCTTCGGCCGATTAAGACCGGTACATACCAATATGGTGTTTTGGGGCTGGAGCTCTTTAGCGATGATTGGTTTAGGTTATTATGTAGTTTATACAGTTAGTAACACGGTAGTAAAATCATTAAAAAGTGCGTGGGCAGCTTTCTGGTTAATTAATGCTGCAGTAACATTCGGTTCTTTATCATTAATGGCTGGGATTAATAATGCTGGTGGTGAATACCGTGAATATATATGGCCAATCATGTTGTTGTTTGCAGTTGGTGTGATAATCGTTTTGGTAAACTATTTAAGCATCATCGCCAAACGGGCAACCAAAGAAATTTACGTTTCCAATTGGTACATCGTATCTGCCGCAATATTTGCCATCATTATCACGCTAGTGGCTTATTTGCCTTTTTGGCAAGACGGTTTAGGGGAAACCATTGCACAAGGTTATTACATGCACCAAGGTGTAGGGATGTGGTTTATGCTTTTTGTTTTAGGTTTGGTTTATTATTTCCTTCCGCAACAGCTTAACACGCCTATCTATTCTTATAGTTTAGGGATTTTAGCCTTTTGGACACAAATTTTGTTTTATACCGTAATTGGTACGCATCACTTTATTTTTAGTGCGATACCTTGGTGGCTACAAACCACTGCAATTGTTGGTAGCGTTGGGATGCTAATTCCGGTAGCTGCCGGTACCACTAACTTTTTGATGACTATGCGTGGCAATTTCCACAAAATAGGCTCAAGCTATACTTTGCCCTTTTACCTAGTTGCGATAATTTTCTATTTCACTGGATCGTATCAAGGAACAGCAGAAGCCTTTAGATCTGCCAATTTATACTGGCACTTTACAGATTTTACAGTAGCGCACTCGCACCTCACCATGTATGGTATCATCGCATTTTTTCTTTGGGCCTTTATCTACACGTTGGTTCCTAGGTTAACAGGTAAAGAGCCTAATCACGCTTTAGTTGGTGCGCATTTTTGGATGGCACTAATTGGAATGACGTTTTACACCGTTCCGTTAATGATTGGAAGTACTTTAAGAGGCGTGGAATGGATGGAAGGCAAGCCTTTCATTGATACTGTAGCTAACATGGCTCCTTACTGGGTTTGGAGAGCAATTGGTGGTTCTTTAATGTGGGCATCGCATTTGATTTTTGCTTATAACCTATACACCATGACTAGAAAAGGTGGCGAAACAGATACACAAACAGCGCTTTTTAATCAGTTAAACAGAGAAGATAATATTTAGATTAAGATGGAAATTTATAATAATCATAAACGCTTATTTATAGCTGCAACATTAATGTTTCTTGCATTAACATTGTACGCAGCCTTGATTCCGGCGTATAGGGCGCAGGAAGATAACGCACCGCTGCCTAATAGCAAACCGTTAACAGAGCAAGAAGCTTTAGGCAAAGCAATCTTTGTAAAAGAAGGTTGTATTGCTTGTCATACCCAGCAAGTGCGTAATGTAGAGATGGATAAAGTTTGGGGAGACCGCCCAAGCGTAGCTTCAGATTATGCTAGAAATACAAGACCAGATATTTGGAGAAATACGGCTAACCTTTTAGGTTCTGAGCGTACCGGTCCAGATTTAACAAATATTGGAAAGCGTCAGCCCGGCAAAGAATGGCACTTGATACACCTTTATAGTCCACGTTCTGTAGTTGGGCAGTCCATTATGCCGGCTTATCCTTGGCTTTTTGAAATTAAGGAAAGTGCTGCTGCCGCTGATGTAACCGTTCAGGTTCCGGAAGATTATAGAAAAGGTATTAAAGGAGATATTGTTGCCACGGAAGATGCTTTAAATTTAGTGGCTTACCTGCAATCGTTAAAGCAAGTAAGTTTACCTGATGGCAAACCAGTACCAAAGTTTTTATACCCTAGACAAGTAACCCCTAGTTTGGGCGGAGTGGGCAGCCAAGAAGAACCTGCAATGGATGGCGCTAGTTTATATGCCGCAAACTGCCAAAGTTGTCACCAAGCAAATGGCGAAGGTTTACCAGGCGCTTTCCCTCCATTAAAAGGAAGTACAATTGTGCAAAATGAAGATCCTACAACCTTTGTTACTGTAATTATGAAAGGTTATAACGGAAGAGCGAAAGAAGGGTTCGCAGAAATGCCACCAATTGGAACCAATAATAACTTAACACCAGAAGAAGTTACGGCGATTATGAATCACGAACGTACAAGTTGGGGAAATGGCGCCAAAAAAGTTTCAGTTGATGAAGTAAAAGCAATTTTAGAACAAATTGGGAAATAATGGATAAGATTAAAAAATATAAGAGTTTCTTATTAACCTTAGCGTTGGTTTTAGTAGCCAACGTTGGCACATTTGCTTGTGAAGCGTGTAATCAAAACCAGCCCAAAATTTTAAGAAATATTACTCACGGAAGCGGTCCGCAAAGTAACTGGGATTATTTTGTAGTGATTTCAATGGTGCTTATCACGGTTTATACTTTATATGCTACCATCCGCTGTTTTGTAACTCGCAAAACGGAAAATAAATATAACGACATTAAGAATACAATTTTAACACCACAATAATGAAAAGTAAAAGCGAAGTAACTTTATTTATTGACGATGAATTACAGCCAGTAGGAGTTTTTCCAACGCCAGTTTCATTTGACTTGGATACCACTAAACTACCAGACGGCCAGCACATTCTTAAAATTGTTAGTAAAGACCAAAAAGGCAAAGAGGGAATTAAGAAGATTCCGTTTATTGTTAGAAATGGGCCAGCAATAGCAATAGAGGGTTTGAAAAAAGACGAAGTTGTTGACGGTATTGTGCCCTTGATGATTAACTCTTACGGTGAAGGAGATCAAACATCTTTTGTGTTACACGGTAGCGAGACACCACGAAGTATCCCAATTTGGATCATCATTCTTTTAATTTTGTTCGTAGGTTGGGCTGCGTTTTTTACGATTACTTCTGATACAATTTCATTGTTTTAAAGAAGGTCAAGGATTTTGTGATATGAGAGATATTGAGGGATTAGAGGAGATTAAGATTTTTGTAGACGATTTTTATCAGAAAGTTAGGGAAGATGATTACATAGGGCCAATTTTCATGAACGCTATTGCCGATTGGGATCCGCATCTTAAGCAAATGTATGCATTCTGGAATGCTGCTTTATTTGGAATACCTGGGTTTAAAGGTAATCCTTTCGCTAAACACGCACCCTTAGGTATCGTACCTGCACATTTTGATAGGTGGCTAGTGCTTTTTAACGAAACCATAGATGGAAGTTTTGAAGGCGAAATGGCAGAAGATGCGAAAAACAGAGCCCAATTAATGGCCACCATGTTTATGAAAAGATTAGCGACATTAGATGGTGATAATAAAAAAGTTGTTTACTAATTATGGCTGATTTGGGAACAGATAACAAGCAAGATATTGCTACCGTCGCCGATATTGAAAAGTTAGTTTATACATTTTACGATAAAGTGCGAGCAGATGAGGCTTTATTTGCAGTGTTTAATCCTATAATAAAAGACAATTGGCCAGCACATTTAGCGAAAATGGTGAGTTTTTGGTCGACACTTTTGCTGTATACGCGAGAATATAAAAGTGATCCGTTAACAAGTCACATGCCTTTACCCTTAACCAAACAACATTTTGAAACGTGGTTAGCGTTATTTACAGAGACCTTGGATGAATTGTTTGAAGGGGAGATAGCCGAAAATGCTAAGAAGCGGGCATTTAGCATTGCTAGAATAATGAAAGCGGTGAAGAATATAGATGTGAAGTAAGCGCTCCACATTAGTTGTTCGATTGCTCTTGTTTTGTCTTATTGCCATCTATGTGACCAATGTCAATTTTTTATTATTTTAAAAATTCGAGCTCCTAAATTTATGTAATGGCTATCAAAAATAATTCGTACATCGCAAGGCTATCTCAAGACCATCATCTTGAGTCTCGTTTTTGCAGTAGAATTGAGAAAGGAGTTGAATTAGACATTTCTTTGGATCGGATAGGGAGTTACGTTAGTTTTTTTTGGGAACAACATTTAGAAAAGCACTTTATGGAAGAAGAAGGGCTTTTATTTAAAAACATTGACGATGTTTTTTGCACAAAAGGAAAGCAAGACCACATCTCCATAATTTCAGAAATTGATAATATCGTTTCTGGAGAGTATGTAGGAAAGCATGATTATCTACACTTAGTTTTGTCCATTAATCAGCATATTAAGTTCGAAGAAAGAGTCCTATTTCCTCATTTAGAACTCTTATTGCCAGAAGAGGAACTTCAGCACATCCAAAAGTGTTTATCTCAATCGCATGTCGCAAGTTTTGAGGACGACTTTAGTGATCAATTCTGGCTTAGTAACTCCTAATAATTTGGATAACATCTCATTTGAAATAATTTACGATGGTGAATCTCATCAAATTACTACCCGCCCAAATGAGTATGCAAACTTAATGATGCTAATTTACGATCAGTTTGCAGATGAAGAATTTGGAGATTGCCGAGGAATGGGAAAATGCGGTACTTGTATGGTCGAGGTATTAAATGCGAGCGAAGAGTTGGCAAGTTTCGATAGGAATGAAGCCACAACGCTAGCCAAAATGAATATAGATCAACAGAATATTCGGTTATCTTGCCAATTGATGATTGATGATAAGCTGAATGGATTAAAGATTAGGGTCTTATAAAAGCTTAAACTTAAATGTGCCAATGCTTTCACGACGCTAAAGTGTAATTTGCTAGAATTAATCCGCGATAAATAATCTAATAACCCAACCAACAAAACAAATAAAGCCAAACTATTTTTTTACAAGTTTGATACGTTTTGACGTATCAGTTTAAATCCACTTTACGTACGGGTTATTTAAAGAACGGAACTATTTTAAACTAAACATAAATTTTATGAAAAATTTTAAATCTTTTGGTCTGTTATTATTTATTTCGATAAGTATAATGGGTTGTAGTAAAGAAGACGCAGAATTCAAAGATTTTAGTGATTTAGGAAAACAACTATCCGGGGACTGGATTGAGATAAGCCCCTATCCTGATTATCATTCTTTAATTTTTTTGAAGGAATCTGTTCAGTTTAGTTCTCAAGATGGAACAGAGAAAATAGATTATGTTGTGTTTTCTCCTGATTCAATCAGATGTCAGCGAATTTTGAACGGTGTTTCAGTAACCACTAAACACCAGTTTATGTTCGATAAAAAAGACAATACCTTACTGTTGAAAAACTTTATAGCTGGTGTTGAAGCGTATCCGGGGGTATATTCTGGCGATGTGCGCCATTTTCACAACATAACTTTTCAAAGACCACTGAAATAATAGAGTTGTAAGCAATTTTAACAATAAAAAATCGATTTCAACCTTTTACGTTGAAACATTATTATGAAAAAAGCACTTTTATTAATTTTTATTTTCGGAACTTTTATATCCTGCAAAAAAGACAATTCCAGAATCGTAATAGACGATAAGAATTTTTTAATTTTTGGTCATTTTTATGGGGAATGTTTAGAAGAAGGTTGTGTAGAAACTTACAAATTGACTGACAAAAAAATATTTGAAGATACAATTGATGATTATTCAGGAAAGAATTTAAATTTCGTAGAATTAAATAAAGATAAATTTGAAAGAGTAAATGATTTAATTGACTTCTTTCCAAACGAACTTCTTAATACGAATGAAACTGTTTTTGGTTGTCCGGATTGTGCTGATGGAGGAGGACTTTTTATTCAATACTCAGAAAATGGAAGATTAAAGACCTGGAGGATTGACCAAGATAAAGAAAATGTCCCAAGTTATCTATATAATTTTATTGACAAAGTAAACGAGAAAATCATGTTAATAAACAAATAAAAACTGCTTACAACAGCAAATTTGCGCAAAAATGGCTGACGGTTGTTCACGTCAATTCATCAGCTATTTACTTAATTTAGTGCGGTGTAACACACTGGTTCTGCAAGCAATGCCATTTATGCACAAATTAGCAAAACGATAGATGGTTTTAATCTAGCCTAAAAGAGGCTAATACCCGAAAATAAGTTACAAAAAAAAGCCAATGTATCTCAACATTGGCTTTCAACTATAAATTAAAAAGATCTAAGCGTCAATCTTTGCGTATTTCGCATTTTTCTCAATAAATTCTCTACGTGGTGCAACTTCATCACCCATTAAAATAGAGAAAATATGATCAGCTTCTACGGCGTTCTCAATAGTTACCTGCTTTAAAGTTCTGGTAGCAGGGTTTAGGGTAGTTTCCCATAACTGTTCTGCATTCATCTCTCCCAAACCTTTATAACGTTGTATGTGTACGCTCTCTTCCTTACCTGCACCTTTTAAACGTTGTACTGCAACATCGCGTTGCGCATCGTTCCAGCAATATTCAAATTCTCTTCCTTTTTTAACTTGGTATAAAGGCGGAGCGGCAATGTAAATATTTCCATATTCAATCAGCTTTTTCATGTAACGGAAAAAGAAAGTTAAAATCAGGGTAGTAATGTGGGAACCGTCAATGTCCGCATCCGTCATGATGATGACTTTGTGGTACCTCAACTTATCTAAATTTAAAGCCTTGTCATCTTCAACAGTTCCAATACTTACACCTAAAGCAGTGAATATGTTCTTGATCTCGTCGTTTTCGTAAATCTTATGCTCCATTGCTTTTTCCACGTTCAGGATTTTACCTTTTAAAGGTAAAATCGCTTGGAAATCACGGTCACGACCTTGTTTTGCAGTTCCACCCGCCGAATCTCCCTCGACTAAGTATAACTCACAAACCAAAGGATCTTTATTGGCGCAATCGGCAAGTTTTCCAGGTAGACCTGAACCGCCCATCACGTTTTTACGCTGAACCATCTCTCTGGCCTTACGGGCAGCAGCTCTAGCGGTTGCAGCTAAAATAACCTTGTTTACAATAAGCTTAGCTTCTCTTGGGTTTTCTTCTAAGAAGTTACCCAAAGCCTCACCAACTGCAATATCAACAGCTCCAGTTACCTCATTGTTACCTAACTTTGTTTTGGTTTGTCCTTCAAACTGTGGCTCTTGTACTTTTACAGAAATAACAGCCGTTAAGCCTTCTCTAAAGTCATCTCCAGTAATCTCAATCTTTAGGTTTTTAGTTAAACCAGACTTATCTGCGTAAGATTTTAAAGTACGCGTTAAACCACGTCTAAAACCGGCAATGTGTGTACCGCCCTCATGCGTATTGATATTATTTACGTAAGAATGTACGTTTTCGCTGTATGAGTTGTTATAAATGAAAGCAAGTTCAACGGGAATTCCGTTTTTCTCTCCTTCGATATAAATCGCTTCGGGGATTAAAGCAGTACGAGTTTCATCCAAATACCTAACAAACTCTTTTAACCCACCTTCGCTATGGAAAGACTCTGTTAAGAAAGAACCATCGTCCGTAACCTCACGTTCATCCGTTAAGGTCAGTTTAATACCTTTATTTAAGAATGCAAGCTCTCTTAACCTACTTGCTATGATGTCAAACTTATATTCAACCGTCTGCGTGAAAATAGAATCATCCGGCGTAAAGGTTACAATAGTACCAGTGTCATCCGCAGTTCCAGTTTCTTTAACAGAGTATAGGGGTTTACCGCAAGAATACTCTTGCATAAATATTTTACCGTCTCTGTGTATTTCTGCACTTAAGTGTATCGAAAGTGCGTTAACGCAACTTACCCCAACACCGTGTAAACCACCAGAAACTTTGTAAGTATCTTTATCAAATTTACCACCTGCGTGTAAAACAGTCATTACGACTTCTAGCGCAGATCGTTTTTCTTTGGTGTGCATTGCAGTAGGAATACCACGTCCATTATCCGCTACACGGATAGAGTTGTCTTTTAAAATGGTGACAAAAATATCGCTACAGTAACCTGCTAAGGCTTCATCAATAGAGTTATCTACAACTTCATAAACCAAGTGGTGCAAGCCTTTTACGCCTGTATCACCAATATACATCGCCGGACGTTTTCGAACGGCTTCTAAACCTTCTAAAACCTGAATATTATCGGCCGAATAATGTGATTTGTCTTCCTTTTCTTCGCTCATTATATATTTAAATCAATACCCGTAAAAATACGCTTTATGCTTGGTAATCCGAAACGGTGTGGATAATTTGTATAGTGTTGGAAATCTCCTGATTATCTACCCACCGCTCATGCTTTGTTTTTGTACATCGTTACTTAAATATGGTTAAGATAATGATACGCCTACATGTTAAGTGAAGATTATTTTTTTACAGATTTCTCTTCATGAGATATTTGATTTTTTGCTTTACTACGCTTATCTATTGAAAAGACTTTCAGGAGATGGTTTTTTTTGGAATGTAAAGATTTGAGCTATTGTAAATTATAATTCTGTTTTAAGGTGATCATCTTTAAAAAAGACATTAATTACTCAGGGAAGAATTATTGTAACCTCATAAACTTACCTACGTATAAAAACACGTGTATCTCACAAAGAGAAAACTAAAACGGAAAGCTGCAGACCATTAAAAATGAAAAACAATCTTTACTTAACTATAATCTTTTTAATCATTTTTGCAACGGCCTGTAGCAAAGACCAATTGCCAGGCATTTCTCCATACTCTACAGAAAAAGAACTGATTGAGTTTGTTTTCTTGAAAGCTAACAATCCAGATTTAGATAAAGATTACACGGCGAGTTTTGACGGGCAATCCATTAATATAGAAGTGCCTAAAGGAGTTGATTTAAAAGCATTGATACCTACTTTTAAAGTATCTGATAAAGCAACTTTGATGGTTGGCACTACGGTAGTAGAAAGCAATAAAACGCCACTTGATTTTTCACAGCCGCTTTCTGTTTCTGTAATTGCGCAGAATAAAGCGGTTGCAAAATATCTCCCATCCATATTACTAGTAGGAGTAACCCAAGATTTTCAGGCAAACAGCAAAACATCGTACAACAGCTATATTGAAAATAATTTATACATCGATTTTTCTACTGCGATTTCGAAAAATCCATTCGGTGTAGATTATTACGAAGACGCTTACAATGCAAGAGCTTATGGCGATTTTGATAAGGATGGAGATTTGGACATCATTGGTGGTGCAAGCAATACATACGGAAGGGTTGCGGTTGAGTTAGAATATTTTAGAAATGATATTTTTGGTTTTACTAAAGATCAATCTGTTTTTACTAACGACGCACCAAAAATGTTGAATGCTAGAAAAGCCATTGTGGTAGATTTAGATAAAAACGGTTGGTTAGATGTGGTTTCTGTGGGCTCCGGATTTGATAAAAGCCCGTACGCTGGCGAAACCATTAAGATTTTAATGAATTACAATGGTAAGTTCACCGCTAAAGATTTAAGTCTTGGCAAAAGTTACTATGCATCAGTAACTGCGGGAGATATTGATAACGATGGCGATATAGATTTATTTGTGACCGATAATAAAACGATTGGTAGGTTTTTGATCAACGATGGTGCTGGTAATTTTAAAGAAGATTTAGCAATTTATCCAAGTACATTATGGGGTAAAGCATATTATGCGTCTGAGCTTTATGATATTAATAACGATGGTTATTTAGATTTAGTTACGGGTGGTCATGAGCATAGTGGCGCAACTACAATTATTCTTTTGGGTAACGCAAGCGGGAACTTCATAACGTCAAGAATGATCAATATACCTGCAGTTTCAGGTTTTGGAGTTGTAGTGGATATTGATTTTATAGATTATGACAAAGATGGCAAAACAGATGTTTTGATTACCAGAACGGGTGACGGCAAATTAGAGCAAGGTTATTACCAAGGTTATTACTTACAATTGCTAAAAAATGCTGGTGCTAATTTTGATGATGTCACTAAAACTGTATTGAAAGATAATAGCAGCGCTAATGCAAATTGGGTGAATTTGATGCGAGTGCATGATGTTGATAACGATGATGATATGGATATTACTACAGATGATAAATTGTACGGCTTATCATGGATTAATAACAACGCTGCGTTTTTAAAAAATTAGTTTAATTGGTTTGGGTTTGTACGACAGGATGTTTAGGCATCCTGTTTTTTTTTTTTAGAGCAATTTTTTTGTTTATTTATACAATGGCAAACACGATGGTTGATTTAGAAGAAAATATAAGCTTTGGGAATTTAGAATTATTGGCGAAACAAGTGGTAGAAGGTTTTGTAACGGGTCTACATAAAAGTCCTTTCCACGGTTTTTCTGTCGAGTTTGCCGAGCATCGTTTATATAACAAAGGCAGCTCTGTTAAAAATATCGACTGGAAATTATTTGCCCGAACCGATAAGCTGTTTGTTAAACGATTTGAAGAGGAAACCAATCTCCGCTGCCATTTATTGATTGATCATTCCTCGTCCATGTATTATCCCGAAAAGGGAATCAATAAGTTTGCTTATAGTGCCTTGGCAAGTGCGGCAATTATGAACCTTTTAAAAAGGCAGAGAGACGCTTTTGGATTAACGCTTTTTGCAGAAGAAATTGATTTTCATTCGCCAGCAAAATCCACCTTAAGCCATCAGCAGTTTTTATTGAATGAGTTGTCTTTAAGATTAGCGAAGAATAATAAAAGTATAAAAACCAATCTGATAGCAAGTCTACACGCCATTGCTGATAAAATACCGAAACGCTCTTTTGTGATTTTGTTTACTGATATGTTTTCTGCGGATGCGGACGATACTTATTTAGATGAAGTTTTTGTCGCTCTACAACATCTTAAATATCAGAAAAACGAAATCATTATTTTTAATGTTAACGAGCAAAAACATGAGCTAGATTTTGATTTTGAAAACAGACCGTACCATTTTGTTGATGTTGAAAGTGGTGCAGAAATAAAGCTAAACTCTTTACAATTTAAGGAAATATACTTGCAAAAGATTAAGGCGTTTAAAGAGAAGCTTAATTTGAAATGCGGTCAGTTTAAAATCAACTTGGTTGACGCAAAGATTGAAGACGGTTTTTACCCGATACTAAATGCTTGGTTATTAGCAAGAGCAAAAAGAAAGTTCTAATGAGTTTCTGCAGTTCAAAACCGATTCTATAAACATTTTTATAATAAAATCTCCGCATTTATACACGCAAAGACCTTCATTCTGTCCTTTTTTAATTTCTGAAGACATATAATTGTTTATTCATTGAAGCTTAATTTTTTAAATGTTTGTTTGACATTTAAAAAAAAGTTGCATAAATGACGTTTGTTAAAACACAATTCTGACAAACCAATTAAAAGCTATAAAAATTTATGGAATGAAATTAAACAACAAGTCTTTCTGGGGTAGTGTTGAATTTTCTAATACTGCTTTTTATTTACCTCGCGAATTCAACCCTAGCCACATCATGAGCATTCAAATTTTGAAAGACACCTCGGCTAAAGCGATATACAGGCTTGTGGTTTAAAAAAGTGAAATAAATAATAAAAATTAAATAACCCGTGTTTTTCGCAAAGCGGATACTGGTATTTATTAATTGTCTTTCTATATCAGTAAAATGAAAAAAAGAAATGATGAAATTTAAAACAATCCTTGCAACCTACGATAAGTGTTGCCTTATCCTTGAGCTTGGTAAGCAATATGCAGGCCCAAACCACCGCCACAATAAATGCATCAGACCCTATGATTACTATTAATAGAAATATTTATGGTCATTTCGCAGAACATCTTGGACGATGCATTTACGACGGTTTTTATGTTGGGGAAGAAAACAAAACCATTCCTAATGTGAATGGAGTAAGAACTGATATTATTGATGCCCTAAAGAAACTAAATATCCCTAACCTGAGATGACCGGTGGGTGTTTTGCCGACACTTACCATTGGAAGGATGGGATTGGTCCGAAGAAAGATCGTTCCATAACGGTAAATACTTGGTGGGGTGGGGTAACGGAAGATAACAGTTTTGGGACACATGATTTTGGATATGTGCAAACTGTTAGGCGCTGAGCTTTATTTGGCCGGAGCTGTGGCGACTGGAACCGTACCGGAGCTCTCAGACTGGGTGCAGTATGTTAATTTCAACGGTGAAAGTCCAATGTGTAAGTTAAGAAAGAGCAACGGACGTAATGAACCTTGGAACGTGAAATTTTGGGGTGTAGGAAACGAAGCTTGGGGTTGCGGAGGTAACATGACAGCAGATTATTACGCCAATGAGTATCGCAAATATGCCACGTTTATGTCGGGATGGACAAACACCTCGGAGATTTTCAGAGTAGCTTCAGGAGCTAGTAGTAGTGATTTTAATTGGACAGAAACCTTAATGAAAAACATACCGGGAAATCTTTTAGAAGGAGTTGCTTTACATCACTATTCTGTAATATCATGGAGCAAAAAAGGGCCGGCGGTAAGTTTCTCGGAAGCACAATATTTTAACACCATGCAAGAAGCTTGGAAAATGGAAGAATTAGTGACCAAGCACTCAGCAATTATGGATAAATATGATCCTAATAAAAAAAGTCGCTTTGGTTATTGATGAGTGGGGTGGTTGGTACAAGGTAGAAGACGGTACAAATCCTGGCTTTTTATATCAACAAAATACTATGCGTGACGCAATGATTGCCGGCTTGACCTTGAATGTTTTTAATAATCATGCGGAAAGAGTAAGGATGGCAAATTTGGCTCAGGCAGTTAACGTATTGCAATCCGTTGTTTTAACTAAAGGGGATCAAATGATTTTAACGCCTACTTACCATGTAATGGAAATGTACAAAGTTCATCAAGACGCTAAATTATTGCCCATCAACATAAAAACTGCAGATTATGTGTTTGGGATCAAAAATTACCTGCTGTTTCTGGTTCAGCATCTTTGGCAAAAGATGGGGAAACGCACATTACCCTAACAAATATCGACGCATCAAAAACGCAGGAAGTGGCTATTGAAGTTAATGGAACGCAATACAAATCCGTTTATGGACGTATCCTGACTTCTAAAAATCTTCAAGATTATAATTCGTTTGAAAAGCCGTTAACCATTATACCCTCAACTTTTAAAAATGTAAGTTTAAAAGGTAACCAGTTGAAAGTGAAATTACCGCCATTTTCTGTAGTAGTTCTAGAATTAATATAATGTCATCATGCCAAAAAGAATTAGTTGTGGTTGCACTCGCTTTTTTTGCTAGCCACCCCGTTAAATGCACCTAAAAAAGAGTTATGACATCACGGTAGCTTTGTGATTTAGGTAAAATAATTTAGACTAAGTAGGTACTGGTTTTCACGGCAAAAAATCTAATCAGCTAATTTCCAGTTGATCGGTTCTTCGCCGTGTTTAGTTAAATAGTCATTTGTTTTACTAAAAGGTTTAGATCCGAAGAATCCATTGTGTGCGGAAAAAGGCGATGGATGCGTTGATTTGATAATCAAATGTTTTTTGCTATCAATCAGTATCTCTTTCTGCTGCGCATAATTGCCCCAAAGTATGAAAACCACGTTATCTTTAAGGTTTGATACGGTTTTGATTACTTCATCTGTAAAAATCTCCCAACCTTGTTTTTGGTGCGAACCTGGCTTGCCAGCGCTAACAGTTAAAGTGGCGTTTAATAATAAAACACCTTGTGTAGCCCAATTACTTAAGTCACCATTTTCAGAGATTTTAAAATTTGGAAATTCTGTTTGCAGCTCTTTAAATATATTGCGCAAAGACGGAGGAGGTTTGATTCCGTTTTGAACTGAGAAAGAAAGACCATGTGCTTGATTGATGCCATGGTAGGGATCTTGGCCTAAAATCACGACCTTAACTTTGTCAAAAGGAGTGAGCTCAAATGCATTGAAAATTGCTTTATTAGCAGGATAAATTGATCCGCTGTTTTCTTTTTCTGTTTCTAAAAAACGCTTCAATTTTATAAAATAAGGTTTTTCAAACTCTGTTTTTAACAATGTAAGCCAAGAAGATTCTAATTTCACCGACATATTTACTGTTTTTATTGATTTAAAGGCTAAATAAATAGATATTTGCAGCCACTAAAATAAAACAATTAATAAGCAGCTATGCCAAATTTTATAAGAATAATTATTGCCGGTTTAATATTGGGTACGGCTATAACGCTAATCGTTTTCTCGTTTTGGGGATGGGGCATATTATTAATTTTTATAGCTATACTGGTATTTGTAACGTTTATCTTTAATGAAAGAATGCTATTGGCACAATGGTATTTGCGTAAAGAAAATATGGACAAAGCAGAAGCTACTTTACTAAGTATTAAAAATTACGAAAAAGAACTATACAAAGGGCAATTTGGCTATTATAATCTTTTAATGGGCTTAATAGAATCACGTCGCTCCCCAATGAAATCAGAGAAATTTTTCAAAAAATCGTTAAACCTAGGTTTAACGATGGACCATAACGTTGCATTAGCTAATTTAAGTTTAGCAGGAGTGGAGATGGGAAAAAGAAATAAAAGAGAGGCACAACGTTTATTGAAAGAAGCTGAAAAAGCAGATAAGAATAAATTATTGGCAGATCAGATCAAAATGATGAAAGGCCAAATGTCTATGCTAGACAAAACGCAGCAAGTACGTGGAGGAAAAGGAAGTTACAGACAGTTTTAGGAAGCTGTTTTAAGGATGTTATTTAAAGCAAATTGACGATAAGTCAGTTTGGTTTTTTTGTTTTTACAAATTTGTTGTACCGGATATTTGAAAATTTTTTGTTAAAACTTAATTCGCAAACTTCTTGGAAGCGAATACACAAAATAACACGCCTACGGTCACCAACATCATTAAAGCGCTTACTTCTTCGTGTAATAAACTTGCCGCAAGTGCCAGTCCAAAAAATGGTTGTAATAACTGTAGCTGACTTACATAAGCTGTTCCACCTTGTGCCAACCCTCGGTACCAAAATATAAACCCGATAAACATACTAAACACCGAAACATAGGCCAAGCCTATCCAAGAATTTATGCTAATTCCTTTGAGCGTAGGAGGGGAGAAATAGAATAACAACCCGAGCATCAGCGGTAAAGCAATTACCAAAGCCCAAGAAATTACCTGCCAGCCACCTAAACTTTTAGATAACTTTGCGCCTTCTGCGTAGCCTAGTCCACATAAAATTACCGCTAAAAACATAAAGAAATTGCCGGTTGGAGAGTTAGAGAAACCTTGATATACTGCGAAGCTCACCACCAACGATGCTCCCAAAATAGAGAATAACCAAAATGCTGGTCGCGGTCTTTCTTCGTTTCTAATCACTCCAAAAATTGCCGTTAATAAAGGGAGTATTCCGATGAATACCACAGAACTGGCAGAGGTAATATATTTTAGAGCCATTGCGCTAAAAAGTGGAAAGCCAATTACAACGCCAATGGCGGTGACAATTAATTGTGCGAATTGTTTTTTTGTAGGTCGCTTTTGTTTAAAAATAAGTAATACAGAAAGTGCTAACAGTCCTGCCACGGAAGCTCTTGCAACGGTCACAAATATTGGCGTAAAACCCATAACTGCTATCCGAGTGGCCGGTAAAGATCCGCTAAAAATTAACACACCAATAAATCCGTTAATCCACGCTTTATTTAATTTTATTGGCAGTTTGTTCATGATTCCCAAAAGTAAACAACCGTAATAGGAAAATACATTTTATTAGGGTGTTTTTTATAAAATCAGATTTACGTCACGTGTTAACTTACTAACCTGATTTTGATTATGCATGTTTTACTCATTAGCGTAAATATTAATAAAATATTTCCATAAAGTTGATTTCAAAATATCCTTTTCACTTAGAACAAAATAATTAGTTTTGTAATTGCGAGATTATTACATAACAATGATTGCTAATTAGCATGATTAAATTTAAAGAGACTACAGAGCTGTTAGCGGAAAGCGCTTTCTTTTATACAATAGCCATTGGTATGGATAGTAGATATATTTACGTCAGCAAAAACTATGATGATAGTTTTGATGTAGATAACAATTCCTTAATGGGTAAACATTTTTCTATAACGCTCCACCCAGAGGATGTTAAACTTTGCGAGCAGGTATCTGTTGAATGTTTTAAATTTCCAGGAAGTCTTTTTCCATTAACCTTACGTAAACGCGATGGTAAGGGCGGGTTTGTTTTTACCCAGTGGGAAATGCAGGCTATTTTAGATGATGACGATAAACCAAAAGGAATTTTTTGTGTTGGCTATAACATAACCGAGCACATGGATACGCAGGCCAAACTCCGTAACGCTAATACAGAAATTGCTTCGAAAGAAAGCCAGCTGAATGAAATTGGTGTTTTACAGTCTCATGGCGTAAGAAGACCGCTAGCCAATATTATTGGGCTGGCCGGTATTCTAAAAACAATGACCTTAGACGCTAACTTGGCTAACATTAGAGATATGATTGTGGAGAGTGCCGAACAACTGGATCTGGTGATTAAAGAAACTGTAGAGCTAACATCAGCTAACAATAATCCAAATTTGTGAATCCATTCAAAAATTGCTGAGTAAAGAGCTAAATTTTATCTGAAGAAATTTTGGAGCAACATTTGCCATTGAACAGGTAGAGAAGAAATAGCGGGAGCCTTATTCAAGATATATGAAAATCCACTAACTATTACGTAGCGTGGTTTCATGGGTATAACTGCGACGCTATTAAGCTTCTTTTAATTAAAGAAGGTATGAAAATCAAAAAACTAGTTGGCAGAGAAGTTTTGGATTCAAGAGGCAATCCTACAGTGGAAGCAGAGCTTGAATTCGAAGATGGTTCTAAAGGGCGTGGTATTTCACCTTCGGGCGCAAGCACCGGAGAGAAAGAAGCTGTTGAATTACGAGACCAAAATCCAAAACGCTACGATGGAAAAGGGGTAGAAAACGCCGTTTCGGGAATAAATAAAGAGATAGCGAAAGCCATAATTGGAATGGATTTTAGTAATCAGAAAGCGTTTGATAAAATGCTGATTGAAATAGATGGTACAGAAAATAAGTCCCGTCTCGGCGCAAATGCAATCTTGGCGTTATCCATAGCTTTTGCTCGCACTATGTCAGTAAGTAAAAACATTCCTTTATACAGGCAACTTGTAGAAAGAGACCAATATATTCTGCCTGTTCCGTGTATGAATGTAATTAATGGAGGGAGACATGCAGATAATAATATAGATTTTCAAGAATTTATGATTGCGCCGCATCACGCCCCTACGTTTAAGGAGAGCATACGGATGGGGGAAGAAGTTTTTCACACCCTTAAAGCCCTGCTTAACAGTAAGGGATATTATACAGGTGTTGGAGATGAAGGAGGTTTTGCACCAAATTTAAAATCTAATGAAGAGGCTGTAGAAATTATTCTTGAAGCCATCACGAAAGCTGGATACAGACCTGGAGATGATATCTCAATTTGTTTAGACCCTGCAACTAGTGAAATGTGGCAAAATGGAAAATACGTTTTTTTTAAAAGTGATCAGAAATCTGTTAGTAGCGAAGAGATGATTGCTATGTGGGAGAAGTGGGTTGATCAATATCCTATCGTATTACTTGAAGATGGTCTCGGCGAAAACGATTGGAATGGTTGGAAAGAAATGACTACGAGACTGGGGTCTAAAGTGGAGCTTGTGGGGGATGATATTTTTTGCACAAATCCAAAGATAATTTCAGAAGGTATTAAACAGAAAATCGGAAATAGTGTGCTCATCAAATTAAATCAAATTGGTACTGTTACAGAAACGTTGGAAGCTGTTCAGTTAGCAAAAGACAACAATTACAATTGTTTTATCTCACACCGGAGTGGAGAAACAGAAGATACCACCATTGCAGACTTAGTTGTAGCTACAAATGCTGGCCACATCAAAACAGGAAGCGGATGCCGTTCAGAACGCGTCTCAAAATTTAATCAGTTGTTACGTATTGAAGAGGAACTGGGACCGAATGGATCATTTGCTGGAATCGAGACTTTCAAAAAGTCATAGATTCTACTCATCCACGGAGGACGAACGGATTTGATTCTAAAATTGATTTTTAAAATAAAAGGCCCGACTCGTTTATTAACTAGTCGGGCCTTTTGAATTTTAAATTATGCCTCGTTTCTAATATGGGTTAACCATTAAGAGTTTCAATACTTTTGTGCTTCACTTCTTAAAAACTGCATTAACAAACCTTGTTCACTTCCATATTTAACAATGAGCCTAATTTTGCAATTTTAGAGCTAATATGCCCAACGCCTACGGCGCAATGATGTGCAGGTCCAAAACTGTTCCAATTGTTTACGAAGCTTCTTGATCCAATTGGAAACTTATAGCGTGAATTGGTATTGCCAATCTCTAAAATTGGACCGGCAACAGACTCCGCTTCTGCAACCAAAAGCATTAGTTTTCCGTCTGCTTTTTCAACAACGGAAAGTATTGTTACAGGTCCATTTTTCACCGACATTTCTACAGATAGTCCATTGCCTACCTTTCCGTGGTAAACTCCCAATGGGCGAACTTTAGTTTTACCTTCGGCAATGCCAGATGGTAGTACTTTTAACGAGATTGCGAATGTATTGCCCGGCAGTTATTTAAAAACTTTGAAAGTTGGCGATGTACTAAATAACGATGAACAAAATCCGTTAATCTACAAGAAATTAATACCGCAATTAAAATTTTATTGCCCAAGGTGGGGTTCTGAGGATATAAGTTGGGAAGATTTTTTACCAAAAGTAAATCATAGCTGACAGGATGGGGTAGAGGTCTATCCTTTGCTTACGCCCGCAGAAAAACCGGCAATGTTGCAAGCTTTGGAACGAACTAGCTTAGATTATAGTTTGTTGCACACCGTACACAATGAAAGAACTTTAGAAAACAACCAATTTTTAAAACCTGTTCCATTAATAGCATTGGCTTAAATTTATTTAGAATAGAGAATTCTATAGCTGTAACGCCTCGCAGGACGGTACAGGTTGCCCAGTTAGAAACGGTTGTCTATGTTTAACCTGTTACGGCAATTTTTAAAACGGATTCAAAACCGTCAATTTTAGAATGCCGACGAACCAATTATAAATGCGCTAAAAGATTACAAGTCTTTTAGAAGCATTGCTTAAACCTTTTGTAATAAACTTTAATTAATAATGATCCCTAAGTCAATTCGTAAAGCCACACCGCTTTTTCTAGCTACTGCATTGGTTTTTGCAGGAGTGTCGTGTAGTAAGAAATCTGCACCAAAACAGGAGGTAAGTACTTACCAACCTACCTTACTCGAAAAAACGTTTACTAACATTCCAGATACTATTCAAACAAGTGTTTATTGGTATTGGATGTCTGATAACATTTCAAAAGAAGGCGTTGTAAAAGATTTATACGCTATGAAAAGTCAAGGTATTAACCGAGCTTTCATAGGTAATATTGGTTATGAAAGTACGCCTTACGGAAAAGTGAAGTTGTTTTCTGCCGAGTGGTGGGATATTTTACACACTGCATTAAAAACCGCTACGGCTTTAAATATCGAAATCGGTATTTTCAATAGTCCAGGTTGGAGCCAATCTGGCGGGCCTTGGATAAAACCAGAACAGTCCATGCGTTACCTAACTTCATCTGAAACTATGATTAAAGGTGGGAAAAAGGTATCGATTAAGTTGCCTAAACCAGAAGGTGATTTTCAAGATGTTCGCGTAACAGCTTACAAGGCACCTGAAAACTACGGTCAGAGCATCACCACGCTAAAGCCAAAATTAATAAGTAGTGTGTCTATTGCTGATCTTAACAAGGTGTTGGATAACGATAGAAACACGGAGGTAGCGATACCCGCAGCAACTAGTTTAGAATTGGATCTTATTACTACAAAAGACTACACCGCCAGAAGTTTGATAATTTATCCAGCACATAAAGAAGGAAAAGCAAATGCAGAACTTCAGGTAAAAGATAAAGACGGTTACAAGACTATTAAATCTTTTGTAATTGATAGAAACAGAGCAGCGTTAAATGTGGGTTTCGATCCTTACGGACCGGTTGCAGTTTCTTTCCCAGCTACAACTTCTAAAAACTTTAGATTGGTTTTTACAAAAGCCTCTAAAAATTTTGGTATTGCAGAAATTGAACTGAGCGCAACGCCAAGAGTAGAGAGTTTTACAGAGAAAACATTAGCTAAAATGTTCCAAACTCCCCTGCCTTACTGGAAACAATATCAGTGGAAACAACAGCCAATCGTAGACAATAAAAGTTTAGTGCTTGACCCAGCAACATTGGTAGATATTACTGATAAAATGAACGCAGACGGTACCTTAAATTGGGATGCGCCGAAAGGAGATTGGTTAGTGTTTCGTTTTGGAATGTTGCCAACGAAAGTAGAAAACGGACCAGCTTCGCCAGAAGGCATCGGCTTAGAGGTTGATAAAATGAGCAAAGAACATGTTGCAAGCCATTTTGATTCTTTTTTAGGAGAGATTATCAGACGTATTCCAGCAGAAGATCGTAAAACTTGGAAAGTTACCGTTCAGGATAGCTACGAAACTGGCGGACAAAACTGGACAGATGGCATGTTGGGTAAATTTAAAGACAACTATGGTTATGACGCATTACCTTATTTACCTGTTTTAAGAGGTGAAGTGGTAGGAAGCCAAGAAATGTCAGATCGTTTTTTATGGGATTTACGTCGTTTTATTGCAGACAGGGTTGCTTACGATTACGTAGGTGGTTTAAGAGACGTGAGTCATAAACATGGTTTACATACTTGGTTAGAAAATTACGGACACTGGGGTTTTCCTGGAGAATTTTTACAGTACGGAGGCCAGTCTGACGAGATTGGTGGCGAGTTCTGGAGTGAAGGAGAATTGGGAGATATCGAAAACAGAGCGGCATCATCTGCGGCACACATCTACGGAAAAAGAAAAGTATCTGCTGAATCATTTACGGCCGGTGGTAAAGCTTATATCCGTTATCCATACATGATGAAGCAACGTGGTGATCGTTTTTTCACCGAAGGCATCAACAACACGTTATTACACGTTTACATACAGCAACCAACCGACGATAAAGTACCGGGAATCAACGCCAATTTCGGTAACGAATTCAATCGCCATAACACTTGGTTTCCATACCTTAATCTTTTTACAACTTACCTAAAAAGGGTCAACTTTATGTTGCAGGAAGGTAACTACATAGCAGACGCAGCGTATTTTATCGGTGAAGACGCTCCAAAAATGACTGGCGTTACAGACCCAGCATTGCCAAAGGGTTATTCTTTCGATTACATCAACGCAGAAGTAATTAAAGGTAGAGTGAAAGTGGTAAACGGTAAAATGGTATTGCCAGACGGGATGACTTACAGCGTTCTGATATTGCCCAAACTAGAAACCATGCGTCCAGAGTTTCTAAAAAAAGTTAAGGACTTAGTTTATCAGGGAGCAAACGTATTAGGTCCAGCACCTTCACGTTCTCCAAGTTTACAAGGTTACCCAAATGCAGATGCTGAGATTCAAAAATTAGCAAAAGAATTATGGGGAGATGTTGACGGAGTAAGCATAAAATCTAGAGCTTACGGAAAGGGAAACATCATGTTTGGAATGACGATGCAAGAAGTTTTTAATAAACTGAATATCTTACCTGATTTCAAATCAGAAGCAAGTGATCCTGTTTTGTACATCCACAGAAAAAACAAGGAAGCAGATATTTACTTTGTGAGTAACCAATCTGAACATGCGATAAGCGTTAATCCGGTATTTAACATTGAAGGGAAACAACCAGAAATGTGGGATCCAGTTACAGGAACGGTTAGGATGTTGTCAGAATTTTCAATCGCTAATCAAGGAACAACAATTCCATTAAAATTAGCGCCACTGCAAAGTGCGTTCATCGTTTTTAGAAAATCCATTACAGCAACATCAGGAAACGGAACCAACTTCCCAGCGCCAAATAGTGTCGTGACTGTTAATACGCCTTGGTCGGTAACTTTTGATCAAAAAATGAGAGGACCAAAAAAGCCGATCATTTTTAACGAATTAACAGATTGGACAAAAAGTGCAAACGACAGCATTAAATATTATTCTGGCACTGCCCTTTACAACAATACATTTAACACCGTATTGCCAAAAACTGGGGAACGAGTTTACCTGAATTTAACGGATATTAAAGTAATGGCAAATGTAAAAGTGAATGGTGTTGATGTTGGTGGCGTGTGGACAGCTCCTTGGCGAGTTGACATTACAAAAGCATTAAAACAACGAAAAAACAGCGTTGAAATTGCGGTAGTAAACACTTGGGTAAACCGTTTAATTGGTGATAGTAAATTGCCAGCTGCAGACCGTAAAACTTGGACCAGTTACCCACTTTATAATCCAAATAGCCCAATGCAACCATCTGGTTTAACTGGCGCTGTAGATATTACAATAGTAAAATATTAATAAGATGAAATTCAGAAAACAGTTATTTATAAATCTAGGGTTGGTGCTTGCAACAAGTACTTTCGCTTTAGCACAGTCAAATTTACCCCCTGTTTTTAGTCCGGCAACGGATTATAAAACGGAAAAGGATAACCGAGCAAAAGTTTACTTAACGCCACAACGTATTGTTTGGCAGTCAGACGAAACTGGCAAATTTGTAAACAACGCTAAGCGACTTTTAAAGCCAGGTAACGGTCAGGCGGAACTGATAAATTTGGACCTCACCATTCTAAAGAATTCTAAAGGCAACAAGGCCGGCGTTTTATTAGATTTTGGTAAAGAGATTCATGGTGGTTTGCAGTTGGTTACCGGTATGATGAAGAAAAATGCGCCTGTTAAAGTTCGTATCCGTTTTGGAGAATCAGTAAGTGAGGCAATGTCTGATATCGATACGGTTAACGGCGCAACTAACGATCACGCTATCCGTGATTTTACCTTGGAATTGCCTTGGCTTGGCGAGTTAGAAATTGGCAATACCGGTTTCAGATTTGTACATATCGACTTGGTAGACGAAAATGCAGAATTGTTTCTGAAAGAAGCGAGAGCGATTTTTATCTATAGAGATGTGCCGTATTTGGGTTCTTTTAACAGTAGTGATGAAAGATTGAACAAAATTTGGATGACCGGTGCTTACACGGTTCACCTAAATATGCAACAATACCTTTGGGACGGTCCTAAAAGAGATCGATTGGTTTGGGTAGGCGACATGCATCCAGAAGTGATGGCCATTAATAACGTTTTTGGTTATAACGAAGTAGTTCCAAAAAGCTTAAACTTGATTAAAAACGTTACGCCGTTACCAGCTTGGATGAACGGAATCAGCTCATACTCTATGTGGTGGGTGCGTATTCAAAGAGAACTGTATCAATACCAAGGAAACCTGGATTATCTAAAAGAACAACGTGATTATTTAGTTCCGTTATTGGATTTATTGATTTCGAAAGTGAAAGATGGTAGCGAAAACTTAGACGGAATGCGTTTTATGGATTGGCCAACTTTTGCTAATAAACCCGCCGTTCACGCTGGCTTACACGCGATGATGATAATGACCTTGAACGATGGTGCACAGCTTTGCCGTGTATTGGGAGAAATAAAAACTGCTGAAAAATGCGAAGCTACCGTTGCAGAAATGAAGAAGCATATCCCAGACGCTGGCGGTAATAAACAAGCTGCATCTTTAATGGCCTTGGCGGGATTAATACCAGCAAAAGAAGCTGATAAGGTTATTTCTGTTGGCGATACAAAAGACTTCTCTACATTTTACGGTTACTATATGTTGGAAGCAAAGGCGAAAGCTGGCAACTACCAAGGTGCAATGAACAACATTAGAGATTATTGGGGTGGTATGTTGGATTTAGGTTCCACAACTTTTTGGGAAGATTTTGATTTAGATTGGACAAAAAATGCCGGTAGAATTGACGAATTAACTCCAGAAGGCAAAATTGATGTCCACGCTACTTACGGTGCTTATGGTTATAAAAAACTTCGTCACAGTTTAGCACATGGTTGGGCATCTGGACCAACATCTTGGCTTACTGCTCACGTTTTAGGGGTGCAGGTAATGGAGTCGGGTTGTAAGGTGTTGAAGATTGTTCCACATTTAGGTGATCTTAAGTTTGTAGAAGGAACTTTCCCAACGCCATACGGAGTGGTAAAAATTAAACATACTAAACTTGCAAACGGCAAAGTAGAATCAAAAATTGAAGCTCCAAAAGGAGTTAAAATTATTAAGGGATAATTATGGGGAAGGGTTTTTTTAAGGGATTTTTAGCGGTTAGTGTTAGCGTGTTTTGTATACACGCTAACTTATCCGCACAAGAAACTTCGAAAAATTTAATATCGTCATCAAAAGCTGACACGTGGGTTGGTAAAGATGATTTGGGCAGAGTGTTGCCAATAAACCAGAAGTTAAAGACAGATAAATACGTAGGCATGTTCTACTTTATTTGGCAAGGTGCGCATGGTTACGATCAACATGGCGAGGGGATGCGCAAAGATGAAGGCGTGATTCAAAAATCTGGAGAAGAGAAAGATAGCCCGTATGACATCAGTAAAATGTTAAAAGAAAATCCTAATGACCCTAAATATGGACCAATTAACGCGTTTCACCATTGGGGAGAACCTTATTTCGGTTACTATTTGCCAGATGATGAATGGATTATTAGAAAACATGCTCAAATGTTATCTGATGCCGGTGTGGATGTACTTATTTTGGACGTAACCAATGCGGCAATTTATTTGCCGCAGGTAACTAAAATCGCAAACATTTACAGGGAAATGCGTAAGGAAGGTTTGTCAACGCCGTATTTTGCTTTCATTGCGAACAGTCGCCCAGAGGTAACGGTAAACAGGCTTTATGAAAACATCTACGCTAAAGGTTTATTCAAAGACCTATGGTTCTATTGGAAAGGGAAACCGCTTTTATTAGCTCCACCAGAAAATCAGAGCAAAGAGGTTGTGGAATTTTTCAATATCCGGCAATCTTGGGCTTGGAGCAAAGACCAAAAATGGTTTGCAGATGGTAAGGATAAATGGACTTGGTTAGATCATACGCCACAGTCTTATGGTTGGCATGAAAGCAAGGATAAGCCAGAACAAATTAGCGTTAGCCTAGCAGAACATCCAATGTACAATATCGGCAGAAGCTTTCATGACGGTAAAGAACCAGATATCAAGCAACCCGCAAAAGGTTTGTATTTTGAAGAGCAGTGGAAAAGAGCATTAGCGGTAGATCCCGAATTTGTTTTTATCACCGGTTGGAACGAGTGGGTAGCCATGAGATTTGACAATGGAAATGCAAAGAACTTTTTAGGTAAACCGATCAAAAAAGGTGAAACGTATTTCGTAGATCTTTACGATGAAGAATTTAGTCGAGATGCGGAACCTATGAAGGGAGGTTTTGGTGATAATTACTACTACCAACTTGTCGATAATATTAGAAAATATAAGGGCACTCGTGAAATCTCTTCTTTCCAAGAAATCAATAAAATTGAAATTATTGGCGATTTTAAAGATTGGGATAAAGTGAAGGCAGTTTTTTATGATGATAAAGACGATACAATCCACCGCAACCATCCCGGATACGGAAACATAAAAGAATACATCAATAACACAGGCAGAAACGACATTGTGGAAGCTAAAGTCGCAACGGACGAGGAATATATTTCATTTTATGTTGAAACAACACAAGCTATTACTGGTTATGGAACACCTAATTGGATGAATCTTTTCATCAGCGTTAAAGATCAAGTTGCTCCAAATTGGGAAGGCTATCAGTTTTTAGTAAATGCAAATCCTACAAATGAACAAACCACAAATATTTCCAAAAGCTTGGGTGGTTGGAAATGGGAAAACGTAACCAATATATCGTACAAAACTAAGGGCAACAAAATGGAAGTTAAAATCCTGAAAAAGTCTTTAAACATTAGCGGACAGGATTTTACGCTAGACTTTAAATGGGCAGATAACGTACCTGCAAAGGACGGAATACTTAACTTTTTAGATAAAGGAGACGCTGCGCCAAACGCAAGGTTCAACTATAGATATATCCATACCAAATAAATTAATACTTATACCATTATAAAATGTATCTCAATATCATTAAAACCTTATTGATTAGTGCATTCATACTAATTGGCTCCGTTACCGCAAACAGCCAAATCAAGGGAAAAAATTGTGCGAAGATTATTCCAGCAGGAGAGGCTTGGGCAAAAAACTCGGTAAACACCGTTATTTTTAGAAGAAATTCTTTGGTTACGTATAAAGACACGCAGTACATTGCTTATTACGATGAGCAACAAAACGTGGTGTTGGGCAAAAGAAATATCAAGTCTAAAGATTGGGAGCTAAAAATAACTCCCTATAAAGGTGATGCAAAGGATGCACATAAATCTATTAGTATTATGATTGATGGAGACGGCTACTTACACATGTCGTGGGGATTACATAGCGGACCGTTTAATTACTGCAAAAGTGTTAACCCGGGTTCGCTTGAACTTACGCCAAAAACGAGTATGACTGGCTTTAAAGAGAAGGCCGTGACTTACCCAGAATTCTATCTTTTAGCAAATGGGAATCTGCTATTTTTATACCGAGATGGAGGTTCTGGAAACGGTAGCCTAATGTTGAACAGCTACGATATCAAATCTAAAAAATGGTACCATTCAAGATGGTTGGATAAATGGAGAAGGAGAACGCAGTCCGTATTGGCAAATGGTTATCGATAATAAAGGAGCAATTCAAATTTCTTGGGTTTGGAGAGAAACTGGCGACGTAGCCACCAACCACGATATTTGCTATGCAAAATCTGATGACGGTGGGTTAACTTGGAAAAAGAGTACTGGAGAAAACTACAAATTGCCAATTACTGCAGCTACAGCAGAATATGCGCTAATAATTCCGCAAAAATCAGAATTGATTAACTCGACCGCAATTGCAGTTGATGAAAGCAACAGTCCATACGTTGTAAATTATTGGACAGTAAAAGGAGATAGTATTCCACAATATAGATTAGTTTACAAACAAGATGGAGCCTGGGAAACCCAGCAGATTTCCAGAAGGAAAACACCTTTCAGTTTGTCTGGTGGAGGCACTAAACGTATCTCAATATCCAGACCTTTATTAATTGTAACGGAAAAAAATAGTAAGAAACACGTTTACGTTTTTTTTAGGGATGAAGAACGCGGTAATAGAGTTACTGTAGCAATCACTAAAGACGTTGCTAAAGGAAAATGGAAATATAAAGATTTGACCAGTACTTCTGTAGGCTTGTGGGAGCCAACCTACGATACCGAATTGTGGAAAGATAAAAAAATACTAAATTTATTTGTTCAAAATGTAGAACAGGGCGATGGCGAAACCACAAACGAGTTGACAGGACAAAAAGCAGCCGTTTTACAATGGAAAATTAAGTAAGATGTTTAGACGCAAATTTTTATCATTTATCCCAGCTACGTTAGCTACGAGTTTATTGGTGCCAAAAAGGTTGTTAACAAATGAGAAAGCGACACCTGTTAAAGACAAAGAAAAATTTGATTTTCGGGCTTATTGGGTAGCTACAATGGTAAAAATTGCGTATCCGGTCTTAAGTAATTTAAGCGTGGGGACGCTGAGGAAAAATATGCCTGTGGAGATAAATCCACGAAGCACTTTGGATAGGTCTAAACCCACACATTTAGAAGCATTCGGTCGCTTATTGGCCGGCATAGCGCCTTGGTTAGAGCTCGGTGCAGATAATTCTGAAGAAGGAAAGCTCAGAGCTCAATATATTGATATGGCTCGCAAAAGCATTGCCATGGCAACTGATCCAAGTTCGCCAGATTTAATGAATTTTGCGGGTGGAAAGCATGACCAAGCATTAGTGGACGCTGCATTTATGGCGCATGGTTTACTTAGAGCGCCAAAGCAGTTGTGGGAACCATTAGATGCTGCTGTAAATTACCCGAACAATTACGTCTGGCTATAACAATTGGCTGCTTTTTATAGCCATGATTGAGGCTTTTTTATTGGAAATAGGTGAAGATAGCGATACCGTGAGGATGGACTTTGCTATTAAAAAGCACATGGAATGGTACAAAGGCGACGGGATTTATGGCGACGGCGCAGATTTCATTGGGATTACTACAATAACTTTGTTATTCACCCAATGATGGTGCAAGTGGTAGAAGTATTGGTAAAGAATAAAAAAGAAAACGCCAAACTTTACGATACCGTTTTAATCAGGGCCGTAAGATATGCCGTGATTGAGGAACGATTGATTTCTCCAGAAGGTACATTTCCGCCAATTGGACGTTCTTTAGCTTACCGATTTGGAGCAATGCAATGCCTCGCTATGATTGCATTGATGAAGAAACTTCCAGCTGATGTAAAGCCAGCACAGGTAAGAAGTGCACTTTCGTTAGTTATTGGAAACATGATTGAGCCAAAAGGTACTTTTGACAAACGTGGCTGGTTACAAATTGGTTTTGCCGGTCACCAACCAAATATTGCCGAATTTTATATTTCTACTGGTAGTTTATACTTATGTTCGGTAGGTTTGTTGCCACTGGGTTTACCAACCACAGATCCTTTCTGGGCAGATCCTTCAGCGGATTGGACCGCTAAAAAAGCTTGGGCGGGTATTGATATACCTGCTGATCATTCGATCTAGGATTGATAAAAATCTTTTTGAAATTAAAAATAATGGTAAGCAGTTTTACACTTTGAAATAGGATTTGAGGTGATTTGAATGTTATTATTTTTCACTTTAATGATTTGCAAAATATTTTCTCAAAATAGCATTCCATTAGTTCGCCAAACCAAATCTTATAAATTAAGAAATAATCAATGAACACGAAAAAAGTACACTATTTAATACTCGGATTAATTTTATGCGGATTCACCGTGTTTGCACAAAAGAATACTAAAATCTACCATAAAGACTGGATAGATTTTAATAAAAATGGCCAAAGGGATGTTTTTGAAAATCCAAAAGCAAACATCACCGAAAGGGTAAATAACCTTTTATCATTGATGACGGTAAATGAGAAAACCAATCAGTTGGCAACACCTTACGGTTATTCAAGGGTCTTACGAGATTCGTTGCCAACACCAGATTGGAAAAACGAGATCTGGAAAGATGGCATTGCCAATATAGATGAGCACTTAAACGGTAGAGGCAGTGGCAGGTTTTATTTAAGCCCTTTGAGCTATCCGTTTAGCAATCATGCAAAAGCAATTAACCAAGTTCAGAAATGGTTTGTAGAAGAAACTCGTATGGGTATTCCTGTTGATTTTACAAATGAGGGAATTCACGGTTTAACCCATATCAAAGCAACTCCGCTACCTGCTCCAATTGGCATTGGCAGCACTTGGAATAAAGATTTGGTTTTAAAAGCAGGAACCATTGTAGGCAAAGAGGGAAAAGCTTTAGGTTACACCAATATTTACGCTCCGATTTTAGATGTGAGTCGTGACCCACGTTGGGGGCGGGTTTTAGAAACTTATGGCGAAGATCCGTTTTTAATTGCCGAGTTAGGAAAGCAAATGGTGAACGGAATCCAGAGTCAAGGAATTCCAGCAACGTTAAAACATTATGCCGTTTACAGTGTGCCAAAAGGAGGTAGAGACGGCAACGCCCGTACAGATCCGCATATTGCGCCACGCGAGTTACATGAAATGCACTTGTATCCTTTTAAAAGAGTGATTCAGGAAGCGCATCCAATGGGAGTAATGAGTAGGTATAATGATTATGATGGCGTTCCCGTGAGTGCTAGTCACTATTTTTTAACAAATTTACTGCGTGAAAAATACGGTTTTAAGGGTTATGTAGTTTCTGATAGCAGGGCGGTAGAATATGTTTACACCAAACACCGCGTTGCAGATTCAGAAAAAGAGGCAGTAAGGCAAGTTTTTGAAGCTGGTTTAAATGTGCGTACAGATTTTACAGATCCTGGCGATTACATTCTTCTGTTGCGTGAGTTGGTTGCAGAAGGAAAAGTTTCGATGAAAACTTTAGACGGCAGAGTTGCGGATGTGCTTAAAGTAAAAATGGAATTGGGTTTATTTGACAGTCCGTATGTGAAGGATGTAAAATTGGCCGATAAAATTGTAGGTGCAGATAAACACATGGACTTCGTTTTAGCTATCCAAAAGCAATCATTTGTGTTGTTAAAAAAACGAAGGTAAACTACTCCCGTTAGATAAAAGTAAAATCAAAAATATTTTGATTACTGGCCCTTTGGCTAAAGAGTCAAATTACCAAGAAAGTAGATACGGCCCGTCTTACATTCCATTAATCAACGTTTACGATGGGATAAAGCAATACCTTGGAAATGCGGTAAACGTAAATTACGCCAAAGGATGTAACGTAGTAGATGCTTCATGGCCAGATAGTGAAATAATTTATACGCCTTTAACTTCCAAAGAAGAAGATGATATTGATAAAGCAGTTGAAGAAGCAAAGAAGAATGATGTCATCATTGCCGTTTTAGGCGAAAGTGATAAAGAAACAGGCGAAAGTAAATCCAGAACTTCTTTAGATTTACCCGGCCGCCAACAACAATTATTAAGAGCACTTTACGCAACTGGCAAACCCGTAGTGTTGGTGCTAATTAATGGACAGCCCTTAACCATTAACTGGGCAAATAAATACGTTCCTGCAATTTTAGAAGCTTGGTTTCCGGGTGCTTTAGGTGGTCAAGCAATTGCAGAGACTTTGTTTGGAGCTTATAACCCGGGTGGAAAGCTTCCAATTACATTCCCAAAATCTACAGGCCAAATTGAGTTTAATTTTCCGTTTAAACCAGGTTCTCAGGCAAATCAATCTACAAAAGGCGCAAACAATAATGGCTACGGAAACAGCCGTGTAAATGATGCACTTTATAATTTTGGTTTTGGCTTAAGCTATACCACTTTTGCCTACAGCAACTTAAAGCTGAGTAAAGAAAAAATGAACAACCAGGGCAGTTTGCAGGTATCGGTTGATGTTAAAAACACAGTAGCGTAACCACTTATAGCCAACTAAGAGGGTTTGAAAGGGTGAGTTTGAATGCCGGAGAAACAAAATCGGTTTCCTTTACACTTAATCCTCAAGATCTAGAATTGCTGGATAACAATATGAATTGGACGGTAGAACCAGGCGAGTTTGAAGTTAGGATAGGAGCTTCTTCTGAGGATATTAAGTTAAGCAAAACGTTTATAGAAGAATAAAAAACAACAAACTAAAAGAAGCGTCAGAAAAAAATGTGAGTTTCAAACCTTGCGTGTGATTGTTTTTTACTTTAAAAATCTTGTTAAAAGAGAAAGATTGCCTTCTAATTTAGTTTCAAAGGGTCAGATCTCTAAATTAGCATCGTAGAGAACCTTAAACAGCAAGAATGTAAAGCTGACTGATCGGTTTTGATTTCTTTCAAACTGGGAATAGACGAAAGCTAACCAAATCAATTATTATGAGAACTGGCAAAAGTATGAGCCGTTTATGGATGGTATCCTACAATTGCGTTAGCATTTTTTAAGCCCTTGGTTTTACTTATAAACATAAGTTTGTGGCATAGTTTTTTAGGCGATAAAAAAAAATCTAAAATGAAAAATCCTAGACTTCACCCAATTGACAGTAACGTTACTTCAGGTAAAAACAAATCTTTTTGGACAGCGTCAACGGCGCCAATAATTTTTGGAAAATTAAATCAAGATATCGAAACCGATGTTTTGATTATTGGTGGCGGTATATCCGGATTAACAACTGCCTATTGCTTATTAAAAGCGGGGCGTGACGTAGTTTTGGTAGAAGATGGATATGTAGGAAGTGGAGAAACAGGCAGAACAACTGCGCACCTAACCTGTGCGCTTGACGAGCGTTATTTTGAGCTAGAAAAATTATATGGTAAAGAAAATGCGGCAATTATTGCTAACAGCCATGTAGAAGCTATTCAATTTATATCGAATGCGGTTAAGTTGGAAGGTATTGATTGCGATTTTAAAAGTGTTCCAGGATATTTGTTTTTAAGTGGAAACGACGAAAAAGAAACACTGTTAGCTGAGTACGAGGCCACAAAAAACGTTGGGCTTCTTACAGAAATGCTGGATCAAGTTCCATCTTTAGAAGCTGAAGATGGGAAATGGGCTATTAAATTTCCTGAGCAAGGTCAGATCCATATCATGAAATATTTGAGAGGGCTTACCGAAGCAATCATAAAAATGGGAGGGACGATTTACACGGAAACAAAAGCAACAGACATTTCTAAAGAAGGTGCAAAGGCAAACGGATTTGAAATCAAAGCGAAACATATTGTAGTTGCAACAAATACTCCGGTTAACGACTGGGTTGTAATGCATACCAAACAGTGGGCTTACCGAAGTTATGTGATAGGGGCAAAAATACCCAAAGGAAAACTGCCTTATGCTTTATGGTGGGATACTGGCGATCAAGAATCAAAATGGCTTGGCGCACCGTATCATTATGTACGTTTGCAAGAATTTGATGAAACCCATGATCTTTTAGTTGCTGGTGGCGAAGACCATAAAGTTGGCCAGGCTGATGTTGAGCACATTATGGAGGAAGATAGGTATGTTAGATTGATTGACTGGACCAAAAAAAGATTTCCAGCAATGGAGAATGTAGAGTACAAGTGGTCTGGTCAGGTGATGGTACCAGTAGATTCATTGGCCTATATTGGGAAAAATCCCGGAGACGATAATATCTATATCATCACTGGTCATGCTGGTAATGGCATTACTAATGGAACGCTGGGTGGCATTATTTTAACAGACATTATAACCGGGAAAGAAAACGCAAGGATTGATTTATACAGCCCCTCAAGGATAACGCTTAAAACTACAGGTGATTATTTGCAGGAAGTAGGGAACATGGTTGCGCAATATGCAGACTGGGTAACCAAGGAAGATGTAAAAGACGCAGACGAACTGAAGCCTGGTGAAGGGGGGATAATTTCGTTGGGAATAAACAAAATTGCTGCTTACCGTGATGAAGAAAATAACTTGCATACCTGTACCGCGGTTTGTCCACACTTAGGTGCAATTCTACAGTGGAATGCAGATGAAAAATCTTTCGACTGCCCCGCACACGGTTCCCGATTTACAACGGACGGAACAGTAGTCAATGGTCCTGCTACTTGCGATTTAAAGAAATTATCAGTAAAGGATAAGGAATGATCGGTGCTGCGCTTTTTAGGGTTATTCTCTGTTCTTTATATACTATTTAAGAGTTAAAAATTTGCAAGAGATTGAAGGCGTTTTTCAAGCTTTATGATGGCTCAAATTTTAACCCTCACGTTTATCAACAAGGTAGAGCATAAGCAGGCAATTCTAATTTTGAGAAAGCTCGTGGACAATACAAAAACGGATTGAGGATTTTCAATATATGTGGGTTGCAGAGCGACAAAATAAAAATATAGAGTTTAAGAGGAATATTCATTTCCATATCATCACTGATAGAAATTGGATATTAATAAATATTGGAACTATTTGCTAAAACTTCAAACGGATAAGGGAATTAAGCCGAGAGACGAGACTTTTAGACCAATATTAGGATTTGTTGTTAAGCGTATCAATAAATTGAATATGAAAGCTATCCAGCTTTATATCACAAAATACATTTCTAAGAAGCTGTCTAAAAACGGATGAATAAAAAGACTATATGTTGAAAAGTTGATAAAAAGGCCATCGCCAAAAGACTGAATAATCACTAATTGTGAATAACGACAAACGCAATTAGAATGAAAGATTACCCAACGAATTTAAGCGACAGTCAATGGCAATTTATATCAAAATTTTTAGATACAAAAAGAAACCGGAAATATGAGTTGCGGGGAATAGTTGATTCTGTTTTATACATGGTAAAATCGGGTTGCCAGTGGCGGATGCTTCCGGGAGATTTTGCACCATGGAAATTGCTCTATTACTATTTCAATACATGGAAAAGGAACGGAATTTTCGAAATGATACACGAAAGCCTAGTTGAAGATACCAGACTAAAACACGGAAAAAAAGGACAGCCCACAGTTGGAATAATTGATGCCCAATCTGTAAAATCAACACTTGTAAGTAGTGAAGACAAAGGCTTTGACGCATGAAAGAAGATAAAAGGAATCAAAAGGCATATTATTGTGGACACAATGGGATTGTTACTGGCAATAGTAATCCAAGGTGCGTAGGTTCAGGACAGGGATGGCGCAGTTCCTGTAATCACTAAACTGTGTGAAGGATACAACAAAGTTATCAAAATATTTGCAGATGGCGGATATAGAGGACAACTGATAGAAAAAGTAAAAACACAGTTCAGGATAGAACTTGAGATTATAAAAAGGAACGAACTGCACACATTTAAAGTATTGCCAAAAAGATGGATTGTTGAAAGAACTTTTGCTTGGATTGACACCAATAGGCGTAACTCCAAAATTATGAGCGACTCAATAGCACAAGCGTCGCTATTGTCCATTTATCCGCTATAAGAATAATATTGAATCGTTTTTAGACAGCCTCTAAGAATAAGGACGAGTTTAGATGTCAGGTTTGGAACTGCTCAAAAGGAGTATCTAGGCTTTACACCGATTTTTGTTCGGATACGTAATTTTTAGACAAAGCTTACAGACTAGAGGGCGATCATATACACGAAACGTACTCGGAAAAATGCACTTTGCATTTTATACCCTTGAACCAGATTTCAATTAAATTATACAGGACCCTTGACATTAAAAATCAATCAATTCGGTTGGATCAATAAATATATTACACAGCAGAATTAAAAAATGACTTTTTTTTCGTTATTACAGGTCTAGATAAAACATCTAAAAGTTGAGCCCTAATTGTGCCTTTGATTTCAAACCAATTGTTTAGCAACAATTTTGAATCTTGATCGCTATCGAATAGAGTTGTCAGTAAGTCTTGGAATTCTTGTAATTCACTTAATGATGATTGGAACGTATTAGGATATAAAATTTTTAAAGGATTAATTACCTCGAATTCAAATCGGCGTATTAAATCTTTTAGATCATCTAAGTTTTTTGCTTTACAAATGAGAAAATCTTCGCTAATTTTATCAATGCTTTTGATTTGTGACGCATAATTTTCAACGAGCTCGGATGACTTGTTTAGGAAGTTTTCTGTTTTATTAATTGATCCTTCTAAATGAGCTTTAAAATACCAGTTTCTATTAACTTCTTTTTTTCTATTTGATTCACTGATTAATTGGCTTATTATGAACGTTACAACAACTATAATAGGGGAAATTATTGTAAATAAGCTAAATGTTTGACTAACGCTAGATCCATCTTCAATAAATTGTTGATAGTAATTAATTGTTGTCTGGGAGCTGTCGCTACTTAAAAACACTAATTGCATTTTTATTTTCTAAAGTATTGATTGCATTTCTAAAACCATCTTCAATGTCTTTATTTAAGATGTCAATTAGCACTTTACTCTCTGTTTCAAATTTTATTTTATACTTATTTTTAAAATTTTGAACTCCAAGTTTGGAGATACTTTTGAAGAATAACCCCAAAAAGAAAGAAGGATTGAAAGAAGAAGTATCACTTGGTATTAGTATTTCAACTTCTTCATCAGAGTTATCAATTTTGTCTAAATCAATATCTTTTCTTACTTCCAGACCTTGTGGTCTACCGCTATAAGATGTGCCAATACTTGGCCTAAAAGTTCTTAAATTAATGCTTTTCATTATTAGCACCTCCGTACTTTATGTCTAAATGTTTTTTGTTCAAGTAAATTTTAATACTTAACAATGTCCCCGGAAAACGCTTTTTCAAAACCTTCAAATGCGACTCTTTAGGAGGCAAATTTAAATTGTTTTCGGGATTCAAAGATAAACAAAAAACGGATTCCTTTTTAAATGGTTTGTACTGATTATCACATATTAGTTGCGTATAACCAGTAAACAATGATAAATTTGGTGTAAACCCTTTCTCTATGTCTTCAAAATCGCCAAGATCAACAAAAGAGTTGATGAATTTCATAGTTCCAGTCCCCCTACTAGGGTCATGAAAATTAAGTCTACTTATTCCGTCGGACATCATCCAAAGTGTAAATATTTGCTCTTCATTAATTGAAAGATTGGGGTTGTTAATCAGTAGTTCATTTACCTTTTCACGAACAGAATTGAAATGTTCTCTGTTCTTCTCCTTGGTTTGAATAAAACCCTCATAAAATGATTCTCCAATATTCATGATTGTTAAGTTCAATTCGCCTACCACATCATCAAGATTCTTTGAGTCTTCTCTCGAGAAATTGCCTGAAATAAACCACGTCCCTTCATGGCTATGATCTTCTGCATTGCTTAGTACTTCTCCAATAATGCCGTTTAATTTGTTTTTATGTATATCACTAAAATTATACCCATGTTTGCTCAAGCATTTGTTTAAATATGATATTATTTTGGCTGCGTAAATGCTTTTTTTGTTTTCTGAATAATGTTTTTGAGAGCCTTTACCCTTAAAGTAACCCATCATGTCTACGGGCACTAAACTTGAATCAATTTCTATCTCTTGAACTCCATCATAATTAATTGGGTAGCCAGTAGATTTCATTAGCCGTAGTACGTCTAGACTTTTAGAATTGGTTACTTTAATCTCCGGAACAATATTGATAGACTTTAAACCTCTTTGAAGTTTTGATAAGGTATTAATTAATTCTAATCGTATTATCTGAAGTGCAAATAGTGCAGCGCTATCAGCCTTTTTACATTTAGTAAAATCTAGAGTTATAATAAAGCCTGTATAGTCATAAATACTACTTGCAAATTCATTAATAAACCCCATGCACTCGTGATAATTATTACATAAGCAGAAGTCTTTAGGTACAGTTAACAAAATTGAACCTGAATTTGGAGTTATAAAATCATGAAATTTTGAAAATAAAGATTCTTTCCTGATTTGAAAAACTTTATTTTCGATATTAAAACTATGGTTTCTCGCCTTTTGATCTTTAGTCCCAAAAGAGTTGAACTTACTCTTTCTTCGAACTGTTCTTAAGAATGACTTGAGGTTTCTGATTGTTTCAGTTTTTTCCTTTTTCTTTTTAGTACTTTTCAATATTTGAGAGGTTGATACGTTCGAGTAGAAAAGATTAGTTTGGGAAAGATAAGAAAAGGGATTAAGAGTTAAACAAAGTTAAGATTGAGAAAATAATTTGTTCCCGTTGTTGTCCTCTAAAAAAAAAAATAAAACCTCGTGAAATATTTATTTACAAGGTTTTATTTAATGATTAAGCGGAGAGGGTGGGATTCGAACCCACGATACCGTTGCCAGTATACCAGCTTTCCAGGCTGGCTCTTTCGACCACTCAGACACCTCTCCGTGTCATGTAATTCCATTTATTTTAAGGTATTGGTAACCTTCTATTGATGTTGTAAAACATCTCTGTTTTGAACAATTAAATTGTATTTCTATAAATCCGCCAAACCCGCGATACCGTTGCTCCGAAGGAGTCCCGTGGGCCAGGCTAGTTCTTTCGACCACTCTTCGAAGGAGTCCTTTGGACAGACACCTCTCCGTATTTTGAATGGGTTGCAAAAATAGGATTTTTCAGCTAAGAAGCAACATCAAAATAAAATTACATACGCTTAATTTTAGGTTTCTTACTTTTGCAACATGAATATAAAATTTGAAGCTTACCTTTTTGATCTTAACGGAACTATAATTGATGATATGCATTTCCACGCCCGAGCGTGGCATGATATATTAACAAACGATTTAAAATCAACCATTACTTATGATGAAGCCGTATTAGAGATGTACGGAAAAAATTCTGAATTATTGGAAAGAGTTTTTGGTAAAGGCCATTTTACCCAACAGCAGATGGATGATTTTTCTATGGAGAAAGAACGCCGTTACCAAGCTGCTTTTAAACCCCATATTAAACTAATTGATGGTTTGGGAGAGTTTCTGGAGAAAGCGCACCAAGCTGGAATTAAAATGGCTATTGGTTCTGCCGCAATTCCTTTCAATATTGATTTTATTTTAGATAATTTAAACCTAAGAAAATATTTTCCAGTGGTGGTAAGTGCAGATGACGTTGTTTTAAGTAAGCCAGATCCTGAAACTTTTACCAAAGGAGCCGATATTTTAGGTGTTGAATATAGTAAATGTTTGGTTTTTGAAGATGCGCCTAAAGGTGTAGAAGCAGCAAAGAATGCAGGAATGCAAGCTGTTGCCTTAACTACCTTACATACGCCAGAAGAATTTTACATCAGAGATAATGTGATCACATTTGTGAAAGATTACAGCGGTTTAACGTTGTTATAAATATCGGTAGCTTGTCTAATATAAGCCGATCGTAACAAAAACTATTCTCGGGCTGAATTCATTTCAGCCCATTCTTTTTCATACCGAAAAATATCGTCATCAGTAACCTCGTACATACGCATCACTTTCTCTTTCGGGAATATTTTTTTCTTGATTACGTTAAGCGCTGTCCAGGTTGCATGCTTCTGGTCTGTCTCTTTTGAAACACTAAGCTCCTTGTGCATTGTGGTTGTAGTTCCTCTCTATCTTTACTTTTTGCCATGTAAATTATTTTTAAGCGTTTTACGCTCGTTTAATTTCAATTGATTATTTGAACTCTCTCTGGTAAATATCAGTGATTGAAAGAACAAAAGCAAACTGATAATTCTCGATAATTGACAACTTCAAGTACGAGTAGTTTTAAGCAAAAAGCTAGACGTTAATTTATTAAGCATCCTTTTAAAATGGTTTAAAATCATATTTTTAAAGTGGCTTTTAGATTGTTCTTTTTACTTTTACCGGAGTTCTTATTTTGGTTTATTCGATTTCCGGATGGACTCTTATTTCTAAAAGTATATTTTATGGATAACCTCAAAAAAAATATCTTAAACTGCCTAAAGGATTTAAAAGGAAGTGGCAAGTTTATAAGTTCGCATACCGTGGAGTTTCAGTTTCCGGGACTGGAGGTAAATGGCGTAGGTGAAATTGCCTATCCAATTACAGAAACGCAAGCCAAAGCGTTGATAAAAGTGGCAAAAAAAGCACCTTTTGGAAAAGGCAGTGAAACCATTATTGACCCTGCCGTAAGAAGTTCCTGCGAAATTGATGCAGCCGAACTTACCTTTAATGGCAACAATTGGACTGCTTTTTTAGATAAGGTTATCAATAAGATCAAGCCGGATTTGGGCTTGGAAGATTATACTATATCCGCACATCTGTATAAAATGCTTATTTATGAAACGGGTGATTTTTTTCTTCCGCATAAAGATTCTGAAAAAGAGAAAGGGATGTTTGGTTCACTGGTGGTCAGTTTGCCATTCGAACATACGGGCGGAGAATTGGTAGTAAGTTTTGAAGGCGTGGAAAAAGTGGTGGCTTTTGCTGATGAATCCGGCAATTATAAAATTGGTTATGCCGCTTTTTATGCGGATTGCGACCATGAAATTAAACCACTGACATCGGGCTACAGAATTTGTTTGGTTTACAACCTTGTTCAACAAAAATCGGGTAAAGCAATTCAACTTACGTCGGTAGAAACTTATGCCCAACGTTTGTCCGAAATATTCGCTAAAGAGCAAAGCCTTGGCCATACAAAGCCACATATCGTTCTGCTAGGGCATCAATATACTCCGGAAAATTTTTCAATACATGGGCTAAAACTGAATGACCGCCCCAAAGCAGAAGCACTGTTGAGTGCCGCAAAAAAAGCAGGCTGTTATGCTAAACTGTGTTTGGTAACTTCTTATTTGGAAGGCGCACCGGAAAACGGTGGTGGATATGATGGCTATGATGACGAATATGGCGAAGAGTTGGATGAAGACATAGAAATGGATGAAGTTTATGACGAGTCGCTATATATTGAACATTGGTTAAAAAATGAAATTCCTCAGCTGAACAGTGTAAGTTTTGAAGAATCTGATCTAATTGCTTCGTTCGCATTCGATGACGATGAACCCATTATAAAAGAGTCGACCGGTTATATGGGCAATTACGGTCCTGACGTGATGCACTGGTATCATTATGGTGCAATAATGATATGGACACCGGTGGTCAACGCACAATTACTTCTGCAGCAGGATCCGTTACATAAATTGGAATGGATTGGGCATTTTAATAAAAATATACAGTCCATCAGCGAAGACGAAGTTGCCTCTGTAAATTATATATTGAGGGCAGGCTTAACCGATGTGCAACTTGATCAAAACACCAACTTTAATGTTATTATCGATTGGTTAATAAACAGAGGCAATAAGTCTTTTTTCGAGGGATTAAACCCGGAGCTTTGTCAATTCTATTTTACCAAAATTGATGCAGATCATTGGTTAAAGTTTGCTCAGTTTTTTCCTGCTGAAATTACCGAAAAAATACTTGAACGGGTTACACAAAGCGTTAGTCTACAGGTGTTGGATCAACTGCTTAGTGTACTTCGTGTGTTTGTTAATGTGGAAGTGCTTTATCAAATTTTGGTTACACAAATCAAACAGTTGCCCCGTTATTTTGTTCAATTGCCGAAAAACGCTGCCAGAAAAGAATTTCCGGCAAATAGGGCTATCTTGGATGATTTTTTTTGGATTGAAAAAGAATTACCGCAGGATAAGGAGTGGGTAAACCGAATGTCCGAAATACTTATTGCGAATCCCCATAGGGATTATATAAACAATATACTGGTGCCGCAATTAATGCTTCTTAATGATAGAACTGAACTCACTCAAATATTACTGCTTAAAAGCAGGGAGTTTTTACAAAGCCGAGTAAACAGTCAACCGCAACCTCCTGAAAACTGGTACAGAAAAATGCCTTTCACTAAAGATTACAAAAGTGAATGGCAAATATTAAAAATGTTTCTGGAATCGCCCGACCAACAAGTTTTTGATTACCGGAAAAAACAAAGCGAAAGAACCGCACTGGAGAACGCCATCAGAAACGTGGTGATTGATTTAAAAACCGAAACCATCAAAAAAGGCACACCGCATACGCTTAGGATTACAAAAACACAGCAAGCATATGGTAAGGAAATGGAGAAATGGAATGAAGATGTGAAACTGCTGAACAAAATCGTTATGTAAAGACTAAAAGCTTTAACCTAAGTTCGATAATTGTTTAAAAAAAAATATCGTTTAGGACGTTTTAACAGGCTTTTCGCTCTATCTTTTTATTTGTTTTCTTTCGACTCCGCTCAAGATAACAAATAAAAAGGATGCCGCTTCAATCCTTAACGCTCACATTTAACCCAAAAGATTGTTTGGGATATTTTTAAGGTTTCTCAATAATCGGGTTTAAAACTGCAAATCTATATGATAGTGTATTTACAGCAATTATACCTGAAATTCTTTAGTACCTGACATTTTTTTAAACCACATAGCTAGCTTTTTATACGTGAACACGAGAATTTTTAAGATGCCCAAGGACATTACGATAGCCACATATTGGGCTATATGCCAAAATCTATTTGTTGCTTTGTGTCCTGCTAATAGCATTTACCCTATGTTGCTGTGTAGTTTTATTTTTTTGTCATGTACTGAACTGAAATTCTTTTAATCCAAAGCAAACAGATCTTTCAATTCTTTATTGCTTAGGTTGCCAATCCAGTTTTCTCCTGTTGCTACTGTCATTTCGGCCAGAGCTTTTTTAGATTGGATCATGTCGTTAATACGTTCTTCAAATGTGTTTTTGGTAATGAACCGATGTACCATTACATTGCTTTTTTGCCCAATGCGGTAAGCTCTGTCCGTTGCTTGCGCTTCTACCGCGGGGTTCCACCATAAATCATAATGAATAACATGATTGGCGGCCGTAAGATTTAAACCCGTTCCTGCTGCTTTTAATGAGAGAATAAATATCTTATCGGCGTGGTTGGTCTGAAAGTTCTCTACCATTTCCTTTCGTTGCTTTAAAGTGCATCCGCCATGGAAGAACAGCGGTGTTTCTTGATAACGTTCACTTATAAAGCGTTGTAGCAATTTGCCCATTTCAGTAAACTGGGTAAATAGCAACACTTTTTCGTTGCTTTCTACTATGCTATCCAACTTATCAAACAACAACGACAGTTTACCGCTTAACGAAGCACCAAAAGCTTTGTTTTTTAGAAATTGGGTGGGGTGGTTGCAAATTTGCTTCAAGGCCAAAATCATTTGCAATACCAATCCTTGGCGAACAAATAATCCTTTTTGATCTACAGCATCAATTGCTTCTATTTGTTTCATTGCTTCCTGTAATGTTCTTTCATACAAACTGGCTTGTTCTTTAACCAAGGTAGCGAAGCAATCCATTTCAATTTTATCTGGCAAGTCACTAATAATAGACTTATCCGTTTTAAGGCGGCGCATCATAAAAGGAGCAGTGACCTTCTTTAGTTTCTCTGCTGCGTTATAATCGTTGTAGCTTTCAATTGGCGTGGCATAAACAGCCTTAAATTCTTTTGCATTTCCTAAAAGGCCTTTGTTGCTATAGTCAAATATGCTCCAGAATTCACTCAGCCTGTTTTCAACCGGCGTACCGCTCATGGCAATAAAATTATCGGCACCAATGCTTTTTATGGCCTTCGCCTGTGCGGTATCCTGGTTTTTAATGTTCTGTGCTTCATCAATAATTAAAAAATGCCAAGGAAGTTTTTTTAGTTTTGGCGCTTCGGTTCTCGCAATGCCATAAGAGGTAAGCAATATGTCGAACTCTTCAACAAAACTTCTGTTAGCACCGTGGAAAATATGTGTTTTTAATGTTGGTGCAAATTTTTCTATTTCTGCCTGCCAATTGGTTAATAAGCCGGTGGGTGCTACCACTAATGCTTTTTTATCCTCCAAAAGTCCATCTTCTTTATATTTTAACAAAGTGGTAATTACCTGCAATGTTTTTCCCAAGCCCATATCGTCGGCAAGTACGGAACCAAAACCTATTTTAGAATTGCGGTACATCCAAGAATAACCACGTTGCTGGTAGGGGCGAAGTGTTGCATTGATGCCTTTGGGCAGCGGGATTTCTTTAAAGTTCGAAAGCTCTTTAATCAAGTCTCTCACTTCATCGGTAAGTCCAATAGTAGCACCAAGGTATTCGCCAGTTAATACGGAACGAAGCATTTGAAAAGAAGACAGTTCTTTGTTGCTATTGAAATGTTTGTGTAGCTTTTCTAAATCGTCCTTGTTTACATAAATGTAATTGCTTTTATACTTGATAAGTCCATCAGCATTTTGCAAGAGCTTTTTAAACTCTTTTTCGTCCATTACGGTATCACCAATAGCCACTTGCCAGTCAAATTCCAATAGCTGATCCAAACGAAGGAACGATTTTCCAGAAGTTGTTTTAACCTTTACACTTGGCTTGGGCTTTAGGATTTGCTGTAGCGATTTTGGCAGGAGAACATCAACATCTAGCAGTTGTATAGCCGGAATCATCTGGAATAAAAATGGTGTAAATGTATCCATATCCATCACTATCAATGCTTCACCTTTGCTATTGATGTAAATATCCAGCCCAGAAATAAAACTGCTTAATTGCGTAAGTGATTGCAACACTTCGTATCGCTGTTTATCGAATTTTTTAAGCGTTAAAATATCACGCAAAGAGTCAGGTTTGCCGGTGGGCTTATCCCTATGAAAAATATTTATGGATAATAGAAAATTATCATTACTGGCTTCTGCGACCACTATTTGTGGTTTGTAGCTACCTTGAGCCAAAAAGTATTTTTGGACCCAAACCGCAATTCCGCCACTGAGAGCTTCTTCTCTCGGGTTTTTGAAATTATAACTATGCTTTCCTAAAAATAAGTTTAGAAATAAATCGTCCGAATTTCTTTCTTCAAAAGCCGTTATTAATTCTGTAATAACTACAGATAAAAGATTGATAGCCCTGTGGTGGTCAACTGTTTTGATGGTCTTTTTTTCTTCCAACAAAAAAATATCCGGCGGTAAAATTTCCTCCAATTTTTCTACCAACTGGCGCACTTCTTTGCTGAGCATGGCCGGTAGCCATCTTATCATAAACAATTCACTGGGCTGCCGTATAATCTGTGGTACAATGGCACCGCTTGCAATTAAATGCAAAGCCGTGTATAACAGCGTATGTAATGAGGCGACGGAAGGCTGATAATCTAAAGTTTTCGATGGCGGAATCTGTGTTAATTGTAACAGAAAGTCGACTAATGATAAAGACTGCTCGTTAACCAACACCTTAGTTTGGTGTTGGTTATCAATTACCAAACTAGCGTAGTTGTGTGTAGAAATACTTTGTTGTTGGTAGGTGCGTCTATTTATTAAATCTTGTAGGCTGGTTTTTTCCTGTACTATTTTTTGAGCTTTTTTTACGGAATAATTTAAAGCAATTGCATATTTTTCTTTAAAATTACCCTTGCCCTGATAAAATGCTGGATAATCAACAAGTAAGGCAATTAATGGATCGTGTAGAAAAGGCAGGGCAGTATATGAAAGCTTTGTGTAAGCCTTTTCTGAATTAAAAGACGGTTTCTTTTTTATTTTTTCTTCTTCTTGAAAATACAGTTCCGTTAAATATGGGATTTCAGTGTTCTCTTTTTTTATAACAATTCCGCGTTTGTTCAGTTCTAAAAGCAGGTCAACATGGTGGAGGTTGAACACCAAAAAAGGATTATTGTCTATCTCTGCGCTTACTTTATAAATTACGGCTGCCAGATGCTTACAAGGCACTGCCCAATCCGGGCATGAACATTCCATCTGAAAATCATCCCATTGTTTTGGAAAAACTTTTAGTCCAATGTTCTCTGCAATTTTTAGCACTTCGGGGTCTAATGCTCTGTTGAGCAATTTGGCAATAACCGCCGGACGCTCCATCAGCTCATTGATGAAACTGCTGAACTGGGAAACAGAAAATAAGGGTAAAATAATATCTACATTGTACGGCCTCGGCCGGCTCCCAGCCACTTTTGCATTTATCTTGTTTCCGCTAATGTGGATTTCTGTTACTGCACCTTTACGAGCATAACTGCTGCCTCTGGGCAACCTATTGCTGTAATCTATATTGCTCAATGCGTTGAGCCATTGCTCGCCCCACCAGGTTTTACCAAACTTTTTGCCATTTTAACAGAAAATATATTTGTTTTGAAAAAGCTAAAAAATAGCATTTTCAAAATGCTTGTAGCGGGTGTTTTAATTATTTTTGATCGAACTTACAAAAAGATCTTTTTCTGGGGGGCAAGTAATGATTCCCAACGGGATTTTATTTTAAAGACTCTGATCATCAGCGTTCGTTCAATCATTAAGCACCAATTTCTTTCATAGCTTGTTGTCAGCCACCCTTGGATAAATTACGTTCTGTTACGTACGGGGATAAGGTTTAAATGACTGTAAAAGTTGGCAGATAAGTTAATTGCATCTGGGGTTTCAAATGGATGGATTAAGGAAGAGGAAATTGCAGTTTACGTCAATCCTCTTTATATGAAATATGGGTTGATAGCACAATCATGCTTGCATTAAACTGACCGAATAACGTAAATTCGCTGGTGGAAGTAAGCTGGCTGTTCACGATCTCATAATTTGTTATTTTTTCTTTCTTAACCCACTTGCTAATCGCATCATTGATTTCTTGATTCATCAAATTTATGGTGTCTTCTTTCTCCATTTCGCTAGTCATGCGTATGGAGTAAAATACTTTAAGTTTTTTCATCGATTTGATAAGCTGTTCACGCTTAGTGTGAGTTTGGGGCTTTATGTCTATTTATTTATAGTTCATAGAGAACTAGCCCCTCTATTCGCTGAAAGTGTTTTGTATTTTTTGTAAGTAAAGGTTGGTTGTGGACAATACAGGTTGCTGCAATAAAAATATCTCTAAATTCAATCAATTGATTCTTTTTCTTTAGCTGAATAAAAATGTTTGCTGCCTCCAAGGATGTAGATTTGTCAAAATTGTAAATGCGGAAAGGTTCTATGATTAACTCGATATAATTTTTCTTTTCATCGGAGTTAACACCCATATACAGTTCATAAATTGTTACTGGGCTAATAAATAGCTCTGATTTTGAATATGACTTAAACAATTCAGTTGTTAACTTGTCTTTCGCTCTGAGGTGGTCGATAAATATATTAGTATCTACTACCATTTAGCAGGTTTCAAGCTGTTAAAGCTTTTAGCGGCTAATTCCATATTTTCAAAATCTTGATCAGTCCAAACTGGTGAATCTAATAACTGTTCCTTAAAATTTTTTTTCGATTTTTTTTCTTCTTTAAAACTTACGCCAAGTTCTTTAAGTAAGGATTTTACCAAATCACTTTTCTTTTCTGGGATGTTTATGATTAAAGTTTCCATAGTCTAATTTAGTGAAGATTTTTGATAAAAGTTCTATATTTTCAATTTCATCCCTTTACAGAAAAACAATCTCTTTCCCTTGTAATGCTCTTTCCTGTTTTGGTAAAATATCGCAATTATCTCAGATACCCGAAGTTAAAGTTTCTCTATACGGTTGAGGTAAAGGTTTATCTTCCATTAAATCGGAAGCTGTTTTAAAATCGTAATCCAAAGCTTTAATTTCGAAACTAAAACCATGAGTATCGTCTAAAACAGCATACCATACTTTCGGTTTTTCTTTGTGACCTCTGTGGTTAAACTAGCCAATAAACTACGCTATTTCCCCACCACAACTACTTCCCGCCCCAGCGGTACAACCGTAACAGTGGTTATTAATAATAATCCTCCGATTCAAAATCTCCTCGAAATCAAAATCATCAATATGCTTAGCCTTTCCCGTGAACTTTAAATCCAGCATCTGGTTAAAATCACAATCGTACATAAAACCGTCCCAACTAATGCTGATGGTGTTTTTGCACATCAATCCATCTAAAGTAGAAGGGTTAAAAGCGTTAACCAATTCATGCATATAATCCAAATACTTGTTGCTTTCTAACAGATAATCTAAAAAGCGACTTACTGGTAAATTGGTAATGGCAAACAAGCTGTTAAATACAATATCAAACTTGCGTTTCAGCTGACGTTTAAATTCTGCTTCCATCGACTTTTGATCTCCCGGTAAATAAGCACCTGAGGGATTGTAAACCAAATCAATGATTAATCCGCTGCCTTCCACACCGTAACCAACAGCATTTAACTTTTGCAGTGCTGCAATAGAATCTTCAAAAACACCGTCACCACGTTGCGCATCTGTTCTCATTGCAGAGAAAGACGGCAAAGATGAAACTACGTGAACATGATTTGCTTTAAAAAAGTCCGGTAAATCGTGGTATTTCTTGTTCGCCATAATAATAGTTAGGTTGCAACGAACCATAACCTCAACGTTGGCTTTTGTACATTCTTCCACAAACCACTTGAAATGTGCGTTCATTTCCGGCGCACCACCTGTGATATCTACCTTTTTAAAATTGTGCGTTTTAATTAAGTAAAGGCATCTTTCCAAGGTTTCTCGCGACATGTTCTCCTCTTTCCTATCCGGACCAGCGTCCACATGGCAGTGCGAGCAGGTTTGGTTGCAAAGTTTACCAATATTGATCTGAAAAACTTCTAAAGCTGTTACACTTAAAAAATCAACACCTACGGCTTTTATTTTTTTGTGAAAGCTTGGGTAAAGTTCATCATGAACATCCTTCTGCGATAATACTTTTAATTGAAAAAAAGTGCTGTCTAATGCGCTACCAGAAGATTTTAAAGATTTTGTTACTTGTTTAACACCCATAATTACATTATTTTATCTTTCACGTGGTTCATCATTTGTACACCATAAACCAAGGTAGAGCCTGCTTTAATTGCAGAAGCCACGTGAACTGCTTCCATCATTTGTTCTTCATCAGCACCTTTTTGTAAACAGTCTGAAGAATAAGCATCAATACAATAAGGGCATTGAACCGCATGAGCTACTGCAAGCGCAATCAATGACTTTTCCCTAACAGTTAGCGCACCTTCTTTAAAAACTTCGGCATAGTATTCAAAGAATTTATCGCCCATTGGTTTTTGAAACTCAGTAATGTTTCCAAACTTTTTTAAATCGTCTGGATTGAAGTAATCTTTTGCCATAATATTTTATTTAGCACCCAAAATTTGAGCGTTAGTATTTTTTGAAATGAAATTTAATGGAGAAAAAGCGCTATGACTTATTTAGAGAAAACAGGAGGTCCTTTTAAAAAAGAACCATCAACATTTAAAAAAACGAGTTCAATACTATTAAAAGATGATTTTTTAATAGGAATAAAACTTTTTATAATATTGATTAAGCAAACCGTAAATGGGTTTGACTTTTTATTGAACGAAAAATCACTTTCAGAATCTAAATCTGTTAAAACTTCCAAAGTAGAAACATCCTGCGGAAATAGCGCTTTTAAATTACTAAACGTTCTACTTGTTTGCCAATGGATATTTTGAAAGTTTTGCAGATTAAATTTTTGATTAGGGATACCTATTAAATAAGCACCGCCATCTAAAGTAGGCCCCAAAACTACATTTCCACTTTCAACTTGTGCAATGGTATTTTCAAGGTGCAATAGGTCCAAATCCGGGCAATCGTTACCTATACAAATTACATTATCAAAACCTTGTGCATAAACAGCAGCGAAAGCGTTAGCTATTTTCTCTCCAAAGCTTTTCCCTTTCTGCTGATAAGTGTCAACCAACAGCACATTGGCGCTAGTTTGATTTGCAAGCTGATAAAAGTGATTGGTTAAAACGGACGAGATTTTCTCGGTTGCCTTTTGCGATACCGCGTTACAAAAACTTTTAGCTCTTGCCTCAAAATCGGGCAAATCGGCAAAAAGTATGATCGCGGTTTTATTCATTATATACAGTAACGGCTTTTATGACGTAAAGGTTTTCAAAAAGCTAATAAATCTAAACATTTATTGACAAAATAAAGATATCTATATATTGTTATATGATAATATGTTCATACGTTTGTATCGTTATGGTAGCGATAAATACAAGAAATCTGTCTAAAGAAAAATTAGAAAAAGCGGCTTACATTTTAAAGTCAGTTGCACATCCAATTCGTTTATCAATTATCGATTTGCTCTCTGCAAAAGAACGCATGAGTGTAAACGAGATTTGCGAAGCTTTAGGCTGTGAGCAGTCCTTACTTTCGCATCATTTATCCAACATGAAGTTAAAGGGATTGTTGAATGCGGAGAAGCAAGGTGTCCAGGTTTTTTACTCATTGAAGGAACGTGATTTGATTAAGTTGTTAGATTGTATGGAGAATTGCGATTGCAACATGTAACGGATGTTTATGCACTTATACATCACTTATTTTTTAGCATTATTTATTGGCTTAGCTTTAGGACTAACGGGTGGCGGCGGTTCAATTCTAACGGTTCCGGTTTTGGTTTATGTAGCTAAAATTGAACCTGTAATAGCAACGGCATATTCTTTATTTATAGTTGGTTTTACGTCGTTGGTTGGTGCAGGAAGTTACGTAAAGAAGGGCTTGGTTAACATTAGAATGTCGGTAATTTTTGCAATCCCAGCATTTATAACGGTTTGGTTAATGCGGAAATTTGTGATACACGCCATGCCGGATGTCTTATTTACTGTTGGCAGTTTTAGCCTAACCAAAGATCTGTTTTTGATGCTGTTTTTTGCATTGATTATGCTGATATCGGGCTGTAAAATGATATGTGGGGAAGTGCAAGAGAAAAATGGACAAGTTGCGGATACTAATTATCCATTGGTTTTAGTGAGCGGGATAACCGTAGGGATCCTGTCGGGATTAGTTGGCGCTGGAGGCGGATTTTTGATTGTTCCGGCTTTAGTGTTTTTTATGTACCTACCCATGAATAAAGCCGTAGGGACGTCCCTGTTGGTAATCGCAATTAACTCGTTAATAGGCTTTACGGGTGATCTTTTAAATATGTCACATATTGATTGGAACTTTTTAGTTTTTTTCTCGCTGATTGCGTCATTTGGGGTATTTTTAGGAATTTACTTGAATAGGTTCATCAACAATCAAAAACTCAAAAAAATGTTCGGCTATTTCGTTTTTGTAATGGCTGTGGTAATAATTATTGAAGAGTTGATTCTTTAGGTTATTAGGTGGTTAGGTTGTTAGTATCAAGTAGATAGTATCAAGTGTCAAGATAAATATAGCGTGGAAAAAGAAGATTTTAGAATAAAGCTAGTCATCAGATTACGGACAAAGACTAAAAAAAAGTATCAAGATAAAGGTATCAGTTATAGAGAAATATAAATTAAAGAAGAAGATTTTGATTTGTGGAACAATACTAAAGCAATAGCAGGTGGTCTCAAATCTCAAATCTCATGTCTCAATACTCAATGCCCAATACTCAATTAACATGAAAATAGAACAAATTTACACCGGATGTTTAGCCACAGCGACTTACTACATAGAAAGTAAGGGCGAAGCTGCCATTATTGATCCATTACGTGAGGTTTCGCCATATATCGAAAAAGCGGAACAAGCTAAAACCAATATCAAATATGTTTTTGAAACGCATTTCCATGCAGATTTTGTTTCTGGCCACGTGGATTTAGCACAAAAAACAGGCGCAACAATTGTCTACGGTCCAACGGCGGTTACAGGTTTCGAATCGCATATCGCTACCGATGGTGAGGAATTTAAAATTGGTGATATCATTATTAAAGTTTTGCATACGCCAGGACATACCTTAGAATCCACCACGTATTTGTGTTTGGATGAAAACAGAAAGCCGTATTGCATCTTCACCGGAGATACTTTATTTATTGGTGATGTTGGTCGCCCAGATTTAGCGCAAAAGTCTGCCGATACTACGCCAGAAGCAATGGCTGGTAATTTATATGATTCGTTAAGAAGTAAGATTATGCCTTTGCCAAATGATATCATTGTTTATCCAGCTCACGGAGCGGGTTCGGCTTGTGGTAAAAATATGAGTAAGGAGACTTTTGACACTTTAGAAAATCAAAAAGAAACAAATTATGCTTTAAGCGATATTTCCAGAGATGAGTTTATCAAGGTATTAACGACTGATATTTTGCCTCCACCACAGTATTTTCCAAAAAATGCGAAGATGAATAAGGAGGGAATTGAAACCATCGACGAAGTGTATGACAGAGGATTACATGCCTTAGCACCAAATGATTTCGAGATTGCCGCTAACCAAACTGGCGCTTTAATTTTAGATGTTCGCTCACCGGCTTCGTTCGCCGCAGGGTTTATTCCGAATGCTATTTTTATAGGATTGGACGGGCAATTTGCGCCGTGGGTAGGAGCTTTGATTGTTGATTTAAACCAACCGATCTTATTAGTTACAGATGAGGGTAGGGAAGAGGAAACGGTGAAAAGATTAGCTCGCGTAGGTTACGATTATACCATTGGTTACCTAAAAGGCGGAATAGATGCTTGGGAAAAAGCTGGGAAAGAAGTTGATTCGGTAGAAACCATTGATGCTGATGCATTAAAAGCGAAAAGTGAAAAAGAGGATTTGCAGGTTTTAGATGTACGTAAGCCAAGTGAATACGAAGCAGCGCATTTGGAGTTCACCTTAAACCGACCTTTAGATTTCATCAACCAATGGACAAACGAGTTTGATAAAGACCAACCTTATTATCTACATTGTGCGGGCGGTTATAGATCCATGATTTCTTCGTCCATTTTGAAAGCTCGCGGTTATCATCACGTAATTAACGTGAATGGCGGTTTTGATGCCTTAAAGAATAGTGGTTTAAAAACGACTGATTTTATGTGTCCAACTAAAAGTATGAAGAAATCTTAATTTTTTTAGGGTGTTCCCCCGATGAAAAATCGGGGGTCGGGCTGTACACTGTATCTTTTTTGCATTTGATTAACGCATAAGGCAAAAAAGGATGCCGTTTCCATCCCTAACACAAAAAAGAAAATGTTCGTTTTTTGTTAGATAGTCAGGTGGTTAGTTGGTCAGGTTGTCAGGTTTTAGTTTTTAGATACTTTCCACTTTTAATTTTTCACTTAGGACTTATTACTTACCACTCAAAACTTTAGACTTTTTCACTTTATACTTTTCACCTAATAGATATGTTAGAAATAATCAAACAGCCTTGGCCATGGTACGTGGCCGGCGTATTAATTGGATTAACTGTACCAGCTTTACTATTAATCGGAAACAAATCTTTTGGCGTATCATCCTCATTACGCCATATATGTGCGGCCTGTATTCCGGCAAAAATTCCATTTTTCAGCTATAATTGGAAACGCGAAATGTGGAATCTATTTTTTGTTGGAGGTATTTTAATTGGCGGATTTATAGCCACGCAGTTTTTATCCAACGGCGAACCCATTCAAATTGCAGAAAGTACAAAGTCGCAGTTGACTGCTTTGGGGGTAACCGACTTTAGCGGCTTAATGCCCATTGATATTTTTGGTGTTGACCAAATCTTCAGCTTAAAAGGATTGATTTTCTTGGTTTTCGGAGGCTTTATGGTTGGTTTTGGTACGCGGTACGCCGGTGGTTGCACTTCTGGACATGCCATTATGGGTTTGTCTAACCTGCAATTGCCATCCTTAATTGCTACAATAGCATTTATGGTTGGCGGCTTTATTTCAACTTGGGTATTATTACCTGTAATTTTTAAATTAATAGTCTAATGAATAGCAACGAAGAATTTGTGATTGAACACCCAATGGAGTGTGAAGCGCCGAACAATCAAGTAGCCAACGAAAGCATTTTTTCCAATACAAAGTATCTGATTTTGGGCACTTTGTTCGGAATTGTATTTGTAAAAGCAGAAATTATATCTTGGTTCCGGATTCAGGAAATGTTCAGATTATCCGCGTTTCACATGTACGGTGTAATTGGAACAGCGGTAGTAGTAGGAATGCTCTCCATATTTTTAATCAAAAAGTTTAAAATGAAAACCTTAAACGGAGAACAGGTCGCATTTCATCCAAAGACTTTTAACAAAGGTCAAATTATTGGCGGACTAATTTTTGGCTTAGGCTGGGCAATTACAGGTGCTTGTCCGGGTCCTTTGTTTGCACAGATAGGAAGTGGATTTTTGGCGGTGATTGTGACTTTTTTAAGTGCTATTGCAGGTACTTGGGTTTACGGAAAATTTAGAGACAGCTTGCCACATTGATGATTTTTTCTCATTAAGGAAAGCCCATTTCACAGGGTTTTTCTTTCTTAATTTGTCGGGTTATGGCTGTTAATCCTAAACTTACATTAAGAAGTAAGACAATATTTTGATAAATATTTAATAGAAATTTTATATGATTATTATAAAATAGAATCTGCTGTTCTAATTTGTATTTTCTTTTAAAGTAAGCTAAATTGTTTATTTCTATATTTAGAAAATATATGTGCCGATAATAATTACCTATACTCAACAAATGGGCGTTGTATATGACGGGTTTTATTGCACATATATGTAAGTTAGCGGTAAGTTTACCTGACCATAGAGTATCAGAAAAAGTGGGACACAATTGTAATTTTATTATTGACAACTATTTGAGGGAGGATATTTAGACCAAGATTATTATAAATTCATTAAATAATGAAGTTTTTAAAATCAATTTTAATAGTAGGATTAATAATATTTATTTCCTGTAATAGGAATAGGTCAAAAAGAACAGACTTTGAAAATAGAAATGCAGATTCAATTTGTTTGCTATCCCTCAAATATTTCCATGAAGAAGGAGTTTTTATAATCCCAGACCATATTGATTTATTACTATCAATTAAAAATTCTGTGACGTCAGATAGTATTTCGAATATTTTGTTTGGAAATATTCCACGTAAAAGTCAGGAACTATTTGTCAAAAGTCATCATTTTAAAAAAATGGGCGATTCACTAACATTAATTGTTCAAACCAATTATTTCAATTTCGATACTTTACAAAAAAAATCTGCAAGCGAGATTGAAAAAATATTAAAAAGTAACGTTAGTTTAGTAATCAAAAATGATACGATTCCTTTAGCTCTTTGTAACTAATTTTAAAAAAAACAGGATGACATAAGTAAGGTACTACTAATTGCATTAAAGAGAGTGAAAGAAAACCTACCGCTAACAGCAAATTTGTTCAAAAATGGCCGACGGTGGTTTATGTAAAGTCATTCGTTATTTACTTAATTTAGTGCGGTACGACAATGGTTCTGCAAGCAATGCCATTTCTGCACAAATTAGCAAAACGTGTGTGTCTTGAACAGGTTGCTTTAGCAACCTGATGCTTTAAAAGAGATGAGAGTAGGTCTCTCGGTGGCGACTTTCAGGAGTAGCTACCAAACCACTTTATGGTGCGATTGCTGAAAAGCAATGGTGCTGAGCGATAA